>JBLIMQ010000154.1:0-9994 GCA_047638775.1 Flavobacteriales bacterium
ATCGACGAACCATAGTCATCTAACTGGTAATGCAAATACAGCGATTGGCGCATTGCCACTGAACGGGCGTAAAAGCGTTCAAAATACTGTATCGCCCATCGGCGGCGCTCTTGGGGTGTCATCTCTTTTGGCTCGGCCAACTGGTTGACGGTGCTGTATAACACCACGCCTTCGCTGATCACATCGCGATAAAAATATTCGCAGTTTTCTATGGCGTCATTAAGGCGGACTAAGCTTTCAGCTATCAAGTGAATATTGAACGGTATGTCGGGGTGATCTTCTACCTTTTTACACAAGCGTGCCCAACGAGAAGACTGGTCCTCTACCGTTTTACCGCGCACGACCACTAGAATATCGATGTCGGAGCGGTATTCTGACAGGGTGCCGGTTTCTTGATTCACACGTTTATCGTTAATGGCTTCGCCACGGGCATAACTGCCAAATAACCAGACCATGGCTAGGCTCTTGGTAAAGAATCTACCGGCTAGATCTGTCACCAGTTTTATAGACTCTTGCGCCTCTGCAGGTACGTTATCCAAGCTGGTACGGTAGTTGTGGGAAAGGGCGTCATTCATCGGCATGTAAGCGCTGTACTCGCTAGGCTTTTGGGAGGGGAAAGAATAAGAGGATGATGGGTGGATGTCTATTGTTTTAGTGGGGTTTAAGTGGGTTTTTAGACGCTTTTTTCTGTGGGGCTAACGCGTGCGGGAACGCATACGGGAACGAATGCGAGGGCACGTACTTATTGATTGTCATCGCAAAGTATGACGAGCGGGTGCCCTCGCATCTTTTCAGATTTCTTACACTTTAGAATTTATCTCTAAACCCCTCTGCTATTTGCTCAAAAATAGCCATTAATTCAGGATCTCGATCAGTATCCTCGATTTCACTAGGCTTTCGAGGATTATGATGCTTTGCTATGGCTATCAGCAGGTAAGAACTTTTATCAAAGTAGCCTGGGCAATATACGAGTACGGCCCCTGATGTCCGATTAAACTGAACGAGTCTAACGGGAAACTTTTGGCCGTTTCGTTTCATGTGTAGATGTTGAAGCTGTACGTATTGTCGATTGAATGTATGGTCGTATGGGACATCGCGGCCGAAGGTTACCGGTAGTCCCTTTCCTTCTTTATAGTTACGAAAGTCTCGAATGAGCTGTTGGCACTCCAATTCCGTCAAGTCGTCTTTGATCAGCTGGTGCATGAAAATGCGTACCCCCACAGTAACCTCCTTTTATTTGCTATATTTTTGCTTAAGCTTTGACTTTGTTGTTGTTTTTGCGGCGGCATCAATACGAGCAGAGTTCACAGGTGCCTCGGGCGCGTGTTTGGTGTTGGAGCTCTGGTCGTCCTCATAAATCACATCGACACCGCTTTTGGTGTTTTTATTGTGAATTTGTGTTTTCTTTAGCATTCTTCGAATCCTCCTAAGTCCTTCTTGGCTTTAGCCTTTAAACCTTTTGACATTTTTTCAAATTTTTCATCAGTTAAATTAAACTCAGCCGGTATTTCATTAATTTCAGTTGTACCACGTTGCGCATATTCCAAGAAATTCACCATATCTTCGTAGATGTTAGCTGGAACGGCGTAAAACTGGATTTCGTTATGAGATGACACGGCAACGGCGTCTCCACCAGCTTCAGACAGCGCTGCACTGGGGTTCGCCTTAAACTTACTGATTGACGTTGTATATTCGCAAAGGATTTTTTGTAGCATCGTAACCTCCGAACCACTCTATTAGAGACCAATATTTGGACCTAATTATAGCGCTAACTTTGGCTCTTTTAAATCCCTAGAAAAAGTATTCGAGGACACCCGCTCGTACAATTTAGATAAAATGCCATTAAATTAGTCAGTTATAGAATTTATACCTATTGGGTGTGCTCGTATTAAGATGTGACACCTGATGCATTTGAAATGCAGTTTTATAATTAACAATGCTCTGTGTGCAAAAGCGGGTTAAACTCCTAAAAACATCGCCCCAAGGAATTCATGTTCTTCTTATGAGTGATATCGCGATAATAGATATAGAAGCCAGCGGGCTGCATTTCGACTCTTACCCTATTGAGGTAGCCGTAAGGGTTAATGCTGAAACCAAGTCGTGGCTGATACGTCCAGAATCTAGCTGGACATACTGGTCCGAAACAGCCCAGAGCATGCACGGCATTTCACGGGCAGATCTCATAGCTAATGGTTTGCCACCCTTGCAAGTAGCTCAAGAGCTAAATAATTTCTTAAGCCAAACAGATGGCCTAATTTATAGCGACGCGGCTAAGTGGGATAATGACTGGGTTAACACGCTTTATCACGCAACCAATGAACCGCAGCTTTTCCACATATTGTCGCTATTCGATCTTTTAGAGCCCTTTCAACACAGCCAATTCTGTGACGTAAAGTATCAGCTAGCCTCATCAGGGAAGTACCGGCAACATCGTGCGGCGGAAGATGTTGAACTGATTTATGAGTCGTTTATCAAAACAAAAGCATAAAAAACCACCCCAAGCCCACCTTTCTTCACAATAGACAAACTTAACGCAGCCTTAGTCGTTTTCATTGATATAATGCCCCCAAAAATCGCTCAAATAGAATTGATCATTACCTCTATTTGCTAGTGAGTGCTCACATAACAACCAATGTCCGGCGGATTTTTACCCGCCCTTTCTCGCGCCAGCTATACCGCTAGCACACCGGAGTGCGAGATTTGATGACTTGCCCCAGCATTCACTAATACGCCCAAATACAACTTTTGCGACAGCAAAAAATACGCTAGAACATTAATTTTATGAGTAATTTAAAGAAGAGCAGCAAAAAAAGCGACCTAGGCGGAACAACCTTGCAGCAACACACTCCGATGATGCAGCAATACCTCGGCATAAAAGCCGAGCACCAAAATGAACTTGTTTTTTATCGAATGGGCGATTTTTACGAAATATTCTTTGACGATGCTAAGCAAGCATCGGAGATTTTGGATATTACACTTACCGCACGCGGGAAGTCCGACGGTAAGCCTATTCCTATGTGTGGCGTTCCCCACCATGCCGCCGAAGGGTATTTGGCCAAGCTTGTTAGTAAGGGTATTTCGGTTGCTATTTGCGAGCAAATTGGTGACCCGGCGACTTCGAAGGGCCCAGTTGAGCGCAAGGTCGTTCGTATTCTTACGCCTGGAACGGTCAGTGACGAAGCGCTGCTGGATGCGAATCGCGACAATTTACTCGTAGCGTTAAGCGTACATGACAATGGCTTTGGTTTGGCTTACCTTGATATCGCTAGTGGGCACTTTTCGCTTTTTGATCTCGAAAACTTCGATGCCGTAATTGATCAAATTGCGCGACTTAATCCGGCTGAGTTATTAGTCCCTGAAGATATTGAACTACCGGCTGAACTGGCCAATCGTAAAGGCTTACGAACTCGTGCGATATGGGAGTACGACCAAGATGCTGCCATTCGTGTACTGTGTCAGCAATTCGAAACCAAGGACCTAAGCGGTTTTGGTATTGATAAAAACATGCTGGGCCTTTGTGCAGCGGGATGCTTACTTTCGTACACGAAAGAAACACAACGAACGCAGTTAACGCATATTCATCAAATTAAAGTCGAAGATATCGGTGAAAGTGTTCGATTAGACGCCGCAACGCGTGCGAACTTAGAGCTTGATATAAATCTGCGTGGCGGTGAAGAAAATACGCTATTCGCGGTGTTAAATTCCTGCTCTACCGCGATGGGTTCGCGGTTACTGCGACGCTGGCTAAACAAACCCTTGTACGCACTTGGCACGCTTAACGAACGACTTGACGCCATCGCCACGGTCATTGGCTCTGGCGAGCTCGACATATATCGTAGCCACTTGAAAAACATTGGTGATTTGGAACGCATTTTAGGACGCGTTGCGTTGCGGTCTGCACGGCCACGTGACTTAAGTCGCCTAGGTAGCTCACTAGCCGAATACCCCAATCTTCAAGTGCTGTTAAAAGAGACGACTAACCCTCTACTTTCGAGTCTTGGTAAGTCTATTGGTGAATTCCCCGATATTACGAGCCTACTTGAGAAAGCCATTATCGAAAACCCACCCGTTGTTATGCGCGAAGGCGGCGTAATTGCGGGCGGTTTTGACAGTGAGCTAGATGAGTTACGGGCGATCAGTACCAACGCCGGTGAGTTTTTAATTAAACTCGAAACAGAAGAGCGTGAAAAAACAGGCCTATCGACACTTAAGGTCGGCTATAACAGGGTTCACGGTTACTTTATTGAAATTAGTAAGTCGCAGGCCGAGAAGGCTCCTGTTGAGTATATTCGACGTCAAACCTTAAAAAATGCTGAACGTTTTATTACACCCGAACTGAAAATTTTTGAAGATAAGGCCTTATCTTCAAAAAGTCGCGCGCTAAGCCGTGAAAAAGCCTTATATGAAGAGCTGATCGACACACTCAATCTCAGTTTACGCCCCTTACAGATTGCGGCTCAGGCGGTAACAGAGCTAGATGTTTTAGGCGGACTTGCCGAACGCGCAGAAGCCTTGAATTTTTGTCGGCCAAACTTAAGTGATCAACCCGGCTTGGAGATTATTCAGGCCCGCCATCCGGTTATTGAGCAAGTACTTGATGCACCCTTTGTACCGAATGACTTAACGCTTAATACTGAACAACGCATGCTTATCATTACCGGCCCGAACATGGGGGGTAAATCTACGTATATGCGCCAAACGGCCCTGGTTGTATTGTTAGCGCAAGTGGGTAGCTTTGTGCCGGCAGAATCGGCTCAAATAGGTTTATGTGATCGCATATTTACACGTATTGGCTCTTCTGATGATCTAGCCGGTGGCCGCTCTACCTTTATGGTCGAGATGACAGAGACCGCTAACATCTTAAATAACGCTACTAACAGAAGCCTAGTGTTGATGGATGAAATCGGACGTGGCACCAGTACCTATGATGGACTGTCGTTAGCATGGGCCTGCGTTGAGCAATTGTCGAAAAAGATCCAAGCGTTCACTCTTTTCGCCACGCATTATTTTGAGCTAACGCAACTGGCTGACACGCTCGAAAATTTGGAAAACGTGCACCTTGACGCGACTGAACATGGCGATGGTATTGTATTCCTACATAACATCCAAAAAGGCCCGGCCAGTAAAAGTTTTGGTTTACAGGTTGCTAAACTTGCTGGCATCTCGCGCGAGGTTCTTGCAACGGCTAAAGCCAGACTTGAGCTTTTAGAAGCTGAAGGCGAGCAAGGAAAGCTCGTTAGCCCCACCAAAACTATAATGAATGATATCGACACGGCGCCACCGCAAGGCGACCTATTTTTTAGCCCGGAGCCGAGTGAAATCGAAACGGCACTTGATGGTTTAGACCTAGATAGCCTAAGCCCACGACAAGCCTTAGATGCACTCTATGATCTAAAAGCTAAGCTATAGACCGAGTCTGTAAGGAAATACGCGAAATATATGCCAATTCAGCCATTATTTCGACTAAATAGCGCTCTTGGACTTTGAAGAGCACAATGTATCCTGTTAGACTTCTGCGCTTGATTTTTAGTGAGGTATTGAAATGACATTCGTAGTGGGCGACAACTGTATTAAATGCAAACATACCGACTGTGTCGAAGTATGCCCAGTGGATTGCTTTTATGAAGGGCCAAATTTTCTCGTTATTCACCCTGATGAGTGTATTGATTGCGCTCTTTGTGAACCAGAATGTCCAGTAGATGCAATCTTCTCTGAAGATGAACTACCTGAAGGCCAAGAAGCCTTCCTTGAGCTAAACTCTGAGCTTGCTGAGGTGTGGCCAAATATCACTGAGAAGAAAGAAGCTCCGGCCGACAATGAAGAGTGGGACGGCGTTGAGAACAAACTTCAACACCTGGAGCGTTAGAATCTAGTTTTTCTAATAAGCTTACAGACATAAAAAAAGCCGCTAAGCGGCTTTTTTTATGTCTGTAAGCTTATGTCGCTTTGGGCTTATGCCATGCCAAACAAAGCGGTGGCATCAAGACCTTGAGTTTCAAGAATGTCGCGCATGCGGCGAAGCGCTTCTACTTGAATTTGACGAACACGTTCACGCGTCAATCCAATCTCACGACCAACTTCTTCTAAGGTGCTGGTTTCATAGCCACGTAAGCCAAAACGACGCGCTATCACTTCACGCTGCTTTTCACTTAGGTCATCAAGCCAATGATCTAGGCTGGATGTTAAATCTCTATCTTGCAATATTTGCGAAGGATCTGAAACGTGCTGATCGGCAACGGTATCAACCAGTGTTTTTTCAGAAGATTGACCAATTGGCGTGTCCATTGAAGCTACACGTTCGTTAAGGGCAAGCATCTTCTCTACGTCGGCTACAGGGCGATCTAAAAGAAAGGCTATATCGTCAGGGGTTGGCTCATGATCAAGCTTCTGAGCAAGCTCACGTGAAGCTCGTAGGTAAACATTAAGCTCTTTAACGACATGGATAGGTAAACGGATAGTGCGCGTTTGATTCATGATTGCGCGTTCGATGGTTTGGCGGATCCACCAAGTTGCGTAAGTAGAAAAGCGGAACCCGCGCTCGGGATCAAATTTTTCAACGGCACGAATCAAGCCTAGGTTACCCTCTTCGATCAAGTCTAATAACGCTAAGCCACGATTAACATAGCGACGTGAAATTTTCACAACTAAACGTAGGTTACTTTCGATCATACGTTGGCGTGCAGGCTCTTCACCTTTTAAGGCTTTACGGGCAAAGTAAACTTCCTCTTCGGCACTTAGCAGTGGCGAATATCCAATTTCGTTTAAATATAATTGTGTGGCATCGAAGGTTTTTTCATATTTTTCATCAAGCTCGGCCGCGCTAGAAGCTTTCTTGGCGGTAGCCTTTTTAGGGGCCGCCTTTTTAGCAGCAGCCTTTTTGGGCGTCGAACTTACTTTAGAAGCGGGACTTGTCTTAAGAGCGGGAACTACCTTAATCGGTTCGTCGGCCATTGTGGCCTCGGTCGTAATTTCGTCTAATTCCATAGACGCTGCGATAGTTGCTGAATCGTTATCTGAATATACGTTACTCATTTGTTGAACCGCCATGATAGTACCCTCGTTGCCTGCTATTATTTTGTTGTTTTAGGACTCTCTATGCATTATTTGCAAATTTAAACTGATCAGTGACCCCAACTACCTTCACATCACACCTTAAAAGTCCTTATAAAAACCCTATTCCTTAGAGCTTTCGGCAGCAAACCAGAAACCTTAACCCCGGCAGAAACATTTTTAATCCAAAAGTATTAGTTTTTGGGAAGATACTTAAGTGGATCAACGGGTTTCCCGTCATAACGTATCTCAAAATGTAATCTAGCTGAGTCGGAACCGCTTGCTCCCACTTTGGCAATGACTTCCCCCCGCTTCACTATCGCCCCTTCTTTTACCAACACTTTACTGTTGTGGGCGTAGGCACTTAGATATTTATCGTTGTGCTTTATGATAACGAGCTTGCCGTAACCGCGGAGGCCATCACCTGAATAAACAATGGTTCCTGCCGCAGCCGCATATACAGATTCCCCCATCCGTCCTGCGATATCAACACCTTTATTTAAGCTGCTTTGGCCGCCAAACTTTGTTAACACACGTCCGCGAATTGGCCAGCGCCACTTGACAGGCCCCGCCTTGGGAACTACTAACGGTGGTTTTTTGACCACAGGTGTTCTTTTTATTAAACGCTCTGCAGGCTTTGGAGTTACTACTTCGGTATGAGTTTTTACAGGGGGATTAGTTAAAGTACTAGCTGGAAGATTAGTTTTCGGCTTAGTTTTTGGCTTAACAGCACCGATTTTAGGCTTGCGAGAGGTCCGTTTAAAGTTAATCGTTTGACCTGGATATATCGTGTAATTCCGCTCTATACCATTGATTCTAGCCAGTTCCTTGTAATCAAGATTGTATCGCCATGCAATGGAATAAAGGGTCTCGCCGGGGGCAACCGTATGCGAAGTAATCTTGTTACTTGGGGGTTGTCGATGACTACTTATCGGGGCCTGAACCGTAGGTCGGGCACAAGCCGATAATAGGAGGGTAATGCTAATTAATTTAATCGCTTTCAAGATCACTTTAAACTTCCTAATCCTCAAACCAACCAAAACTAAGACTTTAGAATGAGCGGATTATAGACAAAAACCTAAATAAAACGAATAAAATCAAATATTTCATATATCGATTTAATCTAAAGTCTTCGGGGTAAATCTTTTGATTTTTATAACTTAATCAATAAAATCCGACTTTTTTAGTTATATAAGCCCGAAAACCTCATACTTTACTGAGTTTTCTTTCCTGTATACTCAACTAAAAGTACTAGAAATAAACCTCCCGCGGCACAAAGTAAAACCAACAACACCTGTGCAGGCGTATTATTTACAATTTCGTAGGTCGAAGGCAGCACACTTTGTTGGTAAGTAGGAACAAGTTCGCCATGACGATCTACCATTGTCTCTAAAACTTGCTTCCATGGCCATGTGGTATAAAGCGAACCCACTAAAAAACCGATCATTGTGGCTAACGTAGTGGAATAGAAACGCTCAAGTAGCCACGACAGCACGCGTGAAAACAATAACAACCCACTAATACAGCCTAGACCAAAGCTCGCCAAAGCTAATAGGTCGAGATCTTGAAGCGCTCTCAAAAATACCGAATACAGCCCTAACACTAATAATATGAAGCTACCTGAAATACCCGGCAAAATCATTGCGCAGATTGCAATAAACCCACCAAGGAAAAGCACCACGGGGCCGCCATCAACACTCATAGGCTTAACAAAGCCCAAAGCCAATACCAAGGCAGCGCCAATCAACAGTGCCACTATCTGACGCCAGCCCCATAATTTTTGATGTTTGAGCAAAAGAATCGACGAACCTAGAATCAAACCAGTAAAGAAAGCCCAAACAAATAGAGGGTAATTTGCTAAACAATAACCAACCAACGCCGCGAGTGTTTTCAAACTGAGTAATACACCGCCAAATAACGCGAGTAAAAACCAACCGTTTATCGAATTCCAGAACGCCGAAATACCTTCGCTCTTAAGGATCAATAGCTTGGCAGGCGTTAGCCCCTTTAAACTACTCAGCAGTTCAGCATATACGCCCGTTATCAATGCAACCGTGCCACCGGATACCCCAGGCACAATATCTGCAGCGCCCATGGCCATGCCTTTAAGGGTAAGTAAAATATAATCTTTTCTTGATCGAGGCTTTTCCACAATGTTTCCTGTAATTAGGCTTCCTGTAATTAGGCTTCCTGTAATTAGGTTTCCTGTTATTAGATGTCCTGCCCTTAGCTTTATTGAGCCGTGCCAGAGAGCAATGGAACAAATTTTACATCTTCATAGGTTTCGGTCGTAAACGTATCGCCATCGCCATCGCCATCGCCATCACCGTTACGACGGACCAAGGTTAGTGCCTGGGTTTCGCCCCCAACAGGAATAATCAGAATGCCGTTAGGTGCTAGCTGGTCATATAAGCGTTTAGGGATAGATCGCGGAGCGGCCGCAGACAGAATCGCATCAAATTGCTTATCTTCCGGCCAACCTAAACTTCCGTCAGAATGTCGATACTGGACATTCCTAACGCCTAATTCACTCAAGCGTGAGCGGGCTTTTTTTTGTAGGGCCTGTATGCGCTCTACACTCCAGACATTCTTCACGAGCTGAGCCAAAACAGCCGTTTGATAACCCGACCCTGTGCCAATCTCCAAAACATTGTCTAGCGACTCTGCTCTATCAATTAATAGTTCACTCATGCGCGCAACGATGTACGGTTGCGATATCGTTTGGCCAAAGCCAATAGGGAGTGCGGTGTCTTCATACGCGCGATGTGAAAGCGCTTCGTCGACGAATAAGTGCCTTGGGGTATTGGCCAACACATCAAGAACTTCTTGATTGGTAATTCCCTGATCTAACAGACGGTTAATTAGACGTTCTCGCGTACGCTTAGATGTCATACCGACACCTTCTAGTTGTAACAAGTCCACGAATTACCTCACCCCTGGTTTA
>JBLIMQ010000155.1:0-9926 GCA_047638775.1 Flavobacteriales bacterium
GTGAAGCCAGGTATGACACGCCGATTAACTGAACGACAGGAGATACTTTGAGATCACCAACTGTCTCACTTAAACTTAGTCGGCTACGAGAACAAGCGCGGCAGCACCCACAGTGGGCGTTTTCATGCTGCACCAGATGGTGTGGCTGCTTGTCAGGTACAGAGTCATACTTGAGGAACCGTATGACGAGAGGGTCACGTACGGATCTGTGGGGGTCGTCGCCCGAAAGGGCGGCCTCTACCAGGAAATCTGACCGCCATAAACTGTCTTCTTTATTTCATAAAATCGCAAAAAACCAGCCAGTTCACTCCGGCAGGTGCTGGCAACGTTAAGTTTTTTGGGGGAGTGCAGGAAGAAGTCCGAGATGGTCAACAAACGGAATGAAATCTCGATCTGAAAATAATAAAGGAAGCTTATTTTCAATGCAGAATGTTGCAATGATCACGTCTGTTGTTTTACGAATCGTTAAGCCTTTCTTACGAAGGGCGCGGTAATTATCAGCCGATTTTATCGCTTGTGTATGGCCAAACATCTCATACTGCTCAAGCGTGCCTAAAGTGGACTTTGCTAGGTTATATTCCTTGTCATTTTTAAAGCCTTGTAATATCTCAAGAAATATAAGATCTCCAATAGCAATAATGCCCTCTGCTAAGCCCCTATCGAGCTCATCGGTCAGCGGGTTTTCGTTTCCGTTAAGATAGTCAATCCAGACGCTGGTATCCGCTATAATCACTCGGCACCACGCATTTCGTCTAAATCGCCTTCCCAGTGTAATTTACCTCTAAGCCCACGTATTGCCTGCTGTTTGTTTCGTTTAACAAGTAGTTTTAACCCTAGCTCAACGACTTCCTTCTTTGTGCTTAGTCCTGTAGCCTTAATAGCATCAGTCATTAGATCATCATCAATAACTATGTTGGTTCTCATCTTGGCACCTATACACATAAAAAGTTAACATGTACACATTGTAGCGGCAAAACTTAACAAGGGCAAGCAAGCGCCAGCTTTGACTGCCGTTGTTGCCGGCGTTAGGTCTTAGATAGAGATATGCAAAAATTTGAGTTTATCGGAATGGGTATTAACTAGTCATGTATAAAATATACTTTAGTTTAACTGTCCTGCTATCATCGTTTTTACCTGCTGAAGATATACGTGTATATATATTTGGGGCCAAGTATAATCGAGTATTTACTGATTATTCTGAATATGTTTATGCAAGAGTTGATTTTGTATTAAGTTTAATTTTTTCACTTTTAATTATTATTGCCTTTGCGGTGCGAACTGACTTATCGTGTCGATTGCCTTCTTCATCATCAGGCAAGACGCTGATTTTTTGTGGCGCAGTTATTTTTGTAATTACTCAATTAAATAACTTATTTTACTCTATTACGAATGTCATTCCTTTAATGAAGTACTTTATCGGAAATAATTTTGCACTAATTTTTGTCGCTAAAATAGTAATGTTAATTGGTGCAATAGAATTATTAATGGATCTCAAGCACAAAAATTAACTATGAGCAATATAATCAGAAAATGCCTAACACCTATATGACCGCTCCTGTCAAAGACGAAAAAGTCCCCAATACCATTGTTTAAATAACAATAGCTTCTAAAAAGTAACCGTTTTTTGAACAAAACCACTTCTAAAAATTTCACAGATCGGTCTCCCTTAAAAATGGCTGTACCAAACACCTATAGAGTGTCAGTCCGTCTATTTGAATATTTAAATTCGAAAGTCAGATGTCGATGACGGGTTAATTCTCGATTAAACCGTTCCTTTTACGCCTGAATAACAATGGGTAGAGGCTAAGCTCGGGTCAAGAAAAATCAGGGAAGAATTTTCTTGAGGCTAGCGAAGGCCTTTGCCACACTTACCCTTACGTAAAAGAATTACACACATAATTTTCACTAACGCACTAGAAATTTATTAGTTACCCTTGGGTCTGGCGCTTCAAAGGACGGGCTAACGCTAAAGCTGTCAAAAGCTCCATTGTTTCCAGTTATCAATCACTCAGTCAAGGGGCAGCCAAATACAAAAACAATTGAGATGAGTGACGTGTTCTGTCTATTCAAAGCGAGGCGGTTAACGTTTTTTCATCAGGTAAAGAACGAGCTCATTGTCTCAGTACAAAAACCTTACTTTTGATCTTTACGTACAACACCGCAGTTATACCTCGTAGCTCAAACACGCCACCCAAAACTAGGATCTAAAAAATAATTTTCGTCGAATGCGTCATCCCTCTTTAGCATGAAGTAAATCGCGCGCCCCAATTTATGAGCAAGGATGGATAATGCCTTCCCTTTACCATGCTTTTTCGTGAGTTTGTCTACATATGCCTTTGCTCGATCGCTATCACGTAGAAACAAAACAGCGGCCTCAGAAAATGCCCATTTCAAATGTGGGTTCCCAATTTTCGAACCTGAGCTACCATAATTTTTTCCGGCCGATTCCTTTGAACATTTTACGAGTCGAGAGTAAGAACAAAAGTTTTGAACGCTAGGGAATCGATCTATGTCGTGTATTTCATATAGAATTGTAAGCGCTAGTACGTCACCAATACCTCGAACAGTCTTTAATTTATAAAGTGCTCTCGGAGAGAATTTCCGTGCGTGTTTAATGATGTAATTGTTGAGACGATTGATATCTTCGTGTAATGAATCCATGACAGAAATGTCCGTTTCAACATTTAGTCGAACAGATGGTTCGAGGAAATGTTCGGCAAGGCCTGCTCGATTGGATTTATGCACCAAATTCTTTTCAATAGTCGGAAGGTTATATTGGTAGTTCGTGATCTTAATATGCGCCTGCACTTCGGACTTCATTCTGACGAGATATCCTCGACGACGCATGAGGTCGCGAACGGCTCGCATATCTTGGGGGTACACATAGGCAAGTGGGAAGTTGTGACCACACATGATGCGGGCTATCTTCTCGGAATCTATCTTGTCGTTTTTGGCTTTCCCTCCATGAATGCATCGCATGTAGAGTGCATGCCCTAGGATGAATTCGATGCCGTTAGTCGCGCAAAAGTCGGCAAGCCAATACCACGAAAACATGCATTCGATACCGACGACAATGTCGCCTAAGTAAGGTTTTATTAGCCTTAAGAAGGCCTTTTCATTTGTCGATATATTCTTGTGAATCAGTATGTTAGCATCGGAATCGAGAATGCAAACGTACATCATTTTTGTATGTAAATCGATTCCACAATAATATTTGTGAGAATTAGTATAGAATTTAATGTGATGATCTCCTTTCGTTAATTTACGTCTTGGTAAACTAAGTTTAGAAGGCTCCTTCGTTGTTGCCAGAGGAAGGAGGTCATCATAAGTATCAAAGCCATCAAATGGACGGCTTTTTCGTCGCTTGTTTTGTGGTTTAACGCTACGCTACCACAAAAAAAATCAACTACAAAGCCGCAATTTATGGCGGCGTTAGGAAGATTATGAATGGTTTTGGAGGTGTGATTTCATTAGTCTTTCTGGTTTATTGACATTTTTGGTTTTGATTTATTTATCGGTAACATCTGGGAGCTACCTTCTAGCTATCATTTCATATGCATTTATAAAAAATAGGCCACTTCTAAAAGGACGGGTAAAATCTCACGTGCTTGGGGGAAGCCTTGCATTATTTTTAAGCTTGATCATGGTCCTTATCTCTTTATTCCTCAGTTACGGTGCAGATTTAATCCATATCTCAAAATATAAATCTGCAAGAATAATTGATGAGTGGAGTCCACTTTGGGTAGGTATTATAATTATGGCGTGGGTTGGAACAACTTGGCGGTTTGGCACATGGAAAGATGCCTGTATTACTGTAACAATTATAATTGGGGTGACACTTTCTATTTGGTTATACTTTATTTTTTTCTAACAGTCATTTCTATCAGACGCCTGGCACTAGAAAAGGGTTGGTTATGGTTGAAGTTTGAGAAAAATTTACAGTTTATTAGCAAGTAGCAGTATTTGGTCTAATACAGTGTAGGCATCGGATGCAAAACTGCTGCGTTCGTTTCCCTCACTACACAATTTTGTTAGCAGTGAGAAGTCTAAAAAAGGTGAGTCGCTTAAATAAAGAGCAGCTTAGAATCTGGAATTCATTAAAAGCAATGTGAAATTAATTAAATCGTTTTTTAAGGAATCATGCGTATCCTTTGCTGCGGCCTAGGTAGTAACTTAGATAATACTATTTCTAACAAGTGTAGGTTGTCGGAACGCCTTTCTGCTCCTGGCGTCGCTACAAACCGTCCGCAACTACAGGCGTTAGGTTCCAAGGAAAACTGAAGATTAAATAGTATGAGCAGCTTAATTGATAAAAATATTTCCTATTATTCAGATGCTTATGATAAGTGTTTAAATATTGTTGAATACGGGTCTAATGATTATAAACGGGATACAGCTTTGGGTATGGTGGTTTTATTGATTAAGGCCCACAACTACCCAGCTGAACTGGAAAGCGGCTTGATTCTTCGGCTTGCCGTACAGTCTTTCGACAATACGGCCGCTTTGTATAATCTGCGAGATTTAGGCTCAGAACCATTAGGCATTTTTTATGAATACAGCCACTCACCAAATGCAATGAAAAATTTATCCAAATTTGATTACCTCAGTCTATCAAAGCTTAGGAGCTTAAAGGAAATGTTAACCGAAGAGATAGATAAATATCGTGGCGGCAGCCCAATGAGTGATCAGATGTACAATATACAAGGAAAATCGATGAATCGCATTATAATCGAAAAGTGTATAAAAATTTTTGAAAGAAACACCGATGAATAAAAATAATCAACCTAACGAATCCGTACCAGCCGGACAGTTTGTTACGTGGCGTTAGGTGAATAAACATGTCTACAGTATGTAAGATTTGTATAAATTCAAAGGAAGAAGATGTGAGTTCAATGACGCTCGCACACATTGACGGCATTCATGATCAGATAGTTCATGAGGTATCAGAGTGGCCGTTAGCTACAGAAAATGAAAATTTTAAAATAGATGAAAACTCACCGACGATACTATCAATAAAACAAGTATCTGAAGATACAACAGAAATTTATTATAACTGTTTTAGTAAAGCTAAAGAACTTACTTCATATTTAACCAAGAGCCTAAACACCAAAGCAGTAGTAAACATGTACCAAAGCACATCTGAGGCTGGTTACTGGGCATATTTCATAAATGGTGAGCTTCTAAGAGAGATAGATAGCGGGGATGGAGAAATTCTAGAAGATAATGGCATTAAGCTAGAATTTGAAGGTGATGAACTAGGTCACGATATCGGCGAAGAAGATGGGCAATTGTATGTTTTCGACTCCGATGACATGGATGAATACAATGACCTCGTTGGTATTAACGTTGAAGTCTATCAGCAATATGAATCCAATTGGCAAAATTACAAAATCAACTCAAACCAAAATTCTTCATCAAATGAAAAAAACAATCAAACGATAAACCTTGGTGGCAATTTGGGTAAAATGTCACCTAACAAAACGCACTAGCATCGCCCCTTCGGGGCTGGACAGCCTAGACGCTGCTTCGCAGCAACGCAGCCTGTGCTACAGACGTTCAGCCTTTCAGATAGTCACTTGAAGTGATATCGTTTTGTGATATCATTAATTTATGAATTCAAAACAAAACGCACACTTGCATCGGTCTTTAAAGATTCTGTGTCTGCCTCAATGGTATGGAAGGATATTCAATCCCTCCTAATCTTAGCTGGTGCGGATGTGATTGAAGGCAATGGCTCTCGAGTAAGATTCTATAAAAAATGGTGTCATTGCCAGCTTTCATCGACCTCACTCTAATAAAGAAGCAAAGCCTTACCAAGTAAGGGATGCAGGAACATTTCTCAAGCAATTAGGAGTGGAACCACGAATAACTCTTTAACTTACCAAGGTTATGCTGCTCGTATTGAGTTTAGCGCTGAAGACGAGTGTTTTATCGGTCATATTGCTGGTATTCAAGATACGATCGGCTTTCACGGAGAGTCTGTTTCTGAATTAAAATCGTCATTTGAAGAAGCCGTAGAAGACTACTTAGAAACTTGTAATATTGTAGGTAAAACACCACAGAAGCCTTATTCTGGCAAGCTAATGTTGAGATTAAGACCAGAAATACACGCCGCAGTAGCTACTGCAGCAGAGCTAAGCGGTATAAGTATTAACCAGTGGGCTTCAGATGCTCTAAACCGTGAAGCTAGCATGTAATGGCTGAACAAGGGCGTTCAATCTGACCTCCCACTGTCACTTTTTGTGCAAAGGACCGCACAAAAATCGCCATTGGCCGACGACAGTTGACGTCGGCGTTAAATTGCATATGAATATTGAGACCTTACAGAAACTTTCAAAAGAGTATACCGACAAAGGTCTCTATCGAGGCAACTTTGAAAGTTTATCTGTCACTACATATCGTCAGATTGACTACGCAAATAATGTGCTTTTAGTTGAATCCGAAGAAGATGCCGAAGATGAAGTGTTAATGATTTACGCTATCCATGAAGAAGCTACTCGATGCCTATATTGGCCAATGGAATCAGTGAGTAAATATGTTGGCGCTATAAAGCTATCGGATTTTCCTGTTAAAGACTTTTTGGCTCTATATAAAACACATTTCAGAGGCAGCAAAATATTCAATCACATAGACACTGGAAAAATAGATACTATCTATTCATTTTCCAGCCCAGCATATGACGATTGGTGCGGAGAGCTATTCATAAAAACTGGCGAAAAAAAATACGCTCTTATGTGGGATTATTGTGATTAAAAATTTAACACCTATATGACCGGTCCTGTCAAAGACGAAAAAGTCCCCAACACCATTGTTTAAATAACAATAGCTTCTAAAAAGTAACCGTTTTTGAACAAACCACTTCTAAAAATTTCATAGATCGGTCTCCCTTAAAAAGGGCTGTACCAAACGCCTATAGAGTGTCAGTCCGTCTATTCGAATATTTAAATTCGAAAGTCAGATGTCGATGACGGGTTAATTCTTGATTAAACCGTTCCTTTTACGTCTGAATAACGATGGGTAGAGATTGAGCGCGGGTCAAGAAAAATCAGGGATGAATTTTCTTGAGGCGAGCGAAGGTCTTTACCACACTTACTCTTACGTAAAAGAATTACGCACATACTTTTTCATCAACGCACTAGAAATTTATGAGTTATCCTTGGGTCTGGTGCTTCAAAAATCGGGCTAACGTAAAAGTAATTAAAAGCTTCGTTGTTTCCAGTTATCAATCACTCAGTCAAGGGGCAGTCAATTACAAAAACAATTGAGATGGGCGACGCGCTCTGTCTATTCAAAGCGAGGCGGGTAACGTTTTTTTATCAGCTAAAGAGCGAGCTCATTGTCTCAATACAAAAACCTTACCGTTAATCTTTACGTATAGCACCGCAGTTATACCTCGTAGCTCAGGCACGCCACCCAAAACTAGGGCCTAAAAAAATAATTAAGGTGATCAACGCGACCTCCACTGCGTTGCTTCGTTTGCGCTTAAACGCTACGCTAGCGCAAATAAATCAACTCCGTTCCGGCGGGTTATAACGGCGTTAGGTCAGTTCAGATCGAGAGTAAATAATGGATTTAACATGGATTTAACATGGATTTAACATGGATTAACGTAGTCGATACTGCTGTAAAGATCGGTTTAGGCGCGCTTATATCTGCTGCTTCAGGGTACGGTGTTCCTCACGGCGTGTACCCAATGAGGCTGTCGTTATTCACTGCAAAGGTGGGTGCGGCCGCACTGGTATTACGGCCGCAAAAATTTTAATCGAGAAAGGTTGCTCGGTAGACGAAATCATACAAAGCAATAAAGCCCAAATATTTTTCTCATGCAATACAAATGGACGATGTAAAAAGTTTAAAGCCATTGATCATTATCTGCGATATTTTGCTTCAATCGTCTTGGAAATTTCTTGAAGCAAAATATAACTGAGAATAGCTACCGAGATACCGAACAATAAAATCCCCATTTCCGGAATGTTTGGGCTGTAATTCACAACCGAACCAAACCAAGTGGTTTTAGGGCCAAGAACATGTTACTGCCCTTGAATAACGAAATTGAACTCCAGCATAAAGATTGCCACGAGCATCAATAACGCTGATATTTTTTGATACATTAATAGTAAGCGTCGCTAAATCCGCACCCTATACACACTAAGCCGCTCCTGCTTAAATATCCCTAGTCGATCACCCCACTAGGAGAACCTATGAATTACACACCTCGGCGCACTAAAGATCAATGGCAGATCATTCTGGATGAGCAGCGTAGCAGCGGATTAACGATCAAGGCATTTTGTGAACGCGAAAAAATCAAGTACTCGTCGTTTACAAGCTGGAAGCAACAGCTAAAGCACAGATCACTACCCCAGAAAATCACGCCAAAGCTTATTAAGTTAAATTCACCAGAACCAAAGATCGCTCGAGGTGCAGCTCAGACGCTCACATATTCCCCACCTCAAGGCGGCTCGCTCGCATGGGATACGACAGTCGATCCGCGTTACATTACAACGATTATGGGGTTGATGTCATGATCTGGGATAGATTTGCGTTTAAATCTATCTATCTTTATCGCGAGCCCGTCGATATGCGCAAAGGCGCTGATGGCCTTGCAGCCCTTGTCAGCGTCGAAATGAAATTGGAGCCATGCGCGCCGGTTCTATTTATTTTTATTAATCGGGGACGTAATAAGTTAAAGATATTGTTTTGGGAGAATAACGGTTTTTGGGTTTTCTATAAACGCCTGGTAAAACATCGTTTTTGCTGGCCCGATTGGTTCGAAGAAGAATCTTTATCGCTCAGCGAAGCGAACGTTGATTTATTGCTGCAAGGGTTTAATTTAAATGGAATGCGTGCACATAAATCACTTGATTTACGTTATTCCATCTAGAGTAATAAGGAGTTTTTTATTATAATAAGGGCATGCTCACTGTACCTGAATCATTGCCAGAAAATACCACCGCCTTGAAAGAGATGGTGGTTGATTTGTCGGGCAAGAACAACCGTCTCACCTCAAAAATATTGGCGCTTGAAGCGCAGCTTCGTCTTCTCCAAAAACAGCGATTTCAGTCTCGCTCAGAAAAGTTTCCAGAGCATCCTGATCTTTTTAAAGAGGCCTTCAATGAAATTGAACGCCTGAATGACGAGCCTGAGACGGAAGAAACTTTAGACGTTCCAGCGCATACACGCCGTAAAAACCGTAAAGATAGATGCTTATCCCCCGACTTACCTAGAGTCGACGTTGTACATGATTTACCCGATTCAGAAAAAGCATGTGATTGTGGCGAGATATTAAAATACATTGGCAATGAGCAGGGCGTCGAGCAGTTAGCGATTATTCCTGCACAACATTATGTCATTCGTCACTTCAAGAAAAAATACGCGTGTTCGTGCGAGATGTGTATAAAACGTGCGCCCATGCCTGCACAGCCTATCCCCAAAAGCTCGCAGAGGACACTCATTCCCGACGCAGAAGGAAAATTAGAGGGGCACCCGCTCTTGAATAATTATCGAAATTAACCCAGTTAAATTACCGATAATAATCGAGGGTTTGTTTTGAATTTAGAAAAATGCAGCGTGGCATACAAATCATTAAATATTCTGAATCACGGACGTGACGAACTCTAGATTGATCATCCAGCCTAAAAAACTATGTTTAGTGGGTTTGCTAAGCCGTATTGCGTTCGTTTCTTTGGTAATAGAACTTACTATAAAAAATCTCTTCGAACTTTTGAGTATTCTCAATCCACTCGTCGGATTCAATTCCAAGCCGTTCAAGAATAGGTAAGAAGTTATTGGAGATGGATCCGCGTTTTTCTTGGCGTTGAATTCGGCCAGTTGTATCGACCAGTGTAAGGTAATCGTTGTAACTGAATATAATGCCGTTTTGGCTGTCGGATTTCAAATTACCTTCAAATGGCGACAGCGGTTTAATT
>JBLIMQ010000156.1:0-9655 GCA_047638775.1 Flavobacteriales bacterium
AAGGCGAATATACTATGCAGCAGGACGATGGCACCGAATTCAGCGCTGACATTCCCGCTTTCTCCTTAGTTAAACCCAGCGCACTTCACTAATGAGCACTTACGCGGTGGGAGACATCCAAGGCTGCCTATACTCCCTTGAGCGCCTCCTCGCAAGTGCCCAGTTCAACCCTCGGCACGATACTCTTTGGCTGGCTGGTGACTTAGTTAACCGTGGCCCTCAAAGTTTAGAGACGCTACGTTTTGTTAAAGCACTCGGCGCCTCAGCCATAACGGTTCTCGGCAATCATGATTTGCACCTGCTAGCCTGCTGGCATGGCGTGCGATCACCTGGGCGTAAAGACACCTTAGATGAAATATTAAATGCCCCCGATTGCGATGAGTTATTGTTGTGGCTGCAAGACCAATCGATCCTGCATGTAGATCGAACATTAGGTTATGCCATGTGCCATGCAGGTATTCCGGCCATATGGAGTTTAAAAAAAGCCGAGCGTCTAGCCGCAAAACTCGAAAGTGCGTTACACGGTAAGCAAGCCTCAGAATTTTTTAATAATATGTACGGCAACGCTCCGGATACATGGAGTGATGATTTAGGCGGATTCGAAGAGTTGCGGCTAATTACGAATTACTTTACTCGCATGCGTTTTTGCCAAAAAGATGGCCGTCTAGACTTTGACAGTAAAGGGGACCCCGGCAGCCCTCCCGAAGGATTTAAACCGTGGTTTGAATTCAAAAATAAAAACCTCGATAACTGTAAAATACTATTTGGTCATTGGGCCGCACTTTTAGGTGATACAGGAGATCACGCCACTATCGCGTTAGATACTGGATGTGTATGGGGCGCACACCTAACAATGATGTGCCTAGAAAACGGCGAGGTATTCTGTGAAGACTGCTCGCTCTACTCACGCCCTAACCTCGCCCAGCTGACCTAGTTGCACTCCGTTAATGCAACGAAACACGTTAATCCCCAGTCATGGCTAAAAGCCATGACTAAAGCCATAACTAAAGCCATGACTAAACATAGCCTTGTGGATTATTGCTCTGCCAACGCCAAGTATCAGCAACCATATCATCCAAACTGAGCTTAACCTCCCAGTCTAATTCAATTTTGGCCAAACTCGCATCAGCATAGAATTCCGCCAAATCCCCGTCTCTACGAGGGGCAACATGAAAAGGGATTTCGATATCGCTAGCTTTTTCAAAGGCTTTAATAACTTCAAACACACTATAACCACGCCCGGCACCCAAATTATAAATTTCACAACCAAGCTTTTTCTCATCGAATTTTTTGAGTGCTTGCACATGCCCTTTCGCTAAATCTACGACATGTATATAGTCGCGAACACCGGTGCCATCTATCGTCGGATAATCATCGCCAAAAACATTCAAACATTTCAATTTTCCCACGGCCACTTGTGCAATATAGGGCATCAAATTATTTGGAATACCTTGCGGATCTTCCCCTATACGCCCGCTACTATGAGCACCTATCGGGTTAAAATACCGTAGTAAGCTTAACTGCCAAGTGCTATTAGGTGTGGCGCATAGGTCCGTATAAATATCTTCGACCATGTGTTTAGTACGACCATAAACATTACAGGGGCCGGTAGAGAGTGTTTCGACATAAGGAATTGGCGCATCTGGGCCATATACGGTTGCCGACGAACTAAAAACAATTTTCGAGCAGTTATTCGCCGCCATAACCTCGGCCAAAACAATGCTACCACTAACGTTTACATCGTAATACGCCAGAGGGACTTGAGCAGACTCGCCAACCGCCTTTAAGCCCGCAAAATGAATCACTGCATCAATTTTATGTGCCTTAAAGACTTGATCAAGAGCGGCACGGTCTCGTACGTCAACGGGGTAAAAACTCAGACTAGACCCAGCAAGCTCCTCGACTCTATTGAGAGCTTCACGACGGCTATTGCATAAGTTATCAACAACAACAACATCAAATCCCGCTTGAAGTAATTCAACACAGGTATGTGAGCCGATATAACCTGCTCCACCAGTAACCAGTACAGCCATGAACCTTATCCTTATAACAAATAACTATGGTCCGGTAATTGTATGATAATAGAGAGATAAAGTATTGCGTTGAATATGTCTGTTTTTTGGCGCGTAATACTACCAACAAAATACCGCTAGCACGATATCGCTACACTAAAGTAAAAGTTACATAAAATTATTTTTCTTTGGATAAAAATCATCTTCCACGTATTCAAGGTCTATCCTTAAAGTATAAGTTTGATGATTAAAGTAAAATTGAGGGTTTGCCGCCATGACAATTTTTAGCCACTATCAAAATCGATACGAAGGAACGCAAGAAGAGGAACTCTCCTTGCAAGAATATCTCAACCTTTGTAAAGAAGACTCGTCAATTTATGCCAGCGCCGCCGAGAGAATACTCGCAGCCATCGGTGAGCCGGAGATAATCGACACGTCAAATGATGCACAACTAAGTCGAATATTCTCTAATAAAATAATCAAACGATACAAAGCATTTGAACACTTCTACGGCATGGAAGAAGCCATAGAACAAATTGTTTCGTTCTTTAAACACGCGGCACAAGGCCTAGAAGAAAAGAAACAAATATTATACTTACTGGGCCCCGTTGGTGGCGGCAAGTCATCCCTAGCCGAAAAGCTCAAAGCACTCATCGAAAAGGAGCCGATATACTGCATCAAAGGCTCACCCGTTTTTGAATCGCCTCTTGGATTATTTGACCCTGATGAAGATGCAGACATATTGCATGAAGATTACGGCATCCCGTCGCGCTACATCAAAACGATTATGTCTCCCTGGGCTGTTAAACGTTTGCATGAATTTGGCGGTGATATTAGCCAGTTTAAAGTTGTTAAAATATACCCATCTATTTTAGATCAAGTCGGTGTCTCCAAAACCGAACCTGGCGATGAGAACAATCAAGACATATCCGCGTTGGTTGGCAAGGTGGACATCCGCAAACTCGAAGATTTTCCACAACACGATCCCGATGCCTATAGCTTTTCTGGAGGTTTATGCCGTGCGAACCAAGGCATCATGGAATTTGTCGAAATGTTTAAGGCGCCCATCAAAGTCTTGCACCCTTTGCTAACAGCAACACAAGAAGGAAACTACAACGGCACCGAAGGTATAGGGGCAATCCCGTTTGAAGGGACTGTGCTTGCGCACTCTAACGAAAGCGAATGGCAAACGTTTAGAAACAACAAAAATAATGAGGCTTTCCTAGACAGGGTATACATCGTCAAAGTCCCCTACTGTCTTCGTGTTTCTGAAGAAATCCATATCTATGAAAAATTACTACAAAATAGTTCATTAAGTAAGTCTCCATGTGCGCCCGACACCCTCGACATGCTCGCACAATTCTCAGTTCTTTCTCGAATAAATATTCCTGAAAACTCCAGTGCATTCTCAAAAATGCGGATCTATGATGGTCAAAATTTAAAAGACACAGACCCTAAAGCCAAGTCCATTCAAGAGTATCGCGATGCTGCAGGTGTCGATGAGGGGATGCAGGGATTATCGACACGTTTTGCATTTAAAATACTATCAAAAGTATTTAATTTTGACCCGACTGAAATCGCCGCTAACCCCGTTCATTTACTCTATGTATTAGAACAACAAATTGAACAAGAACAATACGATGAAGATACTCAGTCGCGCTACTTAAGCTTCTTGAAGGAGTACCTTGCGCCTCGTTATGTGGAATTTATCGGAAAAGAGATTCAAACAGCTTATTTAGAATCCTATTCTGAATACGGTCAAAACATCTTTGATCGCTACGTAATCTATGCAGATTTCTGGATACAAGATCAAGAATACAGAGACCCAGAAACGGGTGAGATATTGAACCGCGCCTCGCTAAATGAAGAACTCGAAAAAATCGAAAAACCTGCTGGAATTAGCAATCCAAAAGATTTCCGAAATGAAGTCGTTAACTTCGTATTGCGGGCTCGAGCAAACAACAACGGTTATAACCCAGCCTGGAATTCATACGAGAAATTACGTCGCGTTATCGAGAAGAAAATGTTTTCAAATACTGAAGACCTACTTCCGGTCATATCGTTTAATGCAAAATCATCAAATGATGACAAGAAAAAACACAAAGATTTCGTGGATAGAATGATAGATCGCGGCTATACCGAAAAACAAGTCCGACTATTATCAGAGTGGTACTTGCGTGTTCGTAAATCGCAGTAAAGTGCTATTACTCTAAAGACTAAGGCGCTAGGTAACAAAACAGTTAACGAAGTTGATTAACAAATATGGCGAACAAAAGTTCGCCTATGCAAGCTGTCTATGTAAGTAGCCCATGTAAATGGGCTATAAATATCGGTTACAGAACATATATAAACAATTGTCTGGAAAGGTTGTCTAAAAAATAGCATTGCCATAAACCGGGTCACCATATGAGTTACGTCATTGATCGACGATTAAATGCCAAAAAAAAGAGTACCGTAAACAGGCAGCGATTCTTACGTCGTTATCGCGACCATATTCGTAAAGCCGTATCCAAATCGGTCGACAAACGCTCGATCACGGATATGGAAAGGGGCGAACAAATAAGCATCCCCAAAAAAAGTATCAATGAACCCGCCTTTCGTCATGGTCAAGGGGGGCACAATACCCGCGTATTGCCCGGTAACGATCAATACTCGCAAGGTGACCACATCCCTCGCCCCCCAGCGCAATCAGGCCAAGGCGGTGCAGGCGAAGGCGCATCCGATACCGGTGAAGGGGATGACGACTTTGTATTTCAGATCAGTCAAGAAGAGTTTTTGAACTATGTTTTTGAAGACTTAGAATTACCTAACCTTATTAAACGTCGCCTGTCCGGATTAGACGCGTTTGAATTCCGTCGCGCAGGGTTTAGCAATGAAGGCAGCCCAGGTCAGATTAATGTCGTACGAAGCCTTCGATCCGCGAACGCGCGAAGAATTGCGCTAACAGCAAAGAGCCGTCGAAAACTCAAAAAAATAGAACGTGAGATTGACGAGCTAGAAGCAAGTGAAGACGCAGATACGCCGAAAAACATTCTCGAATTAGAAGAACAGCGCCTTCGACTTAAAAAGAAAATAAAATCTGTCCCCTGGATCGACAATTTTGATTTAAAATACAACCTTCAAATAAAAACACCATTACCGCATAGTAAAGCGGTCATGTTTTGCTTGATGGATGTTTCAGGATCCATGGATCAAGCAACCAAAGATATTGCAAAACGATTTTTTCTTTTATTATATTTATTTCTTCAACGAAATTACAAACACACTGAGATTGTTTTTATTCGCCACCACACCAGTGCAAAAGAAGTCGATGAACAAGAATTCTTCTATAGCCGCGAAACGGGTGGAACTATCGTTTCTAGCGCACTAAAACTCATGCAAAGCGTTATCGCTGAACGTTATCCCGTCGCAGAATGGAATATTTATGGCGCCCAAGCGTCTGACGGTGACAACTGGAATGACGATTCCTCGACGTGCTATCAATTACTGACAGAACAACTCCTACCGCTTGTTCAATACTTTTCATATATAGAGATTACACAGCGAGACCGCCAATCCTTGTGGCATGCCTACGAGAAGATTGCGGCACAACAACCTGAATTATTCGCGATGCGACACTTATCATCCGCGAGTGAAATTTACGCTGTATTTCGTGAATTATTCCAGAAGCAAACCGCATGAAAAAAAACTTTATATCGACAGACTCAGAATGGAATTTTGATTTAATTCGCGATTACGATCACGCCATTGCAAAGCTAGCAAAGGAATTTGGTTTAGACACCTACCCGAATCAAATCGAAGTTATTAGCTCCGAACAGATGATGGACGCCTATGCTTCAACTGGCATGCCCATCGGCTACAATCACTGGACCTATGGCAAGCAATTTTTAAGTGTCGAACAAAACTACTCGCGTGGACAAATGGGTCTCGCGTACGAAATTGTGATTAATTCCAACCCATGCATCGCCTATCTCATGGAAGAGAATACGATGACCATGCAAGCGTTGGTTATCGCACATGCCTGCTACGGCCATAATTCGTTTTTTAAAGGAAACTACCTATTTAAAAGCTGGACAGATGCCTCGTCTATTGTCGACTACTTAGTATTTGCAAAAAACTATATCGCAAAATGTGAAGAACGGTACGGCTTAGATAAGGTAGAAGAAATATTAGATTCTTGTCATGCTCTAATGAACTACGGTGTAGATCGCTATAAACGCCCGTCGCCTTTATCAACAGCCGATGAAAAAGAGCGCCAGCAGGAACGTGAAGAGTACTTACAAAAACAAATTAATGACTTATGGCGCACAATCCCGAGTAACGACAAAGAAGCAAAAACACCCGCTCAATTTACCTTTCCGACAGAGCCCCAAGAAAACTTGTTGTATTTTTTCGAAAAGAACTCGCCCTTACTTGAACCTTGGCAGCGTGAAATCATACGAATCGTACGCAAGATGGCGCAATACTTTTACCCTCAAAAGCAAACCCAAGTAATGAATGAGGGCTGGGCTTGCTTTTGGCACTACACCTTACTTAATACGCTATTCGAACGAGGACAAGTTACCGAAGGCTTTATGTTGGAATTTCTACAGTCACATTCAAGTGTGATTTACCAACCGCCTTACAACAGCAAGCACTTTTCGGGAATAAACCCTTACACCTTAGGGTTCCATATGATGATGGATATAAAACGCATCTGTGAAGACCCTACCGACGAAGACACGCAATGGTTTCCAGATATTGCCGGTAGTAAATGGCAAGAGACTCTCGACTTTGCTATGCGTAATTTTAAAGATGAAAGCTTTATACTGCAGTACTTATCGCCAAAACTAATGCGAGAGCTTAAACTATTTGCCATTGTTGATGACGATAAAAAAGGGGATATCGAAGTTAACGCTATTCATGATGAGATAGGCTACCAACAGGTACGAGAGCTCTTGTCTGCACAATATAACCTAGGTAATAACGAACCAAACATCCAGGTATATAGCGTTGATGTTCGTGGTGATCGTTCGCTGACGCTCCATCATTACCGCTACCAACGCAAGCCACTCGATGACAGCGCACAAGAGGTACTAAAGCATGTCCACCGCCTCTGGGGCTTCGATGTTCACCTGCATTCACTAGAAGATGAGCAGGTAATGCAGCGCTTTCAGTGCCCTCAACCGACACCCAGTCAAAAAACTAGCGATTAAAACTAAGCTTAAGGCCTGACCTCGGTCCCTTTTTTCAGCGGTATTCAGCGCTTTGACGCTGAAAATTGCTTGCCTTTTGCACAGAGAACACTAAACTCGTTCGATCAAAAAGATCTTAGGCTATTGATACTATCCTTCATTGACACGCCGTTATAAGCCATTATAACGCATCATTTCGCGTGGTAGACTTGTGCAAACCCTCTAGGAACGATGTAAATGAAATTAGCTGCATCTGCAGAGCGTAACGCTAAAGAATCTAAAAAAGGTTCGAGCCTCAAGCATGAGGTTTATATTACCGAAGCGACCGATACCCCCAAAGATCATTTTATTGAACGAGACGGTAAAGCCTATGCTGGCACCCACCTAATTGTAGATCTTTTTGGCTGCTCCAAGCTCGACTGCATGGAAACCATGGAAAAAGCCATGCATGATTGTGTCGATAGCTGCAAAGCCACATTACTGCACATTCACTTACACCGCTTCACGCCGAGTGGCGGTATCTCCGGCGTTGCCGTTTTAGCCGAATCACATATTAGCGTACACACATGGCCAGAACGCGATTACGCTGCGTTTGATGTCTTTATGTGTGGCGACTCCGAACCTGAAAATGCCATTGCCGTATTGAAGCGTGCCTTCAACCCACACGATATTAAGGTGCATGAAGAGCTGCGCGGCGAATTTGCATAAAGCAAACCTTCACGTGGCTCGAACCCCTACCTTTTCGCCATATTAAATTGGTCGCTGTTAGTCATTGTTAGTAAGTTCAACGCTTGCAGCGACTAATGAAGCGCGTAGATAGTCCTTGTGAGACGTTCGTTACGACACTTTTTCGACGCCCATATTAAAAAGGCCAGCTAATTACCTAGCCTTTTTTGTCTCTTGATCTAGCTTTATGATTTAAAGTCTTTTTCAAATTGTTCGGCTTTCACCTTCATTTGCTTAACCTGAGCGCGGGCTTTTATGCTGGCCATACGTACTTTTTGCTTAATTTTTTCTGAAGTCTCTTTGCTAGGTGTTTTCGTCATCGTCTTCCGTCTCCCGTATTTCGTTTATTAGTTTTCTATTTTCTATATCGTTACGAGGCCCAAAGTAAGGCCCCTGCGGGCCAAACTCTTTTTCGATAGCCTCACCGAGACCCTCGTAAAATTCGGGGTTCGCCTTAACTGTTTTAGCTGCTCTGGCGACCTTTTCTTGCATAGTTTCGTTTTCTTTCATACGAGCCTCTTAATAAGATGGGTGCATTTATCAAAGCGGTCATAATATGGTTTGTAGCCTCTACCTTGATACAGCCTAGTATGAGCGGGCGATACCGGCGAGCATAACCAAATTTCTGACGTGTCATTCACTAATGCATAAACACTCGCGGCATAAAGCGTCATATCTAGCATTTTACCCGCAATGGGATTATTTTGCGGATTCGCCTCCATTGCGTGAACCTTGAGTATTAATCTGTTTCGCTCAAGCATCCCGTAAACCAACCCCAGCAATATATTGTTCTTAGTTATCGCTAAATCAAGACGACGTGAGCCAGATCTGGAATGATATTCGTTATAGAGTTGCTTCCAGTTCCAGATTGCGGCTCGCCCCGGCTGTTTCCATTTGGCTTTCCAGCTTACGGCTTCGCTAACATCGCTAAAGGTGATCTCTCGAACTTTGATGCCTAAGCTTGTAAATTCCCTCTCTAAATCTCGATAGATCTCTGCACGCATTTCATCATGAAATTTCAATGTTTCTCGGTAGGTCAGGCTATCATATTCCTTTTTATTCATAACGGAGCACACTATTTGGATGATTGAAAATGGCGACAGCGCCAACCACTATGATAGGGAACGTCAAAATAACGGTAAGCACGTACCAAGTACTATCCACAAAACTCACCTTATATTCGTTAGCGGCTCCCCTTGGGTTGTCCTCACCCAGCTGTAAGCGCCTCCATGCACTTTACTTTAAACAGAGATGTACTCTGATCCTTCGGCGCTAATTTCTAAGCTGCCTGTGCGGCAGTGAACCTATCCCTAAGCTTTGTCGCGCATAGCCAAGTTTTCTAAGCTGCCTGTGCGGCAGTGAACCTTTAATTTTTACATGAACTATCTTTTCAATTTTTCTAAGCTGCCTGTGCGGCAGTGAACTTGCTTGCGTATGAAAATGGCAATAAAGGAGTTTTCTAAGCTGCCTGTGCGGCAGTGAACGTGTGAATTAACTTTTGCCCACGCATCAGATATTTCTAAACTGCCTGTGCGGCAGTGCACTAAATCAGTAGATTAATTTAAATTACTCCATATTTCTAAGCTGCCTGTGCGGCAGTGCACTTGGTTTTCGTTGTATCCGCGCCAGCCGTTAATTTCTAAGCTGCCTGTGCGGCAGTGCACGTTCATCAACTAGAGAAATGAAACAAACAACGTTTCTAAGCTGCCTGTGCGGCAGTGCACATTATTACTGAGATTGCGA
>JBLIMQ010000157.1:0-9623 GCA_047638775.1 Flavobacteriales bacterium
CACGGTTACTTCATAGCCAGTCACGCCAACATTATCAGTCGATGCGTTCCATGTAAGGTTCGCGCCCGTCGCTGTAATACTGTCCGGTGCAATTGAAGCCGGCTGAGAAGGTGCCTGTGTATCGGCGTTACAGTTTGGAGCACATGAATCGGTTTCCGTAGTAAAGCTTGCCGCGCTCGCAGTGGAACGATTACCCGCCGCATCGTAGGCTACAACCGTAACAACATACTGCGTATTTTGACTTAGACCCGCCACGTTAACCGTCGTTATCGATGTGTTAAGTGTATTGCCATTTACTGTCACGTCGTATCCAACAACACCAACGTTATCGCTTGCAGAACTCCAGTTTAATGTAGCGCTATTCGTTGTAACATTGGTCGCTGTCGGTGAGCCTGCCTGCGTAGGCGCTTGAGTATCACCTCCGTCAACAGGATCTGGGGTATCGCCCGTGTGCTTTATACCAAACGAATTCGACGGAACATTCATAGCCATGCCATCAGAGAATTCAACACGCTCCAACGTATCGCCTAAGTTGTAAGCAATGTAGGTAATAACGCCGTTTTTATCGAAGGCCGCGGCCGATGGATAGTTGGCCGTAATATTACCGTTACCTGTCGCAACGCTGCCGATAGCGTTAAAGACATGAATCCATTGATAGGTATGCGCTTTAGTTTCGCCCTGCTCGGGAGTGTAATTAAGATTCACCGAGTTAAAGTCGTTAATGGCACGCGCAGGATCGGTCATGGCTAATATGTTCCACCAAATATCGGTCCATTGATCAGGAGCAAGCCCAGACGGTTGCCCATTACTGGATTCAACAAGGCCCAGCGTGACGTAGTCCTCAAGGTAATCTTTGTGCTGGCCAATGTGTAGGACTAAGGGGTTTAACGGCAAGCCTTGAATACCAAGGATGTGCGCATCGGCCCCACTAAACCAAGTAGAATACACGCCGCCGGCACCCCAAATAATCGAGGTCGTCATTTTGGTGTAGGCTTCTGGGAAGTTATCGAAATCACCGGTTAAACCGTTGTAGGCATCGAGATTGTTCCAGTATTCCCAATAGGCTGCCGCCGAAGAGGCATGCAAGTAAACACCACGATCAACTAGGTCTTGTTGTCCCGTTATCAAACCATAAAGAATAATCGCGCCATAGGCATTGGCTGCTTCCGACGTTGATTCGTTATTATTGCCCAAAGCAAAATTTGCATGGCCAGAAGCCCATGAAAAGCCGTTAGCCGGATCAAAATTTCGCATATACGGGAACATTGGATCATCGCGTCCACCAGCGTAATCACGTATTAATAAATCAACCATAGGCCCGTAAGCCGTATCGCCACACCAGCTCTTGTCTACACGACAAATTTCGGCTGCGGCACGAACGAAATAGCCGTAGTGAAAGTGATGGTCATTAAGTTGCTGATGCGCACCAAACGATTCGTCGAAGCCTAATAAAGTGCTCCAATCATCGTCGTACACGAAGTATTTAGTATTATCTAAACCGTTTTCACCAGACGCTGTGAACCAATCTTCCAGCTCCAACTTTAACCAATTCAATAATTGGTCAGCTTCAGTGTCCATACCAACACTGCGCGCAATTGCGGATAACTCGGCAACTTTAGAGTAATTTTTACCTGACCAATACGTATCAATTACCGTGCTCCAAGTGTCAGAGCCTTGCGCAACAAATTCTGTTACTAGAGCGCGCAGTTGAGCCTCGTCTAAATCGGCAACTTGTGTTGGTAACGTTGGTAAAACACCCACATACGGTAGTTGATAATCAAAACCACTAGAGGGAGTAAAACGTATAATACCGCGAGCACTGCGTGTTTTATATTGACCTAAGGCATGCCCAGTATTTTTCCACTGCAAAGGCATTAAACCGGCGAGTGTATCTACCGCAGCGCCACTGCTATCAACGTAGCTATGCTGTACGGTCACAGCTTGTGTACTTTGATCAACTGAATAGTCAATATTAAGTCTAGCAATGCGGTTAAGTGCCAACGCTTCAAATGTACTGATCATTTCCGCTGTGGGCGATTCGGTACCCGAAACAGGTAACCATGCAACGGTGAAACGATTACTACTATTGCTAATCACGCTTTCCGTGGATTCTGGTGTACTAAAGCTTGTAGCGCCTTCACCAACAATTAAATAATGATTTCGGTTGGTAGCAACATCAGTCCAAACACCAAGAGAATTATTTTGTTGATGGAAAAGACCTTTCTCACCGCCAACGGCGCCTCTGGTACGTATGACAGGCTCACCGGCAAAAACTTCAAAAAACATGTATGGCGAACCATAAACCATGGTTGCCTCCATAACAGGGGTCGCTCCTGATCGCCATTCGACGGTCACACTTCCGTCACTGTAATCTTTCATAAAGGCATCAAGGTTACTAAACTGGCTGTTGCCAATTGCGATACCATCAAAGACCTCACTAACCGCATCCGGAATTTGATACAAAAAATCATTTTCTGACGGAACTCTAAGTCCGTTTGGAATACCGAGAATACGAATACCGAGATTTGAAACGCGAACCATCATGGGATCGGGTGTTAAGTACGCTCCGCCACCGCCAATTTGCATTTCACCTAAAAACGCAACTGATCCCCACCAGCGATGCGTCGCTGTTGGTTGATTCGCTGCATTACCCACTAGTTGGGGCATAAGTTTTGTTGGTTCGCCAATGGGAACGCCATTGTAATCCCCACCGGGGTCACAACCAGCAATAGCGGGCTCGACAACACCGGCATTGAAAACCCAGTTACCGTTGTCGATGACACAGCCATAACTCGCAGGGTTAATCGTATCTGATATCGATCCAGAGCCGTAGGGGGTTATTGCAGCCAATGCAGGCTTTGCCAACACCAGTGCAATTAAGACCAGAGAAATCCTCTTCATTTTTATATCACCTTCATTATTTTTATAATTAGTACGTACTTTAAAGCGCCGCAAAGTCGCCACAAACCAGATAAGACTGACTCTCCCACTTGGATCTAGATGAGCCCCATTAAGAGGTCAGTAAAAGACAATCCAATATGCTTACAACTACACAATATTCATACGGCGCCATTCAAAGCTACCAAACCCCTCAAGACCCTGCGCCCCGACTTTTAAACACACATTAAAATGGCACACTAAATTAAGTGGGAAGCTGAGCGAGATTATTTTGATAAACTGAATTATCCGTCTATATTTTTGGGTAAGTAAGACCTTAACGAAATACATTACAGTTACCTTGTACTATTGATCTTTAAAATAGACATGATGAAGAATTCGCCCGTTAACAGTGACGTTCAACGGTTTTTAGCCGGGTGTAAACAAACATAAAAGTAAGTATATATACGGGTGAAAGTATGGCCTGATTAGCAAAAAGATATGTCCTTTTTAATTAAAACATACACAAAAATATGTGCCTTTATCTGGCTATATTATTTTCCAAATGGGCTAAAAATAAGGTGCCTCTCAGTAAACACTTACTGTAGCTCTAAGAAATCACACCCTCACAGCAACTAAACATCACCTTATAGCGCTTACTTTAAAGTGGTATTCACAGCTGGAGATAGCAAGTACTAACAACAAGAAAACAAACCACTTAACGACAGTTTTGAATGAGCTTATACCTCACATATTATGGTCTCGGAAAACCATAGGACACCGCGCCTCTTGTGGATAACCCTGTACGTATTCACAACAATAGAACAGCATCCGTTTTATACGATGAATGTTGTCTTGAATCTTTTATTAGTGCGATTTGAACGAGTACTTAATGGCGATTATCGTATTAGCAAAGAGGGGCCTTACTCATGCAAAACCTTATCAAATAGAATTTTCTAACGAACTACTCATTAGGCAGCAAAAAAAATGGGAGGTCGGGAGGTCGGGAGTTTGGTACTTGGAGGTTGGAGGTTGGAGTTTGGTACTTGGTACTTGATACTTGGTACTTGGTACTTGGTACTTGGAGGTTGGAGTTTGGAGTTTGGAGCTTGGAGCTTGGAGCTTGGAGCTTGGAGCTTGGTACTTGAAAGCTTAGAAATGGCCGCCCTTAAGGCGGCCAAAGAATTAACAAAGACTTAACATTACCAGTTAGTAAGCGGCTGGCTATCTAATTGATAAATTCTTATCCAATCATATTGAGTCGTCATTGGATAAACATTGCCAGACTTGTTGCCGCCAAAATCATTTTGAATGCCATCATTTGGAATCCAAAAATTCATCATGAGTTCGGTTAAATTATCAGGCGTTGGCGTCGAGTAGATCTGTGGCGCAACACACGATGGATTACAGTCAGTCCAGCTCTGGTCGAGTGTTTTCACTAAGTTACCATCAACAAACCACTTGATAGCATTTGGTGTCCACTCAATAGCAAATACACGCCATTGATCTACCGGTGCCGTATCAATCTTGTGCTCCCATGCTCCCCAGTTTCGTGTCGCTGACCAATCAGCTGCATCATAGCCGTAAATTAAATTGGCTTGGAATTTATCGGGTCTGCTGCCTTCGAGCTCCACATCAATCTCTTCCCACTCTCTTGGCACGCCCTCGTTCACGTAAGTAAAGAGTGAAGAGATATAACCCGTAGCGCTATTTCGTTCTGGAGCTTTCATTCGCGTTTCAATTCTACCGTACTTAATACGCTTGGCTGGAATCGTTCGAAGCTCGCCACATGAAAAGTTGTAAGCACGCTTACCCGCTTGATGATCGTTCGACCAACTTGCCGCGACATACTCTTGGCGAACAACTAATTCCATTTTCCCATTAACAACTTGTACGCCTTGCGGAGTGAAACGACAATCCGATTCATTTCCAACCGCACCATCACCTTTGGCCCATACGGCGGAATTGAGGTCATCAAAACGATCGTCATATTTGAGTGTAAAGCCAGAGTAGCTACCGGTATACCCAGCATACGCTTCAAGACCACCTCCGCCACCGCCACCGCCACCGCCGCCGGTATCCTGAGCAACGAGACTAAATTCACTAATATTTACGGTGCCAGAAACAAAGTTCAATCGTACTACGTGCTGCCCTTGATTTAGAACAACAGCGGTTTTTGACGATGGAACCCACGTATCCCAGCCGCCACTATGACCAATTGAAATAGCGGCTGAATTAATATTCGTTGCTCCACTGAGTGAAAACGAAACCGATCCTCCCGACGCATTAGAGGCCATAAGTGCATCAAGATCGTAAGTTCCACTTGCCGCAACGTCTACGGTATATTCAACCCACTCGCCTACGTCGTTATAACCTAGTGCATAACCGCCATGCGAAGCCGGACCGACATCAACATCGTCAGAACGATACGCGTTAGGAATATTACCGCTCGAGGTATCGTAATACGCGACGTTTTGCCCACCATTATCATAATCTTCTGCTTGGATAGTACCGGGTAAAGAGAATGGCGCGCCCATGAAGGGTGTTTGCCCACTTACTGGTGGACTCGTCAGTGCCATCGTGAAATTATTTACGTTATAGGCACCAGACTGAATAGACATGCGGACAATATGCGCCCCACTATTCAATGTAACCGATACAGAATCTGTATTCTGCCAAGCCTGCCAATTATTGGTACCTGGAAAACTAATCGCATCAGAATTTACTGTCGTCGCCCCTGTAAATTCAAAACCGACACTACCACCCCCTGCATTCGAGGCAATATTCGCATTAATGGTGTATGTTCCCGCCGTATTCACATAAATCGAATATTCAAGCCACTCCCCAGGCGCGGTCCAACCAACATTGTGGCCACCGGTAGACGCGTTCTCTACATCGACATTATCTGAACGTAAACTACCACCTGAATTACCAGCACTTGTATCGTGATAAGCGACATTTTCGCCGCCAAAATCGTAATGTTCAGCTTCAACAGTGCCGGGAATTATGATCGCAGAACCGCTGTAGGGCGATTGCTGAGCTTGTGCAAAACTGCTCAATGAAAATGCCGTTAAAAGAGTTGCAACACTAAGTAGGCGCATTTTTTTGCTCGGCTTTATTATGTATTTCACGGGAATCGACTTCATGTATACCTCAAAGATAATAAGATTAATTCAGTCCCATGAAATAAAAAACTTCAACTCTCACAGAGACTTACTTTTAGTAATCAACTTTTAGTAACTTGTTATCATTTTATGTGTAGTTTTAAATTGTAGAATCTAGGCATAAAAAAAGCCTTTTTGCTCTACTGTTTAAAACAATAAACATTACATTGAATGTTAACTTGCACCGAAGGTACATGCCGCTGCAAACACTTGTCTATAGATATTGTTCGGACATAACAACAAATCATATTAGATCTAAAAAGGCAGTAATATGGGTATAAAAATCGATAGATTTGGAATAGCGAGCTTAATAAAGCGCGATATCGATTCTATTGAACATTGAACGCATACATTAGCCAATCACGACAACAGCGGCAGTACGTCAACAAATAGAAATTCAAAAACTTAACCGTGTGTACAATTGTAAACAGCGAACATTTTCTTTGAAAAAAATAACAACGACTTAAACACCCCATCAGACGCCTATGCAGAGAACCTTCAAGATTATTAGAGTTAACATCAAGGTTTATTCATAACGACGTCAATTTTGCTAAAGCGTCATATACGTTAACAATGAAATCTGACGCTACTTTACTGGGAGCCATTTAACATATGGCGCCATCTTTTGACCCCACACGCTGAATAACATAAACGTAAAGCAATGAATAAATGTATACCTAACAAGAGACACATTAATAAGCGCAAACTATAAATGGAGTGAAGTGCAAGAGGATTAAACTAATAACGACTAAGCGCTCATTCACTAACCTTCTGGATTAGCGAAACTTACCAGACTAGGCCCTTACAACAACAGATTTGATTCCTCATGCATTAACAGCTTGTATTGCCTATATAGATAAATATGCATTTACTGGAATATCTAGGTTTTACTTAATAAGAAGAGATAGCCATTGCTAAGCCAACGCCCCCCCCCTTATTGTGTGCAAGCTTTTCAAAATGACCAGCTTGCGTTTGAAGCATTAGGTTACGTCCTTTTGTTCGCGTGCGATAATTACCCTCTATAATAATATTTACCACACAAGAACTTGAGTCATAGAGAAACCGATGCCGACCGAAACAACACGCTATTCGGCGCGAAACAGACAACTTAGACCTAAAATAAGGTAGTAATACCGTGAAAAGAAATTTCATCATTACAGATATACGCACCGTATTGCAGTATTGCGGCGCCGCTTTACTAGTGCTTTCCTTATATGGCTGCTCGAAAACAGAAACTGATGCAGGCATATCATCCCCAGCCATAGTATCCCCAACCGCCATATCATCCCCTGCCGCGATAGAAATTGATCCCGCTAGCCGCGACCTCAACCGTTGGCCAACACTAAAGCAACCGCCTACCTACAATGCGGAGGTAGAACAACGCGTCGCAGATTTACTCTCGCAAATGAGCCTGGCGCAAAAAGTCGGGCAAATGACGCAAGCAGAAATCACCTGGGTTAAGCCAGAAGAAGTTAAAAAATACCACCTAGGTTCCGTACTTAATGGTGGCGGCACATTCCTACATGGCAAGCGCCACGCACCCGTACAGGATTGGGTCGACTACATGGACGTGCTCTATGATGCGTCCATGGATACCTCAGATGGCGGCTTAGCCATTCCCATGACATATGGTATAGATGCCGTTCATGGCAACAACAAATTTGGCAGTGCGACCATATTTCCTCACAATATCGGCCTGGGTGCGGCCCGCAATCCCGAGCTACTAAAACAAATAGGCCAAATTACGGCCATAGAGGTACTGGTAACCGGTATCGACTGGACATTTGCGCCAACGTTAGCGGTAGTGCGCAACGACCGCTGGGGGCGAACCTATGAAGGTTATTCTGAGGACCCTAAAATAGTCGCCCAATACGCCAAAGCAATGACCGAAGGCGTGCAAGGTGTACCTGGCGAAGATTCGTTTTTGGATGATCACCACGTCTATGCCACAGCTAAACACTGGGTAGGCGACGGCGGCACCGTTGACGGCGTCGATCAAGGTAATACAGTATTGAGCGAAGCCGATTTAGTGCGACTCCAAGCCGCAGGCTACTTCCCCTCATTAGAAGCGGGTATTCAATCGGTAATGGCCAGTCATAACGGCTGGCACGGCGAAAAACTACACGGTCACCAGTATCTGATTAACGATGTATTGAAAGGAAAACTGAAATTTGACGGTTTTGTTGTAGGTGATTGGAATGCCCATGCCAACGTTAAGGGCTGTACGGCCGATAGTTGCGCACAAGCGGTAAACGCCGGTATCGACCTGTTTATGGTGGTTGAAGACTACAAAGCCTTTATTGATAACACCATGGCCGACGTGAAAAGTGGCGTGATTCCCGAGTCGCGAATTGATGACGCTGTAAGCCGTATATTACGGGTTAAGATCCGCGCGGGATTATTTGAAAAGGGCCGTCCAAGTTCACGACCTTATGCCGGCAAGGCCGAACTAATGGGCTCTGAGGCCCATCGTGATGTTGCCCGCCAAGCCGTACGTGAGTCTTTGGTTCTTCTCAAAAACAATAACAGTACCCTGCCGCTCAACCCATCAAAAAATATTCTTGTTGCTGGCGACGGTGCCGACAACATGGCTAAGCAAGCCGGTGGTTGGACGATCAGCTGGCAGGGAACAGAACTTGTCAAAGAAGATTTTGTCGGCGCATCCACAATTCTTGATGGCATTCGCAGCACAGTCGAAGCCGCCAATGGCTCAATAGAGCACGTGGTAAACGGTGAATACACGTCCAAACCCGACGCAGCCATTGTCGTATTTGGCGAAAAACCCTATGCCGAGTGGTTTGGCGATGTCAAAACACTCGCGTACTCAGCGCTATCCGATAGCGATGCAAAGCTATTAGAAAAATTAAAAGCTGACGGTATTCCCGTAGTCGGCGTATTCCTATCTGGCCGACCCATGTGGGTTAACCGTGAACTTAACGCTTCAGACGCCTTTGTTGCGGCGTGGTTACCTGGCTCTGAAGGGAAAGCCGTGGCCGATGTATTATTCAGCACGGCCGATGGCCAAGTACAACACGACTTCAAAGGTAAACTAAGCTATAGCTGGCCTAAAAAAGCCTCGCAGAATATCTTGAATATAGGTGATGCGAATTACGATCCCTTATTCGCCTATGGCTATGGCTTACGATATTCAGATAAAACCGAATTAGCCCAACTCGACACCGTAAACGATAATGTCCTAGTCATTGATTTACAGGCACCCTACGACCTACTCGTTGGCAAACTTACAGAGCCTTGGCAGATGATTCTGGACGATTACGCCTCAATTCAATACCTAAGCGCATCGCGTACCGAAACAGCCGTAGCGTCGATTATGGAAGCCGACAAAAACGTACAAGGCGATTCACAGGAATTTGGCTGGACCGGAACGTCTAAAGCCACCTTAGGCATAGGCTCGGAATCACACACTCAAGACTTAATGACGTACGTCCAGGAAGGCGGCGTTCTTCAATTTGATGTACGTACCATCACAGCACCTAAAGGTGACGTTAAGGTCGTCGTAAGCTGTAGTGCGGCTGGGGGCTATTGTGGTGAAATCCCATTGAACGAACACCTACCGGCCGT
>JBLIMQ010000158.1:0-9524 GCA_047638775.1 Flavobacteriales bacterium
CCATATCGGTTTAGGGCTTTCCTATAGGGAATAAAACTGTAAACTAAAACTCTCCGTGCCTCACAGTAAAGTTTCGGTGAGATTTATTTCTGATAAATCGATTCTTGAGATATATTTCTAAAATTCAAAACTATTCGAGCATTTTGTTGTCTTACTTTTGGGATTCAAAGCTAGGACTGCTGTCTCAAGAATGTGATGCCCAGGTGCCAGAAATAAACGTAGTGAATTTAGGGTCTTACATTTGGTTCGGTATCTGTAATGTACTTATCACTCAATGCACTCAATGCACCACAAACTATCTAAATAGACGTAAATCATATATGCATTATCTAATGAAATCGAAAACTCTATTTGTTCTAGCGTCATTTATTATGGTGCAGTACAGTATTCAGGTCGAGGCGGAAATTTTTGCGCCTTACGAACTCGAGCTGAATCACTCAGCTTCGCGTCCAGCTTTTGCCGCTAAACTTGGCTCTCATTCGAACGATGATATTGTTATTATTTCCAGTGATGATGCACATAATCGATGGCTAACTATCTACAGTATTAATGAAGAAACTAAAAATATTGAACAGCGCGATAAAGTAGCATTAGCAAAGAATATTGTCGCATACGATTTAGGCGATAAAAATGAAATTGGTCAGCAGAGTTTATATTTTCTTACGAAAAGCCGTGTCTTGCGATATAACCCAGACGCGACTGAGGTCACAAATAAGCTGATGGAATTTTCTAAAGTTAGTTCTATCTATCTTGAAGAGCGTGCCGCATTTATCGAAAGTCGTGATTTCATGCGGGATATCAATAACGATAAAAATGATGATATTGTTTTGTCACACTTTGAGGATCTAAACCTTTGGCTTTCTGGTCATACCTCTAGCATGGCGAAACAAAGTCTCGTTATTCCGGCTAAAACACGGGTAGACTATTTGGGTATTCGTTTTTCCGATGCAAAAGTATTTTATCAGGATATGAACGGCGACGGTAAAATAGACCTGATAAACGCGAAGCAGGGCGAATTACACGTATATCTACAAGTTGATGGGAGCAGTTTTGATGATGATTTCCAGCGTATTATTTTGCGCCCCGAAATACATCACGACTTTTGGTGGGAAGTAATTAAAGATGATGGTCTAGGTTTAGATCCAAGTAAATTGTCGCATCGTGTAATTCATTCGATTAAAGATATCAATGCTGATGGTGTTCCGGATGTGATTGTTGAATTCTCTCAGGGTTCGGGTGTTTTAAAACAAACTAACGATTATGAATTCTATTTAGGTGAACGAAAGTCGGGAGTGATTAGTTATCCGAAAACGGCATCAACTTCAATCGTCTCTGACAAGACCTTATCCGAATTAAAATTGGTTGACTTAGATGGTGATGGCCGACTAGAGGTGCTGGTGTCGGCTTTTGAAATAAGTTTGACGAAAATAATAGGCGCATTAATGTCTGGCGGTATTCGTCAGGATTTTTTAGTTTATACCTTGGATGAAAACTCACATTATCACGAAGATCCAGACCATGAAGGTAAGGTTCGATTGAACTTTAGTCTAAGTCAAGGTCAGGGAGGGTTTCCGTTATTAAAGATTATTGATATTAACGGCGATAACCATAAAGATTTAGTCTATGCCAGTGACAGTAAGAAAATAAAAATACAATATGGGTTAGCAAGTAACGAAAAAATGTTTTCGAGGTCAACTAATAAGTACGAAACGAAAATACCGGAAGATGCTCATACTGTTATTGATCACGATATAAACAATGATGGCAAGCAAGATTTGATTATGCATTACGGGCGTTTAGATGATGAAGGCTTATCGAAAACACTAAGAATTCTTATTACACAATAAATACGCATTGGATCGTCATGGTATATCCTACAAAAATAACGCGTGAAGGATCACTCTGCGATGAAAATTAGAGAAATTATTGCTGGGCATATCAATACTGAAAGATTTCGGAATAGGGCGCTTATAAGAACAGCGCAACAATCGCAGTGATGTGTAAATTCTGCAGTATAGCCTTTTGTTTTTTTTACGTGTCTTACCATTTTGAATACAAAAAAAGTATCGCAGCCCTGGTTGAACATAGACCACGAGGGGCTGGAGTATTTTTTGTAAAGTTCTGGAAACTCCTTCCGTATTCTAAGAACCATATTTTAAGAGCCATATTCTTGTGGTGGAACATATATATCAACAAAAGTAGTATTAGCTGAATAAGGTAGATATTAATTACGATAGGAATCGTGGTATCGATAAACAAAGCAATCGTCAAACTCAGTAAAAATAGCGACATTATTATAAAAAACAGCATGAATACAAATGTATTTACAATATCGATAATTCGCATGGTTGTTATTTTCTAGTTGCATTGTGATTCGATTACTCTGGCGTACTAAATTAAATTTATGCCGCGGGTTTACTATGTTGGTACGCTTCGTGAAGCGTTATTATCTATCACTCTAACTCCGTTGCTGTATTCTCGCTACTGTATTTCCGAAAAATTTTACAGATCTTACGGTGCTGTCACTCCTGCGCTGTCACTTCGCCTCGGTCTTTCAACCGAGGTCTTCTTTTCTAGAGCATTCTTTTATCACACTTGGTGTCATAGCTTTAGTGTCATAAGTTTGGTCTCATAGCTAAGCAAGTGTGTCTCCATAGTAGGGGTAGTTTAATTCCGTATGACATTAAATACATGATCAAAGTTGCTGTTAAGAAACTGAAGAGGCTTCCTTTTGACAATTCCAGCACACTTCAAACGATCCTTCGTTGGTTTCATTGCAGTGCTCACATTTCCATTGCGGGGCTTCTGACTGAGCAGTAAGCGTTAAGAGTAAGGCTTTGGCTTTCGTGTAGTCGTTGCTGTCTTCTAACCATAATTCTGGCCAAGTATCTATTGCAGAAAGTTCACCTATCCCACCTGAGGAGAATTCGTTTTTCAACGTAGTGTTGATATCATGCTGAGCTAGGTGATTCTTAGTACTTTCAACAAGAATTTTATTTTCGTGTGTATAGATAAGTTTCATAAGATTCTCTTGCTTAGTTGCTTAGTTGCTTAGTTGCTTAGTTGCTTAGTTGCTTGGCTGCTTAGTTCTTGGCTGTATAGTTTTTAATGTAACGTTCTTAGTATGAAGTTCTAGCCGTATCGCTCTTTATTAATTTTTTGCATAGTCTAGACGGGCCTATCCATTTGCCTGTTACGTTTGCTATTTGTGTATGGTTTAGTTTGAAGCTTCTTTATACAAAATATACCGTGACGAGATAATCGCACAACGGAGCTACTGGTATTTTTGATCAAGCTTAAACTGTAAGTTTTGTTTAACACCCATCCAGTCATGATTGATGATGCTAAAAATAACAGAGTCTCTTAAACGACCATCAGGCATTAGCATATGACTACGTAATATTCCTTCCTGTTTGGCGCCGAGTCTTTCGATTGCTTTACGTGATGCGATGTTTAGGTAATCGGTTAATAGTTCGACTCGATTTAACTGTAGTGTATCAAAGGCATGCGTTAGCATAAGTAGTTTTGCTTCGGTATTAATGAGGCTTCGTTGAAAAGACTTTGCTATAAATGTGAAGCCAATTTCTGCGCGTTTGTTGGCAAGGTTGGCCTTCATGAACCGTGTAGAACCAACAACTTGGTTGCTACGCTCATCGATTGTCGCAAAGGCTAGGCCATCACCGGCAGCGTGGGCAGTAATGGCGTCGTCGATAAATGCTTCGAGTGCATCAATACTAGGGACTAGCGTTACAAAGAGCTTCCATAGTTCTCCATCTAATATAGCGTTACGAAGACCGTTGATATGGTTTTTAGCCAGCGGTTCTAGGCGAACGTGATTTCCGTATAAAGTAACTGGATCGAAGGGCATATGTGTCCTCGGCTTGGAATGAGAAACGTTGAATACAAAGATGAAACCTTACTGAGGATTATAGCGTTTTTATACTGGAAGATGTTATGCATTTAGCATGGAAAGTCTGATATGGATAATTAGTTCTAGAAAATGACAGACACGTTAACTGAACAGTTGAGCGTGTCTGAAATTATGGAATAGCACTATGTTACTATTCTGTATCGGCGGGGTTTTCTGCAGAATCAGCAGACTCTTGTTTTACGCCGAGACCATAAAAAACAGCGCCTGCTACAATTGCAACGCCTCGAATGCCCCAGCCGATATCGGTACCCCAGTTGTCGATCCATCCAAGTAATATGAACTCGTAACCGAATTGGTTTAGAAGAATAGAGCCAACGCCCCCGATGAATAAATATAATCCGATTTGCTTCATTTAGTTATCCTTTCATTAGTTTTTTTATTAGTATTTTATCCAGTAGAACGAGGTAAATAGCGCTAAATTCACCTATTTACTAAGTACTTTATAGCACATGTTGGCGTCTAAATAAATTAATTAGCACTGTTGTTGTGTTACTGAATTCTTATTTTCCAATTATAGAAGCCTGTATTAATTGTGTAATACCATGAATGTCACTCGTGATAACGCCAATTTCAGAATCAATATTCAAATGTTCATCTTTGTGTTCGTAATGTGCTAACCAAAGATAAACTTCACTATTATGCTGTTGTGTTCTTGCGGCGAAAGTCTTTGGGAAACCCAAGGAGCTAACTTTGATGGCGGAGTAAGTGTTGCGATGTAGCGAGCGGAACAGGCATGCACAAGTAAGAAAGATAAGTAGGTTATAGCGCTGTGCTTGTGTGAATCTAAACTGGTGACTTTAACCTAGTATTTCGTTTTAGATTATGGTGAAAATATTGAACGCTATATATTTCACATTCACGATAAATCTCGCGGATAATATTAGTAGTTGTGGGTAGAGACACGGCGCACTTGTCGTTCATTAGTAATAAGAGTTGGAAATTTATATAGTTCAATTCATTTGCCCAAAAGTACTAAGTAAAGGTTTTTACATCATGCCGGCAGAGTGCAATATAGATTACTTTAACGTTGCGGTTAGGTATTGGACTTGCCGAATTGTAGGTACTGATTAGTGGCTCGAAGCTTTGCCGCAGCGCCACGTAACACGGGCCTTTGATGCGATAAGTGCTTGGATGGTGCGGAGGTGATACTGGGTTAGTACTTGGGATGCTGCTTGGTATAGCACTTATGTTAGACCAGATTTTAATGTCGATAGTCAGGTTTAGCCGTGTGGCGGTGACATCAAAAGGTAAGCTAAATTGCAGGTTGCGCAATCATTTTTTATGCGTGTGGCAAGTATGTGTTTCCGCTTAAGTCATATTCTAGGGCGATTTATAGGGGGTCGCACATTAGGATTGACTCGTACGTGCCGTGATGGTGGCGCCTTCATTGTTAGGCGTTAATTGATCAGCACAGAGCGTAGGTTTTGGTAAGCAGACTAAAAATTACAATAATAAGAGATTTATGTCATGAAACAAACAACTGGGTTTAGAGAAAAAGTCATAGCGTCCGCCGTGGCAGCACACCCGCTAAAATTACTAAGCTTTGGCGCGCTAGCGTTATCGGCACAGCTATGTGTAGCGGTAGAGCCGATCTCGGTGCAAGGGGTCGACCTTCTTGTCGGTGATAAAAAGCAAAGCTTGCATGGCGTTGTATTGCCGCCTACACAGCAGGCCGAAGCGTTTGCTAGCGAGTTTAGCGATAACGGTAACTCAATCTATAACCCCTTCGCGATGCGCTGGTTGGAAGATGACTGGGATGCCGGATTTCTGGGTATAGCGGTTTCAGTCGAAGGTGAATTCGGTTTTAAAAACGCACCAGAGACTAATTTGGTACATGTTGAAACACTTGTTGAGCAAGCGATTGCTGGCGATACCTACGCTTTAGTGCGTTGGCAAGGTGGCGGCGAGCCGCAGAACGTAGACAGTGCATTAGCGTTTTTCCGCGAAGTCGCCTCACGCTGGGGCGCGAATGCCAATTTGATCTATCAAATCAATTATCAGCCACAGGCGGGCGTTAAATGGGACGGTACGATAAAGCCGTATGCCAATTCTGTGGTTCAAGCGATACGTCAAATAGATACCGATAATCTGATTGTTGTAGCGACGCCTGAGCTTTCGCGAGACGTATTAACCGTAGCGAATGATCCGCTACACGGTGTGAGTAACGTAGTCTACGCATTGAATTATCATGTGGGTAAGTGGGGCTTAGTGGATAGCGACCCCTACTCCGATTCTGTTAAAGGACCTGAGCTTCGTGAAAATGCCAACCAAGCTCGAGATCTTGGGCTGCCATTGTTTGTGGCGGATTATCAAGTTGGATTTACGGATTCTTCTACAGGTGAAAAAGTCGAGGAGTCTTTGGCGCAATGGCGTTTCTGGTTAGCAAAAAACCACATGAGCAGTGCTGTAGGCCTAGTTCACGAAGACCTAAATCCGGCAAAGAATCGAGTCTATGCAAATCTAACCGCTAGAAACGTTGCTGGAAATGCCCATAGCCTTGTTAATTGGGGCCGTAATGATGTTAATAGTGATCTGCGAACACACGTTACGCGCTTAAATGGGCGCAGTTGTCTGTTTGCGAATGCGGAAGTTATTCAAGCTGAAAATTATTGTCATAAAGAAGGTCTATCGTTATTCAATACGCGTGACTTTGGTGGCGGTAAAGAAATTGGAACGAATGCCTTAGAGTTACTGATAAACGATACGCGCATTAGTACCCGTCAACTTTTTGAGATTGATGTTCCGGTTGCCGCTGATTATAAAATTTCGTATCGAGTTGCACGTACTAATGGTAGCGATAGTGAAGCTGAGCTGGAAGCCCGTAATACTTTTAGACCGGGTGACTGGGAAGGCTTTCCTTTGGGCGAAGTAACAATTCCAACTACTGCAAACTTTGATAACTGGGAAACCGTTGAGCATACCATTCCTCTACCGGCTGGCCGCCAGTGGTTGAATATTCGCAGTTCTAACGATGTAACGTGGGGCTTAAATTGGTTTAAGTTTGATTTTGCCGGTTTTAATGCCGAAGCAAACGGTAACCTCACTTTACAAGCTGAGCATTTTGTTTCGCAGCAAGGCGTTCAAACAGAGCAGAGCACGGATATTGGCGGCGGTGAAAACGTCGGTTATATCGATCGTGGCGACTGGATGAAATATGCGGTTAGCCTTCCTGCAAGTGCGAGTGGTGAGTATGAAATTTCGTACCGTGTATCGAGCCCTAGCGATGATGCCTATCTTCAATTAGAAGCTTACGGTGGTGACGAAGTCTACGATTCAATTAAAATCCCTAATACGGGTGGCTGGCAAGATTGGCAGGTAATTAAGCAGCGCGTAACGTTACCACAAGGATTACGTGAATTTGTTGTTGTGGCAACGGGTGATGATTGGAATATCAATTGGATTAATATCGCTGCGAAATCTGAATGCTTAAGTTCTGAATGTTATCAAGGCGGCCACGAAAATGTTCGCGTTGAAGCGGAAGATTTTTCAAATATGCAGGGGGTGATAGTTGATAATGGTGTTGTTGGTTGGGTTGATGACGGAGACTGGTTGGTTTACAACCGTGAATTACCCCTTCTTTCAGAGACGAACCGCTATAAAATTACCTACCGTGTAGCACGTGGAATGGACGGTGATGGCATTATTCAGCTTGAAGCACCAGGTGGATCGATCGCGTATAACCGAATTAAAGTTCCAAATACAGGCGGCTGGGATTCTTATGTAACCCTTTCGCATACGGTTGATCTGCCAAGAGATATTGATGGTTTGGCATTAGCTGCGGTTAAAGGCGGTTGGAATTTAGATTGGTTCGAAATCGAAACACTTGAATAATCATTCGAATTAAAAACGTAAAGCGGCGCCTCTGAGCGCCGTTTTTTATGGGAGTATGAATAATGTTGTATGCGTTTAACTAATAATCTCGCGGTGCAGGCTATTGATACAGACTATTGCTACAGGGTATTAACGTAGGGTATTTATATTCAGTATCGATGTAGGCGAAAGTGAAAGGTTAGATTATTGCCACCCCTGAAAAAACCGTTTTATTATTAATGGGTAGTTTTTCGACAATAGATTTAAAATTTTGTTGCTGTGTTTTTCGAATCACAAAGAAAATTTCGTTCTTCTACAAAGCCACTTGTTAGTGTTTTAGATATACTTCCTACGACGCTTCTAGATACATCCGCAAGCGTGATATGAATGGAGTCCACATTTGATCCGTAGTAATACATATCAGCACTATAGTCACCGCCTTCACTAAATATACATTGTGGTTTTGAGACAAATTGTCGTGTATAGATTGCACGGCCTTTCTCGGCTTTAGATTTTTTAAATTTGTGTTTATTTAGGGCATTAATTATTTCAAAAGAAAACATACCAGCATCTAAGCCATCAAAACCGGGTAGTTTTACACGGCGTTGTTGACAGGAGCGGTTTGGTTTTTTTGTCGAAATAGAGACGCCTTTAAAAATGATACTACGTGAACGGCTGTTCGTTTTGCTCTCCGGTCCATTACTCTGGGGATAGGGAGAGAACCGAAAAATAACGTATTTTCGACCGTCGAATAGACATGGAGTAGATGTTTTTTGTGTAAGGTTACCAAAAAGGAGATTAGATTTTTTGATAGAAGCTTCGGACATTACGCCAAGATTCATACCAAAGTACGAGTTGTACTTAGTTGTTTCGGCGTGTATGGGGAGCGCGAATACACAACAAAGTAGCAAAAAATAGGTGCGCATGTGATCTAGCTCAGCCGTAGGTGGCATAATGTCATTCAATTACGTGCATCATAAAGGAATGATAACCGCTACGCATTAGTTGTTTTCACAAGAAAAGATAGGGTAGAAAAATTATTGTTACTGCTGCGGTCAATTTCCACTAGGTGGGAATAAAGGGTATGACTTTATATAATTGAAATCACTAAAGACACTTATTCAGTAAGGCTATCACTAAGTAAGGCTATTATTAAGTAAGACTTGAACTAAATTTTTGTTAGCGTCATTTGCGCCGCTAGAGTCGGGTAAAAAAATCAATGTGATAGCAGTGACAGTAATTTATTGATTGTGTTGAGGTTGCGACCTGTTGCCGAAATACCAAGGCAGTTTTCAATATTGGATACTAACTTAGACCGACCTATGCCGTCTGGAGCATGCAAGTAGAAAACTTTATCGATTAACTCGTATTGTTCATTGCTCGCTAAGTATTTATTAATCTTGTCATTGTCGAGCTTTGGCGTACCGGTACAAAAATAAAAGTGAACGAATTTACCTTCGTATTTAGTGTAGGGGTTGTTGTTATATGCGACGCCAAAATCAGCTTTTGTTAAGGTCATTAGGTCGGGTGTGAAGCCAAAGTTTTCTTGAATTAAAGCTGCAACTTTGGTCCGCGGATCCTTTGAACATTTAAGAATAATATTCCCACTTTGGATATAGGTCTTAATATCGTCAAATTCATGAGCTTCTAGCGATGCTTTGAGCTCCTTCATGGGTAAAATGTTTTTTCCGCCAACATTCACGCCACGCAATAAAATGATAAAGGTTTTCAGTGATTGGCTCATTAGATTTCCGTAGCTATTAATTCCTATCAGCACCTCTTA
>JBLIMQ010000159.1:0-9415 GCA_047638775.1 Flavobacteriales bacterium
CGCGCACCAAAGCGCAAAGCTGTCATTCGCGAACTTAACCCGGATACTTGTGCACTTACGAAATCACTAGACATATCACCTTGCGCCGCAAATTCTTCAGCCGCAAGCCAACGCAATGCAAAACCTAAGCCTTCAGCACTTGATCCCAAGCTAAATAAATTGGGACCGCTGCCGGTCAATTCATTACCGGTATGAATAATTTCACGTACATTCGAAAATATTTTAAAGGTGCGACCGGTGCATGCAAGACTGCCTCTACTATCCGTCGCACTACCAATTACATTATCGCTTATGCTGTCACTTAAACTGTCACTTAAACTGCTGTCTAGACCATTGATCGCCCCATCAAGTCCAGGGTCTCTCAATAGATTATCCGTACAACCTGAAGTTTCAATTAGTCGTAAATACGTTTGCAGTGCCGCCGCCGCCGATTCTTCTTCTAAACCAGTGGAAAAGCTTCCCAATAGATCTTCGAAATCCGCTTGTGCGCTCATCGTAGAAAGACAAAATATGGTAGCCGTTACAGCCGTTTTTAGTTCTATTTTCATCGTTATAGCCCTCTCCTTAAGACTGATTTACGAAAAAGAAGTCGCCGACTTCGTGGCCGGCGCCTTTTATCACTTTTAATTCTGGTTGCTGGTCTAGACCTAAACTTTTCGCACGAGTATTAACTTGTGTACGAATTTTTAAAAATAGCTCTGGTCCAGAAAGAATACCTTCGTTTTGCTCCAGCGCATCGAGAAATGCGCGCGCAAATATAGAGGCGCCTTGATCAGCATTATCTAATACAGGCTGATCACCGCCCGATGAAATAAGTAAGCGAGATTTCTTAGGCAGTTTATAACGAATATATTCTTCCGAATACGTAGTTTCATCACCCATAAACAAATAATCGGGGGCGTTAGATAACAAACCGGCATAACAAGAATCCGCTACGACTAAAACACGCTTTGCTTTAAGTCGTGCTAGATGGCGTGTAACAAATTCGTTAGAAACCCAAAATGTATCTTCGGGCGGCGGCTCGGCATCAACTGGCAACCAATATCCTGCTTCATAATCGCCACTACGAATACGACTACCGTGACCCGCGTAAAAAATCAACAGATTGTCCTGCTCTTTTAATTTACCGCTAAACTCGTTTATTTTTTTCATGACGGTGGCGCTGTCTGCATCGAGTAAAACCGTCACATTAAATCCGTAACGTTCCTCCAATAGAGCTTTAGCTCGCAAGGCATCGCCGTGCGGGGTTTTTAGATCTTCGATACTGTCATAATTTTGGTTAGCAATAATCAAAGCATAGTATTTACCGAATTTCATGTCGGCCAAACTAATGCTATCCGGCTGTTTGGAACTTTCAACGTGCATAGCCGGCTTCGCCGCTGGCTTACGCAAGCGCGGCAAAAGATTCATCTCATCTAAGGTTGAGCGACGCTGCTGATCTAAATCGGTCACTAAAGCGAGTAAAGTATTTAAGTTTTGCTGTCCTGCCACGTTTAGCGTTTTTTCTTTGGCCTGTTCTTGCAAGCTCGTAATTTGCTGACTTAACGCACCAATTTGCCCCTCTTTTGACGCGAGCTGTTGTGCGAGCTGCGCTCGCAATTCGTTTTGCGCCGTATCAGCAGCCGACTTAAAGATGATGCTATCTTCTTCCATACCCCAAGCCTGACGGTAGTAGTTCATCGCCATGAGCTTGTTTTTTTCAAAACCTAAACCTTGCTCGTAGAGCGTACCCAAATTGTACTGTGCGCGGGAGTTACCTTGGTCAGCGGCCTTTTTGTACCAGAAAGCGGCCATTTCATAATTGGCTTCGCCACCCAAGCCACGCTCAAATATTTCACCTACATTAGCTTGGGCTTCCTCGTCACCACCATTAGCAGCGGCCATCCAAACATTTAGCGCTGTTTTATAATCAGCGCGATCATAAGCAACGTACTCACCACCACGAATCGAACAATCCGACGCCGTAGTTCGCGCGGGCCGGCGAGGGGTCAAATATGTCGATTGACCCAAACGCCTCACTTGTCCCGGCAGTAAGCAATCAACTATTTGTAGCTGCTGTATTTGTTCCTGCTTAGTTGGCGCCTGAGAACTGCCTTTTTCGTTTGGGCCACCACACGCTGACAAAGCCAAGCTAACGCTCAGTAACAGTGAAATCGTGCGACGTTTTGCCGCCAAGCGGCCTGGGCTGTAAACCCAAATATTATTTGGCATATAGTTACCTTAAGCTAAAGTAGCGCTATGGTTTCGATGCGTAGACCTTTTACGTACAACGGCATCAATATCGACCAAAGCTATTTTTTATTCTTCTTTCATCTATTATAGGAAAAACAATTCGACAATAAGTATCTCGATCGTCACCTTAAACTGAGCCAATACGCGCAAGTCCTAAACTCAGACTGTAAGAGCTGGCCCTAAAAGGTTAAGTAACAGAGCATATTAGTACGAGACCCAAAACATGATAATGCAATCAATTCAAGATGTTTATAATTTACGCACATAGAGCCAATTTTATACAAGCCTTTGCGCGCGCATTCACACTAATCGTGATAATTTTCTCGCTCAGTGCTTGCATTGCTAGATTACCACAGGGCGTCCGTCTAACCAGCATCGGGCCTTCAGAGCTTGTACGCGGTTCGCATTTTAAGCATCGTATTGTCTCAAAGATAGCTGAACAGGCCGTAGCGAAAGAATTACAGAGCCTTAACGTCTACATTGAGGGCGATGGCTATAGCTGGCTGGCTCCAAATAAGATAGCTAAAGACCCTAGTCCTGAAAAAATTCTAACATTGGCAATGATGGCCGAAGACAAGGGGCACACCCTATTTCTAGGTCGGCCGTGTTATTTTCAGACGAGCGATAAAGCCTGCCACCCAGGGTTATGGACTAACGCTCGCTACTCGCTTGCGGTCATCGAGAGCATGGAAACCGTAGTAAGGAATGAGTTAGAACGACGACAACTAAAACACATCCAGTTTATTACACATAGTGGCGGGTCTGTCATAGCCTTAGCGTTGGCCGACCGAATTGAAGAGGTTTATAAGGTGATCGCGTTTGCACCGCTTTTAGATATCCATGCCTGGACTGAGTTGCACACATATAGCCCACTCGACATGTCGATCGATCCATTAGAAATCCGACCGCGAAACGATACTGACTACCAGTTTTATACCGGTACAAATGACCTTAACACTCCCGTTAAAATAAACCGCCGCTACTTTGAGCGATATGGCCTTAAGTTAAATATCATCGCAAAACAAAAACATCATTGTTGTTGGTTAGATTTCTGGCAGGAGAATCATTCTAAGATACAGTCCCAATAAAACCTGAATTGACAGAAAACACCTATAAATTTAATTCCTAAGAACTTTCAGCTATAATAAGACAAATTCTCCGCACATTTTTCACTCTTATGCCTAGCCAGATTTTTCATCTAGGCTACAATAGCGCCTTTATTTTTTCCCGAGTCAACAATGTCTTACATTAACCGTCGTAACTACCCCCACAAGGCTTCCAAGAAGGTTGGTGTTTTGCTCTGCAACCTTGGCAGCCCCGACGCCCCCGAGCCACGCGCACTTAGACGATACCTTAGTGAATTCCTATCCGACCCCCGCGTCGTTGAATTACCCCGCCTGTTGTGGATGGTGATACTGCATATGGTAATTTTACGTATACGCCCGCGCCGCTCGGCTAAATCCTATAAAAAAGTCTGGACAGACAAAGGGTCACCGCTAGCTATTTATACTAAGAGCCAAGCCGACAAATTACAGCAACGACTACAACAACGTTTTGGTTCAAACGTATCAGTGGACTGGGCCATGCGTTACGGCACTAAAAGTATTGCTGAATCCTTACAAACATTGTGCGACGACAATATCCAAAAGCTCATTGTCTTACCGCTATATCCGCAATATTCTGCCAGCACCAGTGGTAGTACTTTCGATGCAATAGCAAAAGACTTTACCAAACGCCGATTTTTACCGAGCCTGCGCTTTGTTGCCAGTTATCACGACCACCCTGTGTATATCGAGGCGCTTGCGTTATCCATAGAGCGCTATTGGCAGGCCCATGGGCGCGCAGACAAGTTGATTTTTTCATATCACGGTATTCCCTTGCGCTACTTACGCAATGGCGACCCCTATCATTGTCAGTGTTTAAAAACTTCTCGCTTATTGGCTGAACGTCTAAACTTAGAAGATAGTGAACATTTTAGTGCGTTTCAATCTCGCTTTGGACGAGAGCCCTGGTTGCAGCCCTATACCGATAAAAGTCTTATCGAGTTTGCCGAACAAGGTATAGGATCGATACAGGTAGTTTGCCCAGGATTTTCCAGTGATTGCTTAGAGACACTTGAAGAAATCGCCATGGAGAATCGCGGTTACTTTCTTGGAAACGGCGGCAAAGAGTTCGCCTACATACCAGCACTAAATGATTCAGAAGAGCACATCGATGCTATAGAGCAGATCATTAATGAAGAGGCGGGAAGTTGGCTGAACGATGATAATCACGATAGTGAGGACGACCTAAGTAAACGGGACTCTCGCTATAATGAGCTATGTAAACATTCTATCTATCAAGCTTAAAGCCAAAGCAATATAGATATTGATATGTGCACTAACTAGGATCAAATTACAGCCACTATGAAGCACGATGTATTCATGACAGCCCACGAAACGGCTTGTTTTAAAGCCGCAAGAAAGTGGCAGCGTTATTATTTGCGACAAAAGCTCGTAAGCGACTTATTGCCTAAGCCTTTGTTTACATCTCGTGAAATTACGCGTCCTTTTCGCTGGTTTATGAATATTCTTTTCATCCCTGTGTCACTTGTTATTTGGCTCGCCGTACTATTATTTAACCTTGCTGCGCTCCCGTTTCGCACCGGATATACCTTTTTAACACCTAGCGGAATGAAGCCACCGGGCGAACGTAATATTCAGGGGATGCACTACAACTTTTCACGCTATGCCGAGTTACCGCCTGAACTTCACGTACGCTGCATTAACGACTGGGTAGCGCTGCTTTACGGCACGGAAAAACTCACCACAAATAGCTTTGACAGATACCTCGATCTAGATAATTTGCTGCGCAAGGAAATCCTCAACAGTAAAGACAGTGGCGTAAGAGAATACCTTCACCAACAATTAAATCATGCGCGGCACGAACTATCGCAGGACTTAGGGCACTATCGATAGCGATAGTGCTGTCACTGCTTGCGAGCTAGACCCTAAGAAACCTGAAAAACAAAAAACAAAAACATAGCTTTGCTAAAAAACAGGCTCGATACGCACAGGGTTAAGATGTGCAGAATTTAAAATCAAGAGCTTAAAAAGCATAGATTTAGTCAGCGCTGTAAACACTAGCGGTAGCCATCCTGATAGCTCGGATACTTAAAAACATACCCCAGTGCACGCAACAGCGTATTATCGCAGCGCTTAGCTTTACCCACTTTTGCACCCTCGCCACGCCCCGACACAATTAATGCGGCGCTATCCAGCCCCAATTGACCCGCAATGTATTCACGCAAGAACTTAGCCGTAACTGGCTCGCAATCGCTAGCCAACAAATATTCAGGCAAGGCCCCTCCCGCACTAAAAGTCGACACTAAAAAATGAATAATACCGACACAATCGTCTATATGAATTCTATTGGTGTAAGCGGTATTTCCAGCAATGCCGGCTTTGACTTGGTCTACTAAATATGACGACTCGCGGCCATAAATCCCTGAAAACCGTAAACATAGGCTGGGGATAGCGCTAGACTCTAGTGCCAACTCTGCTTGCCTTAAGATTTTTGCCGGCCCTGACTCAGCAAGAACCTCACTGCGCTCGTTAATCCATTGCCCTTCATTTTGTGCATAGACTCGCGTACTGGATATATAAATTACCTGCTTCGGCGGATTTTTAGCCTGTGCCCATAAATTTAGTAAGGCCTCGACGTTATCTAAATAAGCCTCCCGGTAATCATTTTCAGTCCGACCCGATGGACTCAAACTAATAATAGCGATATCAGTCTGAAACTGATCGATTTTCTCGGCTACGTCGTCGTCCTGAATGGCTCCGCGAATCATTCGCACACATGTCTTTGCGTCAATCTTTGCGTCAATCCCAGCATCAACCTTTGCGTCACTTTTTGCATCAATATTTGCGTCACGCTCTGCATCAACCTGTGTTTCGACCTGTGCACCAGCGCTTTGGTCAACCTTTTCGACAACCTCTGCAGGGCTGTTTTTTCGGCTACGTGCCACTCCAACAAGCTTATGTGCGTCATTTATCAACAATGGCTGACAGCGCGTAGCCAAGTCGCCAAAGCCCAACCATAAAATATTTAACGGTTTACTCTTTTCGCTATTCACCTAAACACGCCCCTGCGTTAAAATTTATCAATTAAAGCCCGCAAACTAATAGATTATTCATTATGACACTAACAGAGCTCCGCTATATTGTTACCTTGGCACAAGAACAACATTTTGGCCGTGCGGCAGAACGCTGTTTTGTCTCGCAACCGACACTAAGCATCGCGGTTAAAAAGCTTGAAGAAGAGCTGAAAGTGGTTATTTTTGAACGTTCAAAAACACGAGTATACGCAACACCCGTCGGCGAAAAAATCATTAAGCAGGCACAAACCGTCATCGAAGCCGCTGCCGCCGTGAAAGACATTGCAAGCTCAGGGAAGAATCAACTAACCACACCGATGCACCTAGGCGCTATATTTACCATTGGCCCTTATCTTTTTCCGCATCTCATTCCAGAACTGCAAGCGCGCGCTAAAGACATGCCGCTCTATATTGAAGAGAGCTATACCGCAACCTTGCGAAAACGTATTCGCCAAGGTGATTTAGATGCCATCGTCGTTGCATTACCGTTTACCGAAGCCGACGTATTAACTCAAACTTTATACGAGGAAGAGTTTGTCATTCTCATGGATCGCAATCACCCATTGATTGCGTTTGATAAAATCGACCCCAGCCAGCTCGATGACTACAATGTGCTACTACTCGGCGAGGGTCATTGTTTTCGTGATCAAGTATTAAAAGCCTGCCCAAATTTAAAGCCCTCTAAAAACGATAATGCCGCCAAACTTCGAACGGCCGCTGAAGGTAGCTCGCTTGAAACGATGAAGCATATGGTAGCGTCGGGCTTAGGCATTACTATATTGCCCGCCTCCGCCGCCAGTACGAGCCCCAGCCACACGGACCTTTTAGTTTCACGCCCCTTTGTCGAACCAGTCCCCAAACGTACGGTCGCACTGGCGTGGCGAGCAAGCTTTCCGCGCACGCAAGCCATTGATGCTCTGCGAGAAGCGATTCAATGTTGCCGAGTTAGCTTCTAAATGTCTGCGAGTGATTTAGCCTGCGTAGCCATTACCCAACTCCATGGTGTCGGCGGCAAGTTTGCGAATACGCTCGGCAAGCTTGGTATTGAGTCGGTGCAGGATCTGTTGTTTCATCTACCACTTCGCTATTTAGACAGAACCCGCGTTTGTCCCATTGGCGCACTCCAACCCAATAGCAGTGTTGTCGTCGAAGGCACCGTTGTTAGTAGTCAGGTAGTATTTGGGCGACGGCGAAGCCTAGTCGTCAAACTTGAAGACAATACTGGCATGATGTGTCTTCGCTTTTACCATTTTAACGCCGCACAAAAAAACGCGTTTGAAACTGGGCAGCAAGTGCGCTGCTATAGCGATGTTCGCCCCGGTCCAAGCGGCTTAGAGTTCTTCCATCCAGAATACGAATTGCTTGGTGGCGATCAACGACCCAGCGAACACGAACAAAGCCTGACACCCGTGTACGGGCTAACCGAAGGTGTATCGCAAGCGCGGCTACGTAAACTGACTCATGCCGCGTTAGAGTTTTTACGTAACCACCCCCCCTTAGAGCTACTACCTACATCGGCGAGTGAAAACTTTACCGAGCTAAGCTTATCTGAAGCACTAAGAATCGTACATTTCCCACCGAAGAATAGTGACTTTCAAGCCTTACTTGATGGACGTCACCCGGCGCAAAAACGCCTTTCACTCGAGGAATTACTCGCGCATTTTTTAGCACGACAACAGCTGAGGGTTGATGCGCAAAGCTATCAAGCGGCGGCCATCAATACACATCACTCCCAGGTAGAACGCTTTATCGACGACCTACCGTTTACACCGACCGCGGCGCAGATACGTGTTCACAAAGAAATTACCAAAGACCTTGTCGCGCCAAAACCCATGCTGCGCATGGTGCAAGGCGACGTCGGCTCGGGTAAAACCTTAGTAGCCGCCCTATCAACACTGTGTGTCGCACTCGACGGCTACCAAGTGGCCATCGCTGCGCCAACTGAAATTCTTGCCGCGCAGCACCTAAGCAGTTTTAAAGACTGGCTCGAGCCTTACAACATTACTGTCGGCGGCCTTTCGGGCTCCCAAACCGCAGCACAAAAGCGCGACAGCTTGGCTGGGCTGAGCTCAGGTAAAACTCAAGTGGTAGTCGGTACTCACGCACTTTTTCAGGAACGTGTGAGTTTCCTCAATCTGGCTTTGGTTATTATTGATGAACAGCACCGCTTTGGTGTCGATCAACGCCTGAGCCTGCGCAATAAGAGCCAGGCTAACTTCCTCCCCCACCAACTGGTTATGACGGCAACGCCTATTCCACGCACTTTGGCGATGACCCAATACGCAGAGCTCGACTTTTCTATTATCGACGAATTACCCCCAGGACGAATCCCCATTAATACGGCCGTTGTCAGCCAAAAACGTTTCGAAACTGTCTGCGAGCGCATTCTTTTGGCTTGTAAGGAAGGTCGACAAGCCTATTGGGTATGCCCACTTATCGAGGAGTCCGAAACACTCGACCTTGCTAATGCCGAACAACGCTTTAGTGAACTAAGCGAAAGGCTAAAGGGACTGCGGACGGGACTGGTACATGGCCGCCTTAAAAACGCAGAGAAAGATTTGATAATGACAGCCTTCAAAGCCGGTGAACTCGACATGTTAGTCGCGACGACCGTTATTGAGGTGGGCGTTGATGTGCCCAATGCCACAATGATGGTGATCGAAAACCCTGAGCGTTTAGGACTGGCGCAGCTTCACCAGCTGCGCGGCCGAGTCGGACGTGGTAGTGAAGCCAGCTACTGTTTATTACTCTACGGTGATAAATTATCTAAGCGCGGACGCGAACGCCTCACGACACTACGTGAATCAACAGACGGGTTTTATATTGCCGAAAAAGATTTGGAGATGCGCGGTGCAGGAGAATTCCTAGGGACACGCCAAGCCGGTGATATGGCTTTTCGTATTGCCGATTGCGAACGTGATGCTGACTTGCTCGAAACAGTTCACCGTGAAGGTAAACGTCTATTACAGGAAGAGCCGCAAATGAGCCTTGAGCTAGTACAGCGCTGGTTTGGTAAAAAGAAACTCTACGCACATGCCTAATGCC
>JBLIMQ010000160.1:0-9397 GCA_047638775.1 Flavobacteriales bacterium
TAAAGGCTAAAGGTGTCGAGTTTGCTTTTGTTACCTTGCATGTTGGGGCAGGTACTTATCAGCCCGTTCGAGTAGACGATATTCGTGATCATAAGATTCATACGGAAATCATGGCCTTAGATGCGGCTACTGCCGAGCAAGTAAATGCAACTAAGGCGAAGGGTAAGCGTGTTATTGCCGTTGGAACAACGAGCGTACGCTGCCTAGAGACGGCTGCGCGTAATAGCTCTTCTAGTGACGTTGCTTCTAATAGCGTTCCTAACAGCGCTTCTAATAGTGCTAATTCTAATCTCGCTAGCGCTAATACTGCGACAAAAATAGAGGCCTATCAGGGCGAGACAAATATCTTTATTTACCCGAGCTATAAATACCGGGTGGTTGATGCGCTGTTTACTAACTTTCACTTGTCCGAGTCGACCTTGTTAATGCTGGTGTCGGCTTTTGCGGGTTATGCGCATACAATGGCGGCCTATAAAATGGCCGTTGATCAGGCTTATCGTTTTTTTAGCTATGGCGATTCGATGTTTATCACACGAAACCCTAATGCGGAGCATGAGCCCAATGCTGAGCGCTAGCGTTAAAGCTTCATGTTAAGTGCGTGTGTTAAATACGTGTGTTAAATACGTGTGTTAAGTGTTCAGTTTTACAGCTTCTATTTAAAGCTAGCGCTAAAAGTTCGTCGAATGGCGCTGGCTAAGTGCACTTTTTTAGTTTTTTGTTTTTTATTGAGATTTTCCTATGGAATTTAATCTAAAGTCCACAAGCGGCAAGGCTCGTCGTGGCGAATTAAGCTTTGAGCGCGGTACGGTGCAAACCCCAGCGTTCATGCCGGTTGGTACTTATGGAACCGTGAAGGGCATGTTGCCTCGTGACATTAAAGAAATTGGTGCTGAAATAATTTTAGGCAATACCTTCCATTTGATGCTTCGCCCAGGAACAGAAGTTATTAAAGCCCACGGTGATTTGCATGATTTCACACAATGGCAAGGGCCTATTCTGACGGATTCTGGTGGCTTTCAGGTGTTTAGCCTAGGCGAGATGCGCAAGATTACGGAAGAGGGCGTGAAGTTTCGCTCGCCCATCGATGGTAGTGAGGTATTTCTTAATCCTGAAATAGCGGTTCAAGTGCAGCGTGATCTTGGTTCAGATATTGTCATGATATTTGATGAATGTACGCCTTACCCTGCGACAGAAAAAGAAGCTCGTGACTCAATGGAGTTATCATTGCGTTGGGCGAAGCGCAGTAAAGATGCCCACGAGGGTAATCCGGCCGCGTTATTCGGTATTGTGCAAGGCGGCATGTATGAAGACCTACGCGAGGAATCATTAGCGGGTTTAGAGCAGATAGGCTTTGATGGTTACGCCATTGGCGGGCTGTCAGTAGGCGAACCCAAAGAAGATATGGTACGTATATTGGATTCTCTTGCGAGCACTATGCCGCAAGATAAGCCGCGTTATTTGATGGGCGTTGGTAAGCCAGAAGATATTGTCGAGGCGGTGTGTCGCGGTATTGATATGTTTGATTGCGTAATGCCAACGCGTAATGCCCGTAATGGTCATTTGTTTGCAACTGAAGGCACAGTCAAAATCCGTAATGCCAAGCATCGTCATGATACCAGCCCATTAGACGCCGAGTGCGATTGCTATACCTGTCAAAACTTTAGTCGAGCGTATCTGCATCATTTGGATAAGTGTGGTGAAATACTCGGTTCGCAATTGAATACGATTCATAACTTGCGGCATTACCAAAAAATCATGACTGAGCTGCGCGAAGCTATTGAGAACGAAGCTTTAGATGAGTACGTGCAGCATTTTTATGCACGGCAGGGTAAAGAGCGCCCAAGCATAATGGCTTGAAAAGTATGAATTTGCCCTAATAATCAGTTTAGTTATTGAGCACTTGGCGGCTTTCTGTGGAAATAGCACTCTATTTATACGGAAAGCACGCACACTTTTTGTTGTAAACGGTATAATCGCCGGCTGTTGTTTTCTCTTTGTTGCTTATTTGATAAGCGATGACTAAAAATTAATAAAAAACACTACGCCCTAATTGGGGTGCCAACTGGATTAAATCATGAACCGCTATCCTCTATGGAAGTACCTGCTTGTCTTGGTCGTTGTGGCCATTGGCGGCTTGTACGCTCTACCAAATATCTATGAACCTGACCCTGCGATACAAATTTCAATCGCGTCTACGGGGGTCACTATCGAAGATAAAGTTCTGCACGATGCCAAAGCGGAGCTTGATAGCTTAGGTATTGAGTATTTTGGTGAAGAAATCACGAATAACAGCATCCTTATTCGCATTAAAGACAAAGACAAGCAAATGCTTGCCCACAGAAAAGTGGATGAGGCGCTGGGTAATAACTATATAGTTGCTGTGAACCTTGCGCCAACAACCCCCGAGTGGCTTCAGTCCATTGGTGGAAAGCCAATGAGTAAAGGCCTAGATCTTGCCGGCGGTGTTCACTTCTTACTTGAGGTCGATACAGATAAAGTCGTTAAAGACAGCCTGATTGATCTTGATAGAGCTTTAAAGTTTGCCGTTCGCGAGAATAAATTGCGTGGCGTAACTATTCGGACTTCAGGCGATCAGATGCGCATATCGGCCAGTAGTGTAGAGCTTCGCGACAAGGTAGCCAAAATTATTCGTGACGATATGGTTGAATTGGCTATCCGGGAATCTGAAGAGGAAGGTCGTTTCATTTTGAATGCTGAGTTAACAGAGGCGTTCATTAAAGAAAAGCAAGACAATGCGGTTGGTCAAAACTTGATTACATTGCGTCGTCGTGTGAATGAAATTGGTGTAGCTGAGCCTTTAGTTCAGCGTCAGGGTCGAAATCGAATTGTTGTGCAGCTGCCGGGTATTCAAGATTCATCTCGTGCTAAAAAAATTCTAGGTAAAACAGCGAATCTTGAGTTTCGTATGGAGGCGCTTGACACCGCCAGCCTTGCCGAGAAAGAGCAATACCCGTCTGAAGACTACGGTAACGTAACGCTAGAGCGGACTCCAATCGTAACGGGTCGTAACGTATTAACGGCTTCGCCGACCTTTGATCCGCAAACCAGTGAGCCTCAAGTATCCATTCAGCTCGATAGTGATGGTGCTAAACGCATGAGTCGCGGCACGCGTCATAATATTGGTCGTAAGATGGGGGTATTGTTTATTGAATACCATCCAGAAAAGCGCATGGTTAAAGACGCTGATGGAAATGATGTCGAAAAGACATTTCAGGTTCCGACCAAAGAGGTTATTAACCTAGCAACAGTACGTGATGCCTTAGGTAAATCTTTCGTAATCTCTGGGTTAAGTAGCCAAGCTTATGCGTCCGAATTGGCTTTGTTACTGCGAGCAGGGTCCTTGGCTGCACCTATGACGTACGTCGAAGAGCGCACCATTGGGCCATCACTCGGTGAGGAGAATATCAAAAAGGGTATTCTGTCTGTGCAAATCGGATTGGGCGTGGTACTACTGTTTATGCTGTTTTACTACCGTGTATTTGGGCTGGCGGCGAATATTGCTTTGGGGGCTAACTTAGTTTTAATGTTGGCGGTTATGTCAATATTGGGCGCAACTTTAACCTTGCCAGGAATTGCGGGTATTGTATTAACCGTGGGTATGGCGGTGGACGCCAATGTGCTTATATTCTCTCGCATACGGGAGGAGCTGGCCAATGGGCTGCCTAATCAAAGTGCGATAAGTGCCGGGTTTGATCGGGCTTTTGTAACGATTTTGGATGCCAATATCACCACCTTGATTGTAGCTGTTATATTGTACGCTATTGGTTCTGGGTCTGTGAAAGGCTTCGCTGTAACGTTGAGCATCGGTATTCTTACCTCGATGTTTACAGCAATTATGGGTACCCGCGCACTTGTAAACATGGTTTACGGTGGTCGGTCAGTTAAGAAACTTTGGATATAAGTGCGGGATAACGGGACATACTCATGAGTAAAGAAAAGAAAGTTATACAGTTTATGAAGCAACGCTATATGGCGGCTGCTTTTTCCGTCGTGTTGATTATTGTTTCAATCACGTCTTTGGCCGTCCAAGGTATTAATTTAGGTTTAGATTTTACCGGTGGCGCATTGGTGGAGTTGAAATACACGGAATCGGCTGATCTGGAATCTATTCGCAAGCAAGTTGAAGAGCTGGGTTATCCCAGTGCGATTGTTATCAATTTTGGTTCTGACCGCGATGTGCAAATTCGGTTTCAAACCGAAGATTCGAAAAAAGGCGCTGAAGTTGGCCGCTTAATGAAGGAGCAGGGCGATGGCCGTGTAGAGATTACTCGTATCTCGTATGTGGGCTCGCAAATTGGCGATGAGCTCGCAAACGACGGCGGTATCGGGCTACTTTTTGCCCTTGCGGTGGTTATGGCTTATGTTGCTTTACGCTTTCAGTTTAAGTTTTCGGTCGGTGCTGTTGGCGCGCTTGCTCACGATGTTATCGTGGTTTTGGGCGTGTTTTCACTATTTCAGCTGGATTTCGATCTAACTGTATTAGCGGCGATCTTGGCGGTTATTGGTTATTCGTTAAATGATACGATTGTTGTATCAGATAGAATACGGGAAAATTTCCGTAAAGTTCGAAAGGGTAGCTCTCAAGAAGTTATTGATATTTCACTTACGCAAACACTTGGTCGAACGGTTATTACATCGTTAACGACTTTGTTGGTATTGTTGGCTTTGTTTTTTGTCGGTGGCGAAATGATTCACAACTTCGCAATTGCATTGATTATCGGTATTTTTATCGGTACGTATTCGTCGATTTATGTTGCGGCCAATATTCTATTAGTGATGGATATTACTCGCGATGATTTGTTGCAGGTAGAAAAGGAAGGAGAGGAGCTCGAAGAGCTTCAGTAGTGCCTCTCTTAGTGGCTTAGTGGCTTAGTGGCTTAGTTGTCTAGGCCACGTTTAAGAGCGGTTTAGCTTGCTTTGATAAGGTAGACCCGCTTCACTTAAAACCAGTTAAGGCCTAGCCTTAGCTGGTTTTGTGTTTTTAGTAATGCTGGCCATTGTGGTAATGCTCCAGTTCTTGTTTTTCTGCATACTGTTGTTTTAGTGTTTTTTCTGAATGAGCATGTGCCGGGGCTGCGATATGGCCTCTTTCACCTAGATTGATATCTCCTAACCATTCAAAAAACTTAATGATACTGTCGTTAAGTGTCTCAATTTGCATAGCGGGCCTACGTATCTGTGTGCTTGGTTAATTCAAGTATAGCTAGACTTCGCAAGCTGTCAGACATTATTGGAATTTCGTCTAAAAAAGCAGAATGTGTGGGATTTAGTGATATATTGCTGTTTTTGAAGCCCAGACACCCTTAGGCGTACCCCTCCCAAATTGGACTGTATATTTTTATGAGTCGCTCGTGGTTTTCTTCAGTGTTTAAGCGTCGTGGTCGTAAGCTAAGCGATCGACAGCTTAATCGTTTATTTTTAGACGTTGAGCGATATGAACGAATATTAAAAAGTAATCTCGGCTATGGTTTTTTAGATTGGGATATTAGCGCGCATCGAATGTATTGGGATGGAGGTTTTTGGCGAGGCTTGGGTTACAGTGATCGCGATATGACTAAGCTTACAGACTCGGATGAGTTTATAGATGTTGTCCATCCTGAAGATCGTGAACGCTTAAAAGGGTCTATCGATCGTCACATTAAATCTCGGGGTCCAGGTCAAGTTAACTTTCGGATTCGAAAAAAATATGGTGGTTATATATCTGTTGAGGTGCGCGTTGAAGCTGTTCGTGATGCCGAAGGGAAGTTGTTATATACCTCGGGTTTAATCTTTGATATCACCAAATTAAAACAAACGGAAGAAGCCTTACTTATTAGTGAGGCCCGTCATGCTCGTATTATTAAAGCGTCAAATGATGGTATTTGGGAGTGGACGGCCGAGTACGACGGATTCCATTTCTCAAATCGCTGTTGGGAACAATTGGGCTTTGGCTCGGACGATAATGTATTGAATCATGGTATTGATCGCTTAGGGCTTTGGCGCTCACGAATACACGAGAAGGATCTAGTTTTATTTGATAAAGCCCTGCATGTGCACTTTGAAGATCAAAGTCCATTTGATGTCGAATACCGAGTGCTTGGCAAGGATGAGCGTTGGCGTTGGATTCGCGCGCGTGGACAAATGGAATATACAGGTGATGGCAAACCCTGGAAAATGTCAGGAACGAACATTGATATTACGGAAATTAAGCGTGCAGAAACACGTGTAGTAGAAGCTAGAGAGCAGGCGGAAAAAGCCAATAAGGCAAAGTCTGAATTTCTCTCAAGTATGAGTCATGAACTTAGGACGCCGTTGAATGCGATTTTAGGTTTTGCTCAACTCTTCGATTTAGATACGAATTTAGATGAAGAGCAAAAAGATAATGTGAATGAGATCAAAAAAGCGGGCCGGCACTTATTGCAGTTGGTTGGTGAAGTGTTGGATCTAGCTAAAATCGAATCGGGAAGAATGGAGCTTGTTTTAGAGCAGGTTTTAATTAATACACTTGTTCGGGATTGTATTGCACTTGTACGCTCGCAGGCGGATGCACGTGGAGTACGTATTGTATTTGATAGCCGGGGTAAGGATATATCCCTGGTGAGTGATGAACGTCGTCTTAAACAGGTCATTCTCAATCTCATCAGTAATGCTGTCAAATACAATAAGCAGGGCGGATGTGTCGATGTAAGCTGCCATTTGCTCGAATCTGCCCGCGTTAAAATTGTGGTTAAAGATACTGGGCGCGGATTAGCGACTAATCAAATTGATAAGTTGTTTCAGCCTTTTAACCGTTTAGGCGCAGAGACTTCGAATATAGAAGGTACTGGGGTTGGATTAGTTATATCTAAAAATCTAGCTGAACAGATGGGTGGCTCAATTAGTGTAAGCAGCGAGTTGGATGTTGGTAGCGTGTTTTCTTTAGAGGTCCCGCTAAAGAGTGAATCTTATGTTGATGATCTAAATGCGGTTGAAAACCATCGAGGGGCTTCCGACGACATTCCCCTTTATCAGGTTCAGGCATCGCGTAGAGTGTTGTACATCGAAGATAGTAAGCCAAATCAGCGATTAATGGCTCAAATAGTTAATCGATACCCATCAATTGAATTTGATGTTGTTGGTGAAGGTTTTCGTGGTTTGTACGAGGCTAGAACAAATCAGCCGGATTTAATATTTTTAGATATCAACTTGCCCGGAATGGATGGCTACGAAACGTTGGCTGTTTTACGGCGTGATGAAATGACGAAGCACATTCCTGTTGTTGCGGTTTCCGCAAATGCTATGAAAAATGATGTTGAGCGTGGTTTGCACGCAGGGTTTGAGCGGTATTTAACAAAACCTATTGTCGTGGCTGAAGTTGTCCAGGTACTCATCGACTACCTGGACAAAGAACCGAGTTAGGGTTTAAATTTTACCCATATGACGGCCGACAATCTGCAGTAAAGGTTTGAAGAGTTTGGGGGTGGCACAGACAATATTTCCGCTTTCAAAGTGCTTATTGCCACCCTTAAAATCTGAAACCATGCCGCCAGCTTCTTTAATCAGCAGTAGGCCTGCCGCGGTATCCCATTTTTGAAGATTCATTTCCCAAAAACCATCATAGCGACCAGCCGCAACGTAGGCGAGATCCAATGCGGCTGAACCTTGTCGACGAATACCTGCGCTGATGCCAGCAACTTCTTTCATAGCTTCTGTGTATTCTTCTATGTGCTTAAAAGCGAAGCCGTTAAACGGAATACCCGTGCCAAATATAGCCCCGTTAAAGGATTGACGATCGCTGACTCGAATTCGTCGATCGTTTAGAGTTGCTCCGCCGCCACGAGTTGCTGTGAATTCCTCGCGCTTCATTGGGTCCAAGATAATGGCGTGCTCTAACTGACCTTTACGTAAGCAGGCAACCGATATTGCAAAATGTGGAATGCCGTGTAAAAAGTTAGTCGTGCCATCAAGTGGATCAATAATCCACTCATACTCAGCATCCTCAGGGCCGCTATAGCCTGATTCTTCGCCGTGAAAGCGATGATCTGGGTAGGCTTTCCTTAGATTGTAAATAATTTCTTGTTCGGACTTCCTATCTACATCGCTAACAAAGTCGTTAATGCCTTTTTCTTCGGCTTTTACAAGGTCAAGACGTTCAAATGAACGCTCAATAAGAATGCCGGCTTTACGCACAGCCTTAAGTGCTGTGGTGATCATTGGTTCCATATTGGAATCATGCTCCGTTGAGGGAATGGGAGGAAAGAGTGATGCAAAAGGTGGCGGATTATAGCAATGAACGGCGGATCCACCAACAAGCCCTTGCGTTGTTGGCGCGAGTTTGTAGAATGCGCCGCTAAATTGATCAAATTGAGCCAGTGACATGCAAGAGCAGTTCGACAATATATCTGTGGTTATGATTAACACAACGCACCCCGGCAATATTGGTGCTGCGGCCCGTGCCTTAAAAAATATGGGCCTAGGTCAGCTAATACTCGTAGAGCCTAAAGAATACCCTACCGCTAAGGCTGTGTGGCGCGCTGCAGGCGCTGCAGACGTCTTAGATAGGGTGAAAGTAGTCTCCAGTCTAGACGAGGCCATAGCGGATTGTAGCTTGGTTATTGGGACTAGCGCCCGTGAGCGTCGTATTCCTTGGCCGCTTTATACTCCGCGAGAGTGCGCAGATAAAATATGGCACGAGGCCAAGGATCATAAAGTTGCTGTTTTATTTGGTCGCGAAGATCGCGGTTTAACTAATGAAGAGCTGCAAAAGTGTCATTATCATGTGCATATACCCGCAAATCCTGATTATAGTTCACTGAATATAGCGGCCGCTATTCAAGTTATTTGTTATGAAATCCGCATGTCAGCCTTGGCTCCTGCTGATGGCACGTCATTAACGTTTGACGATTGGGATGCGCCACGCGCAAAGCATGAAGCTCTTGAGCGTTATTATGAGCATCTTGAAGAGACAATGGTTAAGTTAAACTTCTTAGATCCTGATAATCCACGTCAAACCGTAACGCGTATGCGCAGATTGTTTAATCGTATACGCATGGATGAGATGGAGCTAAATATTCTGAGGGGTATGTTAACCAGTATTCAGAACTCCGTTCATCATAATGCAAAAGAACAAAATCGCTTAAAAGCGCTGTTGGCAAAATACGAGTAAAGCTCGGTTAAACTGAATACTTGACTAAATTGCTCGGGTTTATATAATTGCCTTAATATTTTAAGGTAATTCACTATGCGATTGACTACCAAAGGCCGTTATGCGGTCACTGCGATGCTTGATCTCGCTTTGCATACCGAGCAGGGGCCTGTGAGCCTTTCCGATATATCAAAGCGTCAGCACATCTCTTTGTCGTATTTAGAGCAACTGTTCGCCAAGCTGCGTCAAAACGCATTGGTGAAGAGTGTTCGT
>JBLIMQ010000161.1:0-9114 GCA_047638775.1 Flavobacteriales bacterium
TGTCAACGCTTAACCTAGGGGTTATCCCTTTCGGCCCATGACTCGGGGCTTCGGCGGCTCGCTACGCCTTACCGAATAGAGGACTTACACCTCCAATCTTTTCGCCAGCTTAGCTTGGCGCACCGGATGTCCCTCTAATTTCTTGATCGAATTTGCCTACCGTTTCTCTCATATCTCTCTATAATATCGCTCTCTGATCAGCTTCAGAGCCTTATTATAAGACTTGCCAGCAGTTTCATATTTTTCATGAAGCTCTGAAGGCTTTTCCGCTGTATCGTAGTTGAAGTGATTCATCCATTTTGCATATATAACCAGCTGAGTATATACATCTTCATCTATGAACGGCTTACTAGCGAATAGTGCAACATGAAAATCTCTTTGTATTTCCTCTATTGCTTCGGAAGAAAATGATTGATCCCCCATCGTTTTTACTAAGGCATTTAATTCGTTAGGGTACGATTTTTCAGGAACCAATTCATACTTCCTGTACAATGATGAATACTGAAATAACTGTCCTGCTTTTACACTTAGATCCTCAACTGTTTTGAGCTGTAGATCAATTAGTTTCTGCTCTAAAATCAACTCCGACTTTGTTTCCTCCAGCTTTTTCCCGAACTGATAGGTGCTGTAATACCCTGATGTCCATGCTCCTACGACTGAAGAAAACAGAACTAATAGTGAAGTAGAAAATAATTTTTTCAGTTTCTTTCTTTTCATTGCTCAACTCTCTGAATTACATAACCAACAGTTACGGAGTCCGTTTGAGCTGTTGGTTATGTTTTTATACATTGTTCCATTCACTTGCTACTAGCTCTTCGTAGTCCTCTGGTTCGTCATCGAAGTCTACGGCTTGCCACACATTATTGGACTTTTGATATACTTTTTGACGATATGTGTATTTTAAAATTATTTGCTCGATTGATTCGCGGAGTTGATCTAAGTTGCTCCAAACATTGCCACAACTACCACAGCCGTAAAACTTCGAAGTTGAGCTTTCTTCAACCTCCGAAACCCAGCCGTAGCACGTTTCATTTGGACACCTTAACTCTTCAAACATATCTCGATCCATGATTCATCTTTAAGAACATAACGTCAGCTTCTACAGCTGGAGATTGTTGAGGCCTGTCTTTTTAGGTCGAAATAATTGGAAGTCTGCAGTAAGCTTTTGTTATACGTTGACGAGCCAGCTAATTAATAAATGATTTGTTATTGATAAAGCTTCTCTGTGAAAAGCTCGCTCCTCATCGTTAACCCCTGAATAGAAACCGCTATCATGCAGATCATCTCTTAATAGGCCACCGTGAGCAATACCAGATCTAAAGCTATAGAATTGACTAGCAAACTTTTTCATTGCAGGAGAGTCAGATCCGTATTCAAGAAAAAACTGTTTGAATCTGCTGTTAAGCCCATAAATTGGCATCCTACATTCCACGTTGTCACACCGTTCAATGCTTTTCTCGTGGCCGCACTCATGTTTTTCAACCTTACCATTTAAAAGCGCCTCAATAGCAGTAGCAGAAGCTACAAGTGACAAGCTAGAATGCGTCGTTTTTAATTCTAAGGCCTGATTATATAGTTTGCATGCCGTATAGAACTTTTCCATATTATCATTGCTAAGGCTAAAATACTTACCAAATAGACCATCTATATCGTCTGGAAATGTAATGTCGTTAGATCCTTCAGCCTCACCAAGTGAATAACTATCGCGGGAATGCTTCTTATATTTACGAACATCTATTTTTCGAATCTCTTCATATTCACTAATACTAGATAATTCTGTACTGTCACTCACAAAAGCGGGGAAATTATAGAACGGCTGACCCCATTCACTGCTGAATTCATCGTTTCTTTTGTCGTGAGAAACAAACCACTGGGTTTCACAGTTATATTTAAAGAAGCGATGATTTGTAAATAGTGTTAGTAGATTAGATACCTCTTCAAATATCGCAGTCCCTCGCTTCATCTTTGTTATATTTTGGTATGCCTTTATCCAGTCGTCATCGTAATTAATGGATTTCCAATGAGCTTTGTTTCTAATTTTTTCTAATCTCTCTTTCTCCCAAACGTCTCGATACCAAAATGTTTCATTGCTGGCAGGCCAAGCATCGGGGCAATACTTTATTTCCATAAGCAGGGGGAAATCTATTTGTAGGCTTTCTATTGATACGTTTAACGGCAATACTTGAAATACATTTTTATATCTATAATATCCACTCATCTGCCGACGGCTAAACAAGCCTGTTTGTTTGGAAACAGAATTCATTATGGACTATTTTCTCCGAAAGTTGAGTTTGTATAACGCCGCTATCACCGGACAGGTAGGCGTAGTTGTAATTTATGTTAACGAAGCGACAGCGTAGTGCATAAATTGCAAAACGTAGCCTAGCTGTTCCGGTGCATAGCCTTGTTAGCGTCTGTTTTCGTGTTCAGTAACAGGGTGATCACCTAAATCTTTCGGCAGCTCTTCTAGCAATTCTTTCGAATAGTATTCGAGAACTATTTCACCTTTCGTTAATCTTTCCGTCCAATACCTGCCGCTTAATTTTTGTTTGGGATTCTCAATGATTTGGAATACAGCGGTTCCATCATGAGGGATACTCCTTTCATTCAAACTAAGCCTCGGCTTACTTGTATAAGAATATGCAATATTTTTTATCTGTCGATCAGGGTCAATAAGAAAGCCTTCCGAATACGAGTAGCTTTCCATTTCGCTGGTACGCATCATGCAGCTAACATGGAAGAATGACTGGTTGACAGTCAGCATGACAGGTATCGGAGGTGGCTTTTCACCAGTCTCAGGGTTTCTCCAATCTGAATATATTAGCCCCACCCAGCTTCCATTCAAATTTGGAAATGGAACGAGCCATCCTCTAAATACATTAAGTTTCCATCCCCACTTAACGAATACAGCTATCACTAATAAATCAATACTGACGACTTTTGGAATTAGCCCCAAAAAACTCTTTAACTTCGACAGGTCTAGATCGCCAATATATGCAAGTAGAACCCAAGCAACGGCTGAAATACCCACTAGTAAATATAAAGAACTCTTGATTGTTAAATTACGCATCACTTAAACCCAAAATAATTCCACGCTGCTTTGGCAAACTCACGTCCATCTTCGCGAGACCATTCTTGATTTGAATGAAAAAGGTAAAAGCATTCATTTACCTCTAACCAACGCCCCGATTCAGGTTCATCTCCTTGAAGCTGATCCCATATATGAAGAAGCATTGCACGAAGACGTTCTGTCCATGTTGAATAGGAAAAAATCGTGTCAGGGCAGTTGTAAGCCAAGCATTCGATAAAGAATGATGGTAGCTCACGAAATGAGTCGTCACCAGCCATAACATTTTCAACTCGCTTTAATAACCGTGCACATTTTTTATATGCGTAACCGGTTCGATTGTTTTTGGCAATTCCGTTTTCTAGTTGCTGTGCTGGATAGTTGACGATGCTGCTGCCATTATTCTTGAAAATTTTTGTTCCATCTCTCGATTCAGACTTCATGTAATATCGAAAGCTAAAGCAAGGAACGACATCAGCATCTACACGAGCCGAATTAGAGTTTATCTGTATCGCGGTAGAGCCAGTGCTATCTACTTGATCCGGGAATTTTTCTTCCATTGCTGAAATCAGTTCTGCTCTAAGCTTTGCGGGTGTCCAAACTCCTTCATATGGTTTGCCTGGAGGCTTTAGCCCTTGTTCAGATTCTTTCGAATATAAAACATCGGTACATACCACCGCTATATCTACGTCGCTATCCGAACGGACATTTGTATTGTTGGCGTAAGAGCCTTTCGCATAAACCTTTAAAGAGCAATTTATGAATGGCTCGTGGGCATCAATTGCTTGCCGAATCATTCGCTCCGTTCTATCTTGCTTGTCCTTTTCAGTATCACTTGAAGGACCGGTCCATCCGGACAGTTTATTTTCCAAACTCATGATTAATTCTCGAAAGACGCTAACAATATTATTATGCAGAAAAATTCCGTACTTCTACATGGAATAATTCCGTCTTTCAACAAAACCCTTTTATATCACAGCTCTACACATCACACCAATGTATACTTACAACCAAAATTCACTTCCTTATAACAGGGAAATACGGAATTTTTCCCATGTTTTACATCTTAACTATTGCTGTACATACAACAGCTAATTTCAGCCTAATGTTATGGCGCGTAAAACACCATTAATCTACTCAACCATACAACTTCCATCAAACCCCATCAGGATCAATCCCAGCATCTCGAAGTTTTTGTAGTAACCGTTCTTTTTCTTCACGTTCTTTTAGCTTCTCTTCGCGCTCGTTACTTTCACGCAACTCAGCCGCCTCTTTCCCCCGCAAAGCCGCCCCCTCCCGAACCTCAGCCGCCCGCAATTCCCCCAACTGCCGAACAACAACCGCCTGCGGCAACTCCCTCTTCTTCAACTCACTCAAATCCAAATAATCCCTAACTACCGCACAGCCCTCAGAGTACCCATCCAAAAGCACCATCTTATCTATCTCAACCAAACAGCGTTCATACACCCAAACCTGAAAAGCACTAATCCGCGTAATCAAATCATCCAGCACGGCAATGTCTACGTCATAATCCGTTTTATAGCGTGCATCCACATAGGCTTTATTCAGCAAATCAAAATTGGTTTTTTCTTCTTCGGTATTTTGCGGTAAAACATCGCGCACGGATTTATCTATTTTGGCGACACGGTTACGCAGTTCGCCAAGAATATGCCCACGGGGTTTGTAATTGGTGAAGACTAATAAGTAGGTATAAAACAAACGCTCGGTCATTTGATGTAGGGCGTACATCGACGAGCCATAATCATCTAACTGATAGTGCAAATACAACGACTGGCGCATTGCCACTGACCGGGCATAAAAACGTTCAAAATACTGTATCGCCCATCGGCGGCGTTCTTGGGGTGTCATCTCTTTTGGCTCGGCCAACTGGTTGACGGTGCTGTATAACACGACGCCTTCGCTGATCACATCCCGATAAAAATATTCACAGTTTGCTATGGCGTCATTAAGCCGAACTAAGCTTTCAGCTATTAAGTGAATATTAAACGGTATGTCGGGGTGATCTTCTACTTTTTTACACAAGCGTGCCCAACGAGAGGACTGGTCCTCTACGGTTTTACCGCGCACGACCACTAGAATATCGATGTCGGAACGGTATTCTGACAGGGTGCCGGTTTCTTGATTAACACGTTTGTCATTAATGGCTTCGCCACGGGCGTAGCTCCCAAATAACCAGACCATGGCTAGGCTCTTGGTAAAGAATCTACCGGCTAGATCTGTCACCAGCTTTATAGACTCTTGCGCCTCTGCAGGCACGTTATCCAAGCTGGTACGGTAGTTGTGGGAAAGTGCGTCATTCATCGGCATGTAAGCGCTGTACTCGCTAAGCTTTTGGGAGGGGAAAGAATAAGAGGATGGTGGGTGGATGTCTATTGTTTTAGTGGGGTTTAAGGGGTTTTTCAGACGCTTTTTACGGTGGGGCTTTGGGTTTATACCGTTAGCTATCCGTACTTTTTGATTTATATAAGAAATCGGTGATACGCACTTATTGATTGTTAGGCTTGGCGCGCAAAAACAAGGACTCTGTCTCCATTGAATCTCCATTGATTCCCAATTGATTCCCAATTGATTCCCCTTTGATCAGTCCCCTATGATCCGGCCAATTAACGTTGACCAAAACCCCTAAGCATCCTCAATAGCAAAGAACTCTTCTCTAGCTATTTTTCCATTTTCCCACTTCTGTACATGCTTACCGACAAACTTAATAATATTCGAATTGGCTTCTGTCATTGTGTAATCGAAGGTGAGTTCGGCGGTATTCCCTGCTATTTCTTTCGACAGCAATTTTATGTCAATCTCGCTGATGGATTCGGTAAAACCTTTTTGCTTATCGTATGACTCTCTCATAGATTTGGCGAATACAACGCCATTGTTTAGCATGACAACATTTTCTGCGTAGTATTTTTCGCACAGCTCCAGAATAAGCCCAGCTTGATTCATTTTGATAAAGTCGTCGATGGCGTCGCGCATAATATTGGCTTCTTGATTGAAACCAAAGGTTGCCATAATTTTCCGCTTGAAGCCTGCGGTACTCAAGCTTATGGCTTTACTAAATACTGAGATCATTTGTTGGCATACCATTGTAATAATTCGCTGTTAAATGCGCCCTGTGTGGACGAATACTATGTGCAATTTAAGCCGTGTTTGCACATGCCTCACTCCACATTCCAAACGGTTAAGCTCTTTGTTTAAGTTCTGTTTTTAAGTTCTGTTTTTAAGTTCTGTTTTTAAGTTCTGTTTTTAAGTTCTGTTATTAAGGCGGCTATTTTGGCCAAATAGTTTCTTCTTTGGCGTCTTCGTCTTTGCCATAGGTAACGCGTATTGCGGGGGCTCCGTTATTGGACTTTCTGATACCGTCAAAATAAAGATACACGTAGTGATCAAAGCAGCCTTCAACGGTGATTTGTCCGTGTGTTGGTTGAATTGATTCTACGAGTAGGTCTTGAAACTCTATCGCGACATCTTCTGTGTCGGTATGAATCCCGCCAGGTAGCGACTCTACATCTTTGTCGGCGTAACGAACGATGTCTGTATACAGCTGTTCTAAGCGTTCCTGTGATAGGGAGCGAACATAGCCTAGCGCTTGGGAATGTTCGCTACACCCGCGGCCACCACCTAACGCAATGGAGGTGATGACCATTATTGATACACACGAAACTACAACTATGGAAGATATGACGAGTGAGTTTATGAGTAATTTTTTTATAATATGGCCCTATTTATAGGTGGCTAGGCAGTTATGTATAGCTACGAATATGCATAGCTATGAATATGTATACGACGTTATGGTTCGTTTAGCCGTTTACGCAAATCCGCGTTAGCGCATTATTATAATACGGAAGTCGTAGACTCTACACGTCTGATGTCTAAGGTGGGCGTGATAATAATGTGTAGTCGTGTATTGAGCGGGTAAGGGGCTGCCAGCTATACAAAACTCACTCACTTTGTTTAAATATTCGACATTGACCTTGAATGACGATTTGGCTAGGTCCGTGACAGGGTTTGAGTTTCTATTCTTCTATGAGTGCAAGCGTGATTAAGCCGTGTAATTAAGCAGGGCCGTTAGCGAATAAAAGACTAGGGTTGTACGGTGGTGCTCGTGAATCCCGGTTACATGTAATGCAAAGTCGATTGTGAAGTAGAATGTGATGTAAATTATGAAGAATTCGGACCCGCCATAATGGAGGATATTGCGGTGCAGCAGTCCCTAATTTTATTCGCCAAACCACAGATAGTTTTTTTCAATTTTAATATTCTTATTTAGGTGATTATTTTCTAACATAATGACTCTTCGGTTCTTTAAATCTAAGGCATCAACTATTGTTCCAAAATGTTTAAAAAACAGATCATCAAACTCGCCTGATGATTTCATTATTTTCATTCCACGTTCTAATCGTTCGGCTAATACGGGAGCCCTTTGACTAATGTAAAAAAACACGGGCAGCGGGTAATATATAATTAAGTTTTTCTCAAAGGTAAGATCGCTGTGTTCTTCTTTTATGTTTTCTAGCACACTCAATATTTCGTTCGCACCCAAAGGCACTAAATCAACGCGCCTCAACGCCAATGAACGGATCAGTGACTCAAAACCGATAAACCCTTCTACTTCTAGTTTATTATGATTATATATCTGGCTGTCTATCCAGCCGTGTTCTTGGCCAATAATAACAGAACGAAAATCTTCTAAATTTTTAATCTCATCAAATCGGTCTTGCTCTGCGACTCTAATCATTGCTATGCGCAGTCCTGAAAGCCCTTTCATTATCGGTATTGGAATAGTTTTGAGGGCGCTTACGTCTAGGTCGACGATAGCAGGCGCCCACATGATGTTAATTCGGTCTCCACTACTGACTTCACTCGTAACACGCAGATTAGGAATTTCAACAGGATAGGGGGCAATTTCGTACGCGCCATATTCGTGTGTTGTTGCCTTTAACGCTCGTTCAATTAGCTCAAAGTGGTACGCATAACGAGCGTCATTCATATCTTTATTTGGGTATCGAGCTATCGTAATGAAGCTTGCGGCTACAGCGGCGGCGGTTACGGCGTCAGCAGCCGCAGCAGTTGCCGTTATGGACTCTGCACTGGATTTTTCCATGGCTACGGCGTCTTCAATATTACCGGCAAAGCCTAAACCTAAGCCCAAATTTAGTGCAAGTAAGCAATATTTAATGCGTGGGAAGTTAGGCACGGTGAAACATAGCAGCGTGCAGGGTAGGGGATTGGTCGGTGTTTGCCATAAACACCTCTTCGTATGAGTTTGATTTGAACATAAATTTGTATTGTGTCATCACAGTTAACATTAAGGGTATACGCAGCAGGTAGTTCTGCGTAGAAAACAGTCTACTCAATGCTAAATAAATCTAAGTATGTGATTCTAAGTCCAGAATGACATAAGCATTTTGAGATAGCTTTGTAGGTATAAGCGATAAGTAGTAGGTCGGTGGGGTGCTGCGTAATGATATGGGCAGCAGAGGATGGTGATTTGCTCGTATTGTTTGTGACCGTAGTGACTATTTGAGCTGAATTTACTAGTGCAATGCGCGGTGCCACGAAAACGCCCTATTTAATGGCTTGTGGCGCTCTATGCCCGTGTGTCTGTAGGGCAATTACCCAGCGATATCCGACAACTCATGTAAAGGGTAAGCGGCGATAAAACCAACGTAGGCCTTCAAAGAAAAACGTCGGCAAGATATAAGCTGTCTAGATGCACATATGAAAAGTAGAATGTAAAAAAACACTAGGAATACAGTTAAACCTAGTGCTTTTAACGGAGAGAATTAAACAAAATAAATAAAGGCTGGTACGTTAGTGCAAAGCAAGTGCTAAGGTATAACGATCGCAAACATCGCCATACTTCATAATTGCACCGGATTTAAAAACAATAACTTTTCGTGGCTCTTGCCGAAATCTACTCGGCAGTTTTGCACTTTTTAATTTGTTGTTTTTTGGTACAAATACATCTTCAACCCACTGGACACGGCCAACAATATCTAAAAGAGGCGTACCCGGTTTAACAACATTTT
>JBLIMQ010000162.1:0-9016 GCA_047638775.1 Flavobacteriales bacterium
GCATGCACTTTGAGAGGTTGCGCGACCTATTTCATGACTCCATTGAGCAGGTGCTTGGAGTAAAGCATATAGAGTTTGAAATCGTTGAAAGCTTGGCCGAAGATCTATTAAAAGATATTGCTGAAGAGGGTTCTGACGATTTAGCTGTTGGCGTAAAGCGCACGGTTTCTGGCGAAGCCAACCGCGCGAATAATGCCTTGCGTTTAAATAAATCGTACACCTTCAACAATTATGTCGTGGGCAGCTTCAATCGCTTTGCGCAAATGGCTGGGCGCGGCATCTGTCAAGATCCTGGCAGAGACTTCAACCCTTTCTTCATACACGGAGAATCCGGTTTGGGCAAAACGCACTTAATGCAATCGATAGCGCATGCAATAAACGAGTGTCGTCCTGAACTAAAAATTGTTTACCTAACTTGCGAAGAGTTTCAAAACCATTTCGTAAGCGCGATTCGCGAAGGAAACGTCCAAGCATTCCGCGAACGCTATCGCGAAGTCGATGTCTTCGTCATTGATGATATCCATCATTTGGTGGGCAAAGAAAAAACACAAGAAGAGTTTTTCCATACCTTTAACGCGCTTTACCAAGAAAACAAGCAGATCATCTTGTCTTGCGACTCGCCGCCATTAGAAATTGAAGGCCTTAGTAACCGCCTAGTTTCCCGATTTAATTGGGGCTTGGCCGCGCAAATAAAATCCCCTGAATTCGACGATAGAGTCTCTATTCTGCTACATAAGGCGCATCTACGCGGCATACAGCTTGATGAAAGCATTGCACGCTTTATTGCAAAGAGAATAGGCAATAACATTCGCGACCTAGAGGGCTGCCTAACCAGCTTGCACGCAAAGTCGCGCCTTGAAATGCGACCGATTTCACTTGCGATGGCCGCAGAGAACATGCCTGAGCTTGCACCAATAAAGAAGATGGTAACTATCGCTGGCATATCACAGGTTATATGCGAGTTCCACGACATACAGCTTGACCTGTTAAAGACAAAGTCGCGCCAGGCCACCCTGGTTGAAGTACGTAATATTATTATTTACCTAGCTAGAAGGCTCACCTCAATGTCCCTCAAAGAAATTGGTGGTTATTTTGGCGGCAGAGACCACAGCACCATCAAGCATTCACTCTCTAAGCTAGATCGCAGAGTAATGGTTGACGACCAATACGCCGGATTCATCCAAAACCTCGAGCAGAAAGTTTTACAATCCATATAGCAGTGCAACAAATTCGTACAAAACCCAGGTCATTAAAGTGGCTTGGGTTTTCTAATTTAGCGGATAAGTTGTTGATAAAAGGTGGGTCACTGTTGATAAAAGTGACGGTTTTCAACCCTCTTATCACCATCGGTCCCTTGAGCTTAATAGTTATCATCAATCCAATAACTTACGCTTTCTTTTCCAATACTAAGCAACATCTTTCCCACACACACAAAGCACAAACACAACTTTGTAAATGGTTTATAACAAAGGCTTTAGGAGAGCATATAAGCCTTTATCCACAGCATTGGCTCTACTATACTACTACTACTAATCTCTTTAACAGATAATAAAGAATAACTACAAATGAACTTCCTCGTTGACCGCTTAGCCTTCCGTAATGCTCTCCAAAGAGTTGAAATGGGAATTGACAGAAAACCGACAAATCCGATGTACGGAGGCGTGCTTATAGAAGCTCAAAACGATTGCTTGGTTTTAATGACCAACGATCTCGATATGTCCGTTCGTTATCGTTTAGATTTTGTTCAAGTGACCAAGCCCGGGTGGGCCGTGATACCTGGTCGTGAGCTGGTTGATATTATTAAAGATTTAGAATCTGATACCGTAACGATAAATTTGACAGATACCAATCAGGTTGAAATGCGCGCCGGTGAAGATAAATGCACGCTAGTTACCCTCGATTCAAGTAATTCTAGTTCGGCAGATAAGTCCGAAAGTTTCCCAGTGGCTCCGTCATGCGATGTAGATCCTGACGTAACCATGGACAAGAACGATTTTTTGGTAATGGTAAACTCTACGCGATTCGCAACTTCAAAAGTTCAGAACTCAAGATTTGCAACCGAGGGAATTCTCTTAGAGGCTAAAGAGGATCGCATGACTATGGTCGGAACAGACGGCCGCAGATTGTCATGTATCTCTCGCGTCATATCTAATGATTCGTCTTCTTCACAGCGAGCCGTGTTATTGCCAAAGGTACTCGATCAAATTTATCGCTTTGGTCAAGATGAAGACGGCGAGCAAATTAACATTTGGTATTTAGGTAATCAGGTTGGTTTTAAAATTGGTAACCTAGAATCTTTTGGACGAGTCTTAACCGGAGAATTCCCCGATTACTCACAAGTTCTAAATATCGAAGGCTCTAATTCAATTCATGCTCATCGCGAATCATTTACTAAAAAGTTAAGGTTGGCCAGCCACCTCACTAATGACTCGGCTGCTGTTGTGCGCTTAACCCTTAGCAATAACAACATGGAAATAAGCTCAGAGACCGATGGCCGCGGACGAGCTTCAGCAAACTTCGAAGTAGATTATTCCGGACAAGGTATAAAGACTGCATTTAACCCAGCATTCATTATGGATGGCTTGAAAGCTGCGCATAGTGAAGCGATTGAAATTCAATTAGAAGACGCTTCCCATCCTGCTAAGTTCATTCTTGGCAATGACTTCTTTTACATCGTGATGCCACTAAGTTCGTTGGTTTAATATGGAAGCCAAAAAGAGATACTGCAGACAAGCTGTACCCATCACTACAATCGTTAGTGATGTGTTCGGAAAAATGGGCATATCTCGTGGCACCGAACACCGTATTGTGTTTGATGCCTGGAACTCAATAGTTCCTACAAAATTCAAAAGCAAATGTCGGGCGTCGTCTTACTATAACGGTCGCCTTATTGTCGAAGTGAAATCAGCACCTTTAATGCAAGAGTTAAAGTGTTTTCGTCAATCAGAATTTGTTCTGCTACTCAATAAAGAAATTCAAATTAACAGCAACAATCAAAGCTTGATCGTTAAGAAAATTGAATTCAAATCAAATTAATAAACATGTCCGAAGATAATAAAGAATATGGCTCCAGTTCAATTAGGTTTCTAAAAGATCTAGAAGGTGTGCGTATGCGCCCAGCTATGTACATTGGCGATACGTCAGAGCGTGGGTACCACCATTTGCTATGGGAAATTGTAGATAATTCTATCGATGAGGCCCTTGCGGGACATTGTGATACGGTTACCGTTAATTTAAATAGTGATGGCTCCGCAACAGTGCGTGACAATGGTCGTGGTATCCCTGTAGAGATGCACGAGGAAGAGGGTATGCCAGCAGTCGAGTTGGTAATGTCAAAGTTACACGCAGGCGGTAAATTTGACAACGACGCTTACGCGGTGTCTGGTGGCTTACACGGTGTAGGCATATCCGTAGTTAATGCTCTTTCTGAAGACACTCAGGTTAATATTTACAAAGACGGTGTAGAGCATCACATTTCGTTTTCACGCGGCGTCAAGAAAACCGATCTAAAAACTGTAGGTAATACCACCGAACAGGGAACACAAGTTACCTTTATGCCCGATAGCGAAATATTTTCGCACAGCGTATTTGAATGGGAGCTCATTTGTAATCGCTTACGCGAAATGTCTTACTTAATGGGCACTTCTGGCTTACGCATTATTGTTAAAGAAGAGTCAACGGGGCGTCACGAAGAGTTTTACCACCCAGAAGGTTTGGTTGCTTATATCAATGATATTTCAGAGGGTAAAGAAAAGATAACCGACGTCATTCATTTTAATAAAGAAGTCCAGCACGAAAAAGGAAAGTACGGTGTAGAAATCGCCTTACGCTATACAAATGATTGGCATGAAGGCGTTTACTCCTTTGCTAATAACATTCGCACTGGTGAGGGTGGAACACACCTCACAGGATTTAGAACTGCCCTTACTCGTACTCTTAATAATTTTGTTAAGACTAACGGTTTAGTAAAGAAAGATGATCCCCCATCCGGAGACGATTATCGTTCTGGTTTATACGCTGTTATTTCTATAAAAATACCAGACCCGCAATTTGAAGGACAAACCAAGGGTAAGTTGGGGTCGCGCGAAGCAACTGCAATTGTTGATGGCGTACTTAGTGAATGTTTAGGTGAGTACCTAGAAGAAAACCCAGAACTGGGTAAGGCCGTTATCCGCAAAGCATTGTTGGCGCGTGATGCGCGTGATGCAGCGCGTAAGCAACGCGACCTAGTACGTCGTAAGGGTGTTTTATCTTCCGGCTCCTTACCAGGCAAACTAGCCGACTGTCAGTCTAAAGACACAACGCTGACCGAGCTATACATAGTAGAAGGAGACTCTGCGGGTGGTTCTGCAAAGACCGGCCGCGATCGTCGCTACCAAGCCATTTTGCCTTTGAAGGGTAAAATTTTGAATGTTGAAAAAAATAACGCAAACCGTATTTTAGCTAATCAAGAATTACAAACAATGATCCAAGCCATCGGGGCAGGTGTTGGAGAAGATTTTGATAATACAAAATGCCGTTACGGAAAAATAATTATCATGACTGACGCGGATGTCGATGGATCGCACATTCGTACCCTTATCTTGACATTCTTCTTCCGCCAGATGAAGCCGATGATAGAGGCGGGGTTAGTTTATGTAGCTTGTCCACCGTTGTACCGCATTAATAAGAAAGGATCGAAGTCTTATAAATACATTCACGACGATGACCATTTACGCGAAATGCTCAAAGAGCAATCGGTTGCAGAAACAACACTAACCTTTGCTAATGGAAGCAGTTTTAATAACGATGAATTAGAGCCTATTTTAGAATCTCTACAGCGCCTAGCACAATGTACATACACAATGAAAGGCGGTGTTCGCGGCGTGACAGCCGAAGATTTTTTAGCACACGTAAATGAAGATGGCGAGCTTCCAATGTCTATGATTCAACATGTAGACAGCGGGATAAAAGTATTTTATTACAATGCTTCCGATTATCATGCTGCTCAAAATGAATACCAAAACATCTGGGATGGAACCAGTACAGAAATCTCGCGCGATCAAGCAGATTATTTAGCGTTCCGTTTTAATGAAAAGCAAGCTGCCCAAAAGCACCTCGCTGTACTAATAGAAAAAGGAATTAGCTTTTCTACAGAATTAGATGACAGTAACACTAGTGCGCTGTTTAGTCTTGAGCACGACGGTGAGGTTAATAATTACAGCAAACTTAAAGAAGTTGTTGCTGCCTTCCGCGACTTTGGCATGAAAGGAGTCGAGGTACAGCGCTATAAAGGTCTAGGAGAGATGAATCCTGACCAGCTATGGGAGTCAACCATGGACCCAGAATTACGGTTTATGAAACGCGTTATTTTAGAAGATGCTTTAGAAGCAGATAAAACGTTTACCATGCTAATGGGTGATGAAACAGCACCGCGCCGCGAATATATTGCGGCACACGCTCACGAAGTTGGCAACCTAGACGTCTAATTGAAATGAAAGTTAATAAGTACATAAGTGTGCTTCTGTTTGTTATTGCACTTTCAGTAGTGCTTATTAACTTCGAACCACAGCAACGCATAAGGTCTCCACGTTTAGGAAACCCACAGATGGTGCTGAGCGAATCATCGTTTGAAATAGTGATTGACGGGTTATGGCCACTTATTGAAAACGAGGTGCGCTTTGTCTTAAAAAGTGATTTGATGAGCTGCTCTTTAAAGATAGATTCCGTAAGTTCTAATGTTTTTACAGTAAGCGCCCCCTGCGAACTTAGTCCTGGGGCATATGAGCTAAAAGCGGAAATAAATGGCAAGTGGTTTATTAACCCCAAAGCTGTTTTTATCTATACTGAATTCCCAGAAAACTATACCATTTTTCACGCAGCAGATTTGCCGGATTTAGATAACGGGAAATCCGAAAAACTACTTACGGCATTACTCAATGATGTAAGAGCAGAACAAGCGGCAATATTATTGTTAAGCGGAGACGTTGTATATGGCGGCGGAGCAGAGCGTTATGCGCGATTCTACAAAGCAATTGTAGAATTAGATATTCCTGTGATTATTTGTCCAGGAAATCACGAACGCGAAGACTGGCCGATATTTGTAAGAGATTATCCAGACTTAAAGCACAGTAATGTTTTCGGCGAGTTAAATATTATTAGTTTAGATTCAGCGTATGGCTGTAATCAATTAACAAATAATCAGCTAACATGGTTCGAGCAGCAGCTTCAAGAAAGCGTGTCTGGCGAAACAATCATTCAGATTCACCATCCAGTCGTTGGCGATCGTTCTATCGAGCGCAACCAGCAACGGTTCATTGAAATATTGAAAAAGTATAATGTAGCCGCAACGGTATCTGGGCATGCACACGCCGACGCATTTCACACTACCGACGGCGTTGAGTGGATAGAAGAAGAATTGCCGCCACAGCCATGGTTGTTAACAACAACAACATACGACTTTGATTTCGCACCTGCAGCAAATGGTGGCTTAAGTTTTCCGGGTTACCGATTGCTTAAATTTGAAAACAATAAATTAGTATCGGTGGGCAAACTATACGAAGGCGGAAGAAGTTACATGTCAGAGCGCGTTAACCTCAAAGAAAAATTAAACAACTGATGGCAAACTTTATTAAGAGTATCGAGCTATGGATATTATTTAGCCTAACTACGCTTTTTTATCTTGCTATTAATGGTTCTGACTTCGGTCACTGGCCCGGGAAATTAATATTAGCGGGCCTGCTCATTATTCTATTTGTACCAAAAGTAAAAAACGAGAAGGCGCATTCTATAGCTACTATTATCGGCGCCGCACTGCGAGTCGCCCTGTTTATAGAAATGCAACAACACGGATGGCTTGAGCATAGTTTAGTGCTAGGCGCACTGATTGTAGCGATTGCGATCTGCAGTGTATTCGATGGTGTAGAGAAAATGATATCCATAAAATCAACCCGGCATCTATTGGTACTCATAGCGATTCTATTATTGTTCTATGCCGGACAACGCCTCAGCCCAGGATTTAACTACGGCCTCGGGGCATTGCTTTACTTACTGCCAATGAAAAATCAACCAGCGCCCCTTACCGAGGTAGCAGCTAGGTTGCCATCGTTTTTTATGGGCTTTGTTATTGGATGGTTTGTTACCGAACAAAGCGGAGACGGCGTACTAAATCCACTTGCTCTTATAATTTCTATAATACTTTTTATGGGTATCTTTAAAAAGAGATATATCTTTAACGGGCCATTTCTAATGATTGGCGCAGCCATGGGATATGGATATATGCAGCGTCAAGAAATTATTTTTCTGATGTCTGCTTTTGTTGTATGGAGACTGTCTCTGCGGGCTAAGACAGCGCTAATCGATAGGTAATATAGCTAGCGATCCAGGCGACCGCAAACATGTAGCTAAGCATAAATATTGGCCACCGCCAACTATTCGTTTCGCGTTTGACTACAGCTACAGTCGATAAACAAAGTAGGGCGTATACAAAAAACACTAGTAGCGACATTGCGCTAGCAAAAGAAATAGGCTTTTTACCCGTTATTGGATCTGGCGTAGAAATGATTTCCGCTAAGCCACTTCCGCTATCATCAACAGCATAAACCTGAGCCATCGTTGAGATCATTAATTCTCGAGCAGCAAACGAGCCAATAAGTCCAATGTTGATTTTCCAATCAAAACCTAGGGGTGAGAAAACGGGTTCTAGCGCATGCCCCAAGTCGGCGGCATAGCTATTCTCAATCTGCTGTTGGCGGTTTTGCAAATCGGTTAAAGAGCTCTCCTCTTGATGCTGAGGAAAGCTAAGCAATACCCATAGAACAATGGACCCAACGAGAATAATGCTACCCGCATCCCGCACGAAAACCTTAAGGCGCCCGAGAACCTGAACCGCAATCATTTTAAATGAAGGAAAGCGATATGGCGGAAGTTCCAAAAAGAATGGCAAGCTAGCGCCACGTAATAGCCCGCGTTTGAAAATAGCTGCAAACACAATCGCACTAATTCCTCCTAGTAAATAGAGGGCCATGAGCACCAGTCCCTGCAGAGTAATCGGCCCCCACAGCGAAGTATTCGGCACAAATGCCGAAATTAGTATGGCATAAACGGGTAGCCGGGCAGAACAGGTTGCAAAAGGGGCGACCAAAATGGTCGCTAAGCGATCTCGAGGCGAGGGGATGGTGCGCGTGGCCATGATGCCAGGCACGGCGCAGGCATAAGAACTAAGCAAAGAAATAAAGCAGCGGCCCTCGAGCCCAGCCCAGCCCATGAGCCGGTCTATGACGAATGCGGCCCTGGCCATATATCCGGAAGCTTCGAAAAAGAAAATAAGCGTAAATAGGACGGCAATCTGCGGAATAAAGACCAAGACGGCGCCAACTCCTTGAATAATGCCATCACATAATAAATCGTTAAGCAGGCCGGGCGGTAAAGCCTCGGCGGTAAACCTCGCAAATAGGTTGACCCATTCAGAGAATAGATCCATGGCGGGAGCAGCCCAGGTGAAAATGGATTGGAAAAATATAGAGATAAAGGCTGCAAAAATAATCAGCCCCAAGACCGGGTGCAGCAATAGGCGATCGATTTGACGCGTTAATTTGCTCTCCATAATGGGATGACGCAAGACTTCACTAAATACTTTATCGGCCCAAACGAAGCGCTCTTCCGTTGATTCAAAGCTTGGTATTTTGGTGGCTTTCCACTTATCGGGCTCTAAAAATAACTGCTTAAGGTCATTAATGCCCAGGCCTTGATTACCAACAACGCCTACTACCGGAATTCCTAGTCGCGCTTTAAGTTTGAAGAAATCAATATCTCCGCCACGCGCTTTACATTCATCTATCATGGTGCAGACTAAGATAGTTGGAATGTTTAGGTTAAGCACACTAAGCAGGAACGGTAACGATCGGCTTAGGCTAGTGGAGTCGGCAACGAATATGATGCCGTCTAGGCCGTTATCGCCGAGCTCACCGCGCAAGAAACGGGTGGTGACATGCTCTTCCTCAGAAATGGCCTCTAAAGAGTAGCTTCCGGGTAAGTC
>JBLIMQ010000163.1:0-8818 GCA_047638775.1 Flavobacteriales bacterium
TTCGTAGTTTGCAACTGGACGTATTGACGTTGGAGCAAGAATATTATGAATCACCCTTCTAAGTACGGTCATTTGAACCCCGAAACTTGAGTTATTAATTGCGTATTAATACCGTGCAGCATCTCTTACCGAAGAAACTCAAATCGAAGCCCACACATTTAGTATTTCCATTGCATGGACTCACCCATAAGTTGACTAGCAAGTTATGCGAGCATTGATTTGAATTGCTCAAGCTCTCGCTCCAGTACCTTAACGAGACACACGTCGCTAAAGTTCAATACCCAACACATAGACGGTAGTAGAATGAAGGGAAATTTGGTAAATTAATAATGGTATCAATTACCTAATAGATTATAAAAGGGAACAGTATGGACGCTAATACGGTAAGAGATCATAAGAATTTCATTCAGGGAACCAGCAGTACGATTGCCTCAATTGGACTTGAGGCTACAGGGAAAAAAGTTGGCGGTATATTAGTCACTCCAGCGATATGGGCACTTAACTATACTACAGGTCGGGCAATTCCGAGCCCTACAGATGCCGGCATCTATGCGACGGGGTTTATTTCGGCCCCGACCTCTATCGTAGTGGGAATCGTCAAAGCCGTTGTGGATGATGATACAAATAAGAAACTTATTTTACTTAAAGTAAAAATAAAAGAAGAATCATGGGCACGCCCTTTCATACCACCCTGTGCAAATTACGCCTCATCGCCCGCGAAAATTAACGCCATGACTATCGCCAAAAAAGGAGGCACAGCATGGAAAAGTAATAACGGGCTTTGGTTTTATATCACAGAGGGGAGTGGTAAATTTGTAGCAGACTTCAAACCTAAACATTACGTAGAACTATATCGCCCCAAACAACCTTTAAGAATACGTTCTAATGGGGGTTTCGATTGGGAGGTAATACGATAATGCGAGTTTTAACGGGCTTACTTGTGCTATTTACCGCCCTTTCGGCATGTTCAGTTGCCGAGGAGGCTAAAAGCGACTTTGATGTATTTTGTGGTGCGTTTACAGCCTTAGCTGCCCTATCAAAATATCAAGAAATGAACCCGCTAGAGCGAAATACATATTTAGAAGCTGAAGCGAAAAAAAACACGTCACTAGAAAGCAATGCGTTTATTACCTGGGTTGCAGTCAGTAGTGTTGAGCCTTCAATGCGTTATCCGTTATTTCAAGAAGCCGCAAAAGCCTCATTGAAAACTGACTGGGACTGTACTGCAATGCAGCGAAAGTCGGCGCATATTAATGCGTTTTAGCACGTAAGTTTTAATTCACGTGCTAAAACCATTCGCTTGGAGTTGAACAGAGAAGATATACGTCGTCAACAGGTGCTATATATTCTACAGAAGCCATGGCGAATATAGCATCTCGTTTAGATTCGGCATCATCTTGATAAAACAGCGCCTCAATCTCTCTCCCTTTATTTTCATCTAACTGAAACCAGAACCAACGCTCTTTTGAGTCATACTTTCCCTCGATGTAACACTGCTTTACACCTTCGTTTACATGACACGAGAATTGTGAACTACCCCCTGTAGCGCTGATGAGTATTTGTAAATTTTCTACGAGGGTGGGTATATCAATAGTTCCTGGAGGTGAGCAACGAGGGCGAATTTCGGCGACTTTTTCCACTCCGTTCATTTTGATGAAGTATGGGTGCCCTGTATTTAGCTTCTTTTCTTCCCAGCTTTCGGGAAGCCTTAAAGAGTAGCCCCCCACGTCAAATATATGCACCACAGATTTTTCAGGTAACGAAGCTCGATATGGAAGCTTAAGCTCAAAGCTTGAATAATAGCCGCTCCTATCAGCAATCACATTTTTAACTGGCGCAGAAAAGAAAAAATTCGCAACAATCAACACCATAGAAATAAATCCGACTACAACACTGACGGTGATATTAGATTTTTTGATGTACTGAGAAAGACATAGAGTAACAATAGCTAAAACACAAAAAGCGTTTGCAGCAATCTGAATAATGCCCTGACTCTGCAGGATGTGAAAAGTATAATTTAGAAACTGGAAAATAGAAAAGTGAAACGCCCCCACCAGAGCAAAGACTTTAAATCGATACTCCCAGTCATCTTTCAATTGCTTACTGTTAAGTGTGAGCAATATAAATAAGAGTGGTGTCAGAGCATACATTTTTCATCTCGCTTGGCTCGTAAGTAAAATCTCATGAAAGGCTATTCAAGTTAGTTAATGAGCCGGTAAATAATTCTACCATGCCTACCCTCTAATTTTTAATAAGTAAGCTCTCTATACCATCCATCTTCGTTTTAATTTTCTTTCAATCTGCCATATACCCAATCTAACAAACGATAAATGTGCTTACCACAGCAGTACTCTTAATATGGGTCAACTCGTGAAGCAATACATAATCTATGCCGTCACGCGATGCTTTTACCAAAATCGGGTTAAGTGACATCAGATTAGAGCTTTAGCCGAAAAACTTTCCCACTGTTTTTGTATTGCTGTAGCCTTAAAAGTAGGCTTTTCATCAAGTGCACATATCGCAACAGTACTTAGACGCCTCTTAAACACTTCATGACAACGAATTACATACCATTCGCTTAGCAATCCTCTCACATACTCTGAGCTCGGTTATTCTCGACTATCACCACCTTGCCTGCCGTCAATATAACGTATACATTTTTTATATTTAGTATATTAGGCTAATTCCTTCAGTCCAGATAAAAATGTGTCTCCCCCACTCACATATTTGTGCTTTAACGCGTGCCATTTCTGTTGTTCTGTTGTTCTAAGGTGCTAAATAGCCCGCTACGCGCTTTAGTACTACCTGTTTAATATCCGTTGCTTTAGGCCTCCACTTGTACGGTGCCGTTCAGGCCTCGTCGTAAATACAGATGGGATGGATTGTTGCATGACTATGTTGAATTGGTCTAAGTTCAGTCGGCCTGAAGACCGACCTACAAGGGTAAGGACGTGGGACTGGTTCCCAAATTGGGCCTTAAGTCAGGCTGTAGGTCGGGCTTCAGCCCGACAATCACTAAACTCATTGATCTTCATATTTTAAAGTCGAGAATCTAAACCCTAAATATTTACCAAAGCTAACCCACTGCAGCTTGAGCTTCCACCTATGTTCTTCATTCATGGACATATCATTTATGGCTCAGCGTGTTTATGTCGTCCATACAGAATCAAACCGTAAGCATTACTTAATGAATGCTTATAGAGTCAGAATGGTAGCGTATTATTGATGCACTTCGAACTTGAATCCATGAAGCTAGTAAAGGCATCCACCATTATGGATGCACCCTAGCAATAGTAAAATGCTATTTCATAAACCCAAGTCGCTCAACCCTGGATGATCATCAGGTCTGCGGCCGAGTGGCCAATGGAATTTTCGGTCGTCCTCAGATATACCCACATCATTAATACTGGCATGACGTTCCGTCATTAAGCCTTTATCATTAAATTCCCAGTTTTCGTTACCATGGGAGCGAAACCAGTTACCATCAACATCCTGCCATTCATAAACATAACGCACAGCAATTCTATTTTTATCATGTGCCCATAATTCTTTTATGAGGCGATAATCAATTTCTTTTTCCCACTTATTACGTAAAAGTTCAACAATCTCTTTTCGGCCACAAACAAAGTTATCGCGATTACGCCAAACGCTATCCAGGCTATACGCAGTGGCAATTTTCTCTGGGTTTTTATTATTCCAAGCATCTTCCGCTAAGCGAACTTTTTTAACAGCTGCTTCTCTAGAAAAATCTGGAAGAGGCAAGCGAAGGTCTTCAATATTCAGGTCAAAATTCATATTCAAACTCACATCTAAACTCATAGTTATATTTCACTGTAGTAACGGCAGTAGTAACGGCTGCTTTTCACTGTAATCCACCTTAGCTTTAACGCACAAGCCTTGAGATTTATTCTGGTACTAAGCTGGGCTTAAATGTCGATATGTAGATCATTCAAACTCATGGCTAAGATCATAGTTATATTCCGCTGTAGTAACGACTGTAGCAACGACTGTAGCAACGACTGTTTTTCGTTGCAATCCTCCTTAGCTTTAACGCACAAGCCTTGAGATTTTTTCTGGTACTAAGCTGGGCTTAAATGTCGATATGTAGAGCGTTCAAACTCATGTCCAAGCTCATAGTTATATTCCGCTGCAGTAACGACCGTTAGTAACGACTGTTTTTCGTTGTGGTTCGCCTTAACTTTAACGCACAACCTTTGAAATTTTTTCTGATACTAAGCTGGGCTTAAATATCGATATGTAGAGTATTCAAAGTCATGTCCAAGCTCAAAGTAATATTCCGCTGTAGTAACTTCAGTAGTAGCTGCTCTAGTAACAACAGTAGTTACGGCTGTAGTTACTGCTGTAGTAACGGCTGTAGTAACGGCTGTAGTAACGGCTCTAGTTACGACTCTAGTTACGACTGTTTTTCACTGTAATCCACCTTAACTTTAACGCACAACCCTTGAAGTTTATTCTAGTACTAAGCTGGGCTTAGATATCGATATGCAGAGATTCTCCCTGACTACGTGAAACACACGGACACATCAACTTTTGCTTAGAGCGTTCATCATCGCTTAAACAGTTATCCAAATGCACTGGCTCACCCTGCACGACTTTAACGACACAACTTCTACATTCTCCCATCTTGCAACTATGAGCAATTTCAATACCACATTCTAAAAGTGCATCTAATACACTTTCATCCTTGGCCACTTGAATCGTTTTGTTACTTTTTGATAAGGTTACCGTTATGGGCTTGGCTTCAATTTTCTGCTGTTCTTGTTGCTGTTCTTGCTGATTAGACTTAAAGCGTTCATAGCGAATTCGACTGGAATCAACGCCTAAGTTTTTTGCCGCCTGGACAAGATCATCAATTAAGCTATTCGGCCCGCACACATAAAATATCGCATCTGTATCGGCCGTCTTTATCAACGCCGCTATATCCAGACGCTTAGAATTGTCAGCACTATAGAACGTAATTTCATCAGGGAAACTACGGTGCATACGGTCTTGGAACGCCATTTCGCTTAGGCTTCTACCTGCATAATGCAGGCTAAACTCTGTACCGCGAGCATGCAGTGTTTGCGCCATCGCTTTGATCGGAGTAATACCAATACCGCCCGCGATGAGTACAGCTGGGCGACTATCGTCGTGCAAAGAAAAATAGTTATCCGCGAGATTACAGTTTAAACGCTGCCCTAACTGGAGGCTTTCGTGCACCAATTGCGAGCCACCGCGCCCTTTAGCGTCATTTAATACGGCAATTTCATATATGTCGCGGCGCATAGGGTTAGAACAAATGGAATAGTGCCGCGTTATTTTTTTGCCATCAGCCTGAATTAACGGTAACTGTATGTGTGCGCCGGCGTTCACCTTAGGTAGATCCGCTCCATCTTTGTGACGTAACTCGTAAGCGCGAACTCTTGGTGTTAACTGCCGAACAGCGCTCACAACCAGGGGTAACTCGCCTTCACCCCAAGGTTTATTTATTCCGGTCGCTTGATTCGTTACTTGCGCTTTAAGCCTTATGTTTTCTTCTCGTATCGGGGCTATTAATGTTTCAATTTCCCGCTCACTAAATTTTGGTGTGATGTGTTTGGGACAGTTCCAATCAAACGCTTCTATTTGAATGATAAAACCGCGCTCTACGCTTGCTCGATAGTCGTCGAGCTCCAATTTTGCAAGTAGCTCCCAGTCACTATTATCAAGTTGCTTAATGCGTCCCATTAATTTTAAACGACGACGATTAGGGTAATCCATAAAAAATAATGCGACGCGATCGTTGGTGCGAAAATTACCCGCACTAACATATTGTCGGTTACCGCTAAAGTCGGCAAAGCCGATAGTTGAAGCGTCTAGTACACGCATAAAACCCGGCGGGCCGCCACGATGCTGAACGTAAGGCCACTGAGTCTCACTAACGCTCGCCATATAAAAACTATCACGTGCCCCAATAAAATTGGCTTCGTTATCGCTTAGCAAATAATTGTAATCTTCTCCCTCTTCCATAGGGACATAAGAACGTCGACTATTTTGTTCAGTCTGAAATTCTTTAACCGTATTGGTAAAAGCGATTTGAGTATATTTATGTGCCATGAGTGGCTCCTTAAAATACAATGGCGTCGCGCACAGCAGCAATTGGTTTCAACTTGAGCTGTGCGCGAGGTATTTGAGGGAATCATTACCGGCCTAAGAGGCCTTTTTTAATTCAACTTTCGGGAAATCAATCTCAACCCGACTCGCTTTACCCAGAATATTGGTGAGTATATTCATGCCAACGTGAGTAATAATCTCGACAATCTCAGCGTCGTCAAAGCCAGCATTACGTGCTTCTAATAGCTCTGCCGTTGTCACGGCTCCGCTGTGTTCCGCTAATGAGCGTGCGAATTTAACGGCTACAGCGGCCTTTGCGTCTTCGCTGGTACCATCTCTATTTGCTTCTATCTCACTATTTGATAAACCCGCTTTTCGTGCAATTGCGGTATGCGCCGACACACAATATTCACAGGCGTTTTGTTCCGCTAGTCCCAGCGCAATCCGCTCACGTGTTTGCGGATCCAAGCTACCTTCACCAGCAATACTGTGTAAACCCAAAAAGGCGCGTAGTGCGGCCGGCGAATTGGCAAAGACCTTCAAAAAGTTTGGCACCATGCCTAGCTGGGATTGAATAGCGCTAAAAAGCGCTTGTTGTTCGTTGTTGGCAGTTTGTTCGGTGATTTGGGCGATACGACTCATGTGACCATCCTATTTAGTTTAAATTAATTTGATTGACTCAGCGTGTTTAAGTGTTGCTTCAGTCTGTTTCACTACGTTTTTTTAGTTTCGTTAGTTTCGTTAGTTTTAATTAAAAGTGTCTTAACTAAGACCGTTCTTACTCGGTGGCTAAAGCTATAATTTGGGCCTTGCCTCAAGCAGTAGGGACATTCTGACTAAAAACACTTGATATAAGAATACGTACGTTTAACAATACATTATTCCAGTTTCTGCAATAATAGATCGAGAGCCCATGGACCAGCTTAGTATTATGCGAATTTATGTCGCCGTAGCGGAGGCACAAGGTTTTGCCGCTGCAGCACGACACTTAAAGATTTCACCACCCGCTGTAACACGTGCCGTTAGTGCACTTGAAGACAAACTCGGCGTTAAGTTACTAACCCGAACAACACGACACGTGCGCACCACTGATGCTGGCCGCCGGTATTTAGACGATGCGCGCCGAATACTGCATGATGTTGAACGTGCCGATGCCGCAGCTATTGGTATTAATGCCGAACCCAAAGGCCTTTTATCTATTACGGCGCCCGTCTTATTTGGTCAAAAATTTGTAATGCCCGGCATCGTCGAATACTTAAACGCCTACCCTGACACGCAGGTAAATGCCGTATTTTTGGACAGAGTGGTCAATTTATTAGAAGAGGGTTTTGATGTCGGGATTCGTATTGGGAAGCTGCCTGATTCCAACATGTATGCAACGGTGGTAGGCAAGGTGCGTTTAATTCTTGTGGCTTCGCCCGAGTACTTAGCTAAGTATGAATCACCCAAAGACCCTAAAGATTTACTGAAACACTGTTTAATTTCGGCCAATGCCGGCAGCATGGCACATGACTGGCATTTCAATTCTGGTGAGAAAAAACAGAGCATTCACATTCACCCAAGGCTTGTGGTTACAAGCAATCAAGCGGCTATTAATGCAAGTTGTGAAGGGCTAGGTATCACCCGCTTAATTTCCTATCAAGTCGCAGACGAACTTGCAGCGGGAACACTTAATACAATACTCGAAGATTACGAACCCGAACCTATGCCCGTACATATACTGCATCGCGAGGGGCACAGAGCATCATCGAAAGTCCGGTGTTTTATTGCTTTGATGACCAAGCACTTGCGCGATGATACGAACTTTCAGTAGGACCACACACCGAAGTAAGAAGACATGGTTCGTTTGTCATAAATACTCGCGTTACTTTTAAAAACTCCTAATTCACAACATTTAGCAGTGTCTTAAAAAATGAAATTTAGCCTTCTATTATTCAACATTCAAAGCAACACCAATATTGGCCAGATAATACGCACGGCCAATGCTTTTGGTGTCGATGAGATTTGTATTATTGGCCGGAGGAAAATCGCTACTTACGGCAATCAAAAAACTTCAAACTCCACTAAGTTTCGTCATTTTTATATTGTTGATGATGCTATACATCATTATCGACATTTAAACTATGATCTAGTGGGAATTGAGATTACTGAAGACTCACAATCGATTAATGTAAAAACCTTTAGTAGTAATACGGTTTTCATTTTAGGAAATGAAGGTTCTGGGATTCAAGAAGACATACTAAAACGCTGTGATTACTGTGTATTTATCCCACAGTTTGGTACGGGCGCATCGATAAATGTCAACACGGCCAGCGGCATTATATTTAATGCCTTCTGTAAAAACAGAACGGATTATAACGATAGAGAAAAATACAAGTTCACGGCCAAGAATACTTAATGCTTAAACAGTCTCTTCACACATAAGGAAATAAAAAAACCCCTCTATGTAAGCAGGGGCTGAAGCACACCATCAAGATGTTTTTGAATGAGTCACTATAGACTTAATACATTAAATCTAATTAGTGCCCACAAAAGAGTCGGGCTTTTCTGCGGGAAGAAAGAAAAGGCTTAAACAGCCACCTTCACATCACCGGATCTAGTGAGGGTGTAAAACTAATTGTGTAACTGCTCATTATCTATAACCTGAACCAAAGGTAATATAATGAGTAAAACAATGGATCACAAAAAGCTGCAAGCCATGGCCGAAGAACTGGCCAAAGACGTC
>JBLIMQ010000164.1:0-8644 GCA_047638775.1 Flavobacteriales bacterium
TGATTATTTTGTGATTAATAGCAAAAAATAATCCACTCCAAAAATACAGCTGAGCACGACGTTAGGCTTTATAGTGAATATGAATAGTATCAAGGCATCGATTATAGCGTCGGTATTAGTTGGAACGTTTGGGATATTGGCTTTATCGGTTGCTAGCAAGCAGCAAGCAGCAAGCAGCAATCTGACTTGATGAGATTGGTAGATTCGCGTGACGAGCCAGTGAAGAATCAAGGAATCAAGAAGGGCACCCGCTCCAAATTACTTGATTGAGTCGCTGCATAAATTCACTGATGTTTGATAGGCGTATGCGCCAGTCTTCAACAAGCTTTATGACTACAGCCATTTCGGCCTTGCCGGTGACTTCATCTTTTAGGTATTTATGAATCAAGAAAGGGCCTTTGTGAATGCACCGCCAGCGCTGAATAACTTCGTCAACACGCCAGTCTTTAGAGGGTTCAGGGTCGATCTTTAGTGCAATGTGATAGTGGTTGCTCATTACGGCATAACTACAGGTTTCAATTGCGAACACAGATGAGAGCAGACGAATAAGATCTTCGATCCATTGTCGGCGGTGCTCAAAGCATTGGCCGGTACGGTCATCTGCTATAAATTAAAACGAGGCGTTAATACGAACACCAACTGTTCGCGGGGGGTTGTAGCGGCCAATAGCGCCTTGGGCCGTTATGATACCGGCCTTGGCACCGTATTTAGTCATTTCATTGGTAAGATTATTTACATACACGTCAGTACTCCATCGGCCTAGGTAAGGTTTATAGGCAAGCCCAATATTTATTTTTGCGTACGCGTCTTGGCCATTAGGGTTATTTGTGGATCTGCCTATTTGTGGTGTATTTGCAACCACGCTATTCACAGCAGCGGAATTCTCATTGGCGTCGGAAAAAAATACGCTATCACTGTAATTAAGAGTAATGCGCGGTGTTAATGATGCGCTTTTCAAAGCAAACTTCCATCGAAAGCCCGCACTAAACGCTAAGCTCGGCGCGCGCGGAAATTGTTTTCCTTTTAGGCTACATACGCCGAGCTGATCGCGTGGATTATTCGTGCCGACACCGCAAAACATCCCCCTTGTTGGATAATCACCATAGCGGCTTTGCAGCCACGAGCCGGCGAAATCAAAAGTCCCAGAACGTCCAGTCAGCCATCGTAGCTCAAGCTCTAAACCGCTCACCATGCCTGTTGTACCATCAAATTGATTGCTGTTGTTGGCTGCGTCATATAGAGGGCGGTCGATTTTTTGGTAGTCTTGAATAAATACGGCTGCGCCTAGCCTCAATCTCGCAGTTTCCGCTTTTACGCCAAGCTCATAGTTAATGATTTTTTCGCCATCTGTAATGATCTGGTTGAGGATTAGACCTGCCTGGTAGGCAGAACTGATGCTGGCGTACATTAAGGGGCCCCCGTTATTATAAGTAAGGCGTAGCAAGCCAGATGTATCGTTAGTGTGTCTGCGTACGTCATCGATGCTAACTAGTGAGCACGTGCCGAATTGAAAAGCGATACCAGTATTGTCATCAAAGCCGTCGCTACCTGGTAAAATAGCCCCATTACTGTTTTGCCTGAAATCTTCAAAAACTAACGTATCAGAACCGACAGGCCGTGCGGGCGCAATTTCCACGTCCCGGCAGAAAACATAGCTACGGCCATCTTCATCGTATTTTTTGTCATTAGTGCGACGTATACCCGCAGTGACGTTAAATGCTTTGGATAGACGAATATCGGCCTGGGCGTAAAGCGCTCGCGATTGAGTGCCACGCTTTGGCGGAATAAACAGTAAATCAAGGCCCGAGCCAAGATGGTCCATGGCAAAATGAAGGTTAGTCTCTTCTTTAAACCAAAATAAACCGGCTAGCCACTGAAATTGGTTATCGTTTTGACTCACAACCTTTAGTTCGTGGCTTAGCCCATCGGAACGTTGTCGTTTGGTGTTATTAGTCCAAATCCCACTCGTTAGACCACCATCTGCATCTACCCATTGCTGCCGTCGTAACTCACTGAAGCTCGCCAAATATTCGACATTTACAGTCGCCAGGTCCCACTTTAGCGCCGAACGCCACTGCTCGCTATTTAGGTTAAGCGATTGAGAGGTGTCTATGAACGCCGAAAAATCTCCGTTTTCAATTTTTACGGGGTCCAGCAACACGGCACCGGACGTTTTGTTCGCAAGTGACTCAAATGCTAACGTCCAATTCAGATCTTTGTTAAATTTATATAAGCTGGTGATTCGGGTTGAGCGAATATTGGTATCGTTCAAGGGTTGGGCGTCTTCACGCCGATAATCTACTACGTCCAGCCAATCTGTATTTACAGACGCGTCACTGCGGTCTAGTGGTTTAACCCAGCCGTCGGCCTTGTCTGTATACATGGCTACGCGCAGGGCCAATGCCTTATTTACAGGCACGTTAAGTGCCGCCGAAGCGTGATATCGATTGTAGTCGCCCAAACCAGCCTGTAGTTCGCCTTCAAGATGCTCTGTTGGTTTTTTTGTTTGCAACAATACAGATCCGGCTAAAGAATTTCGGCCAAAAGACATACCTTGTGGACCGCGCAGAACTTCGACATTTTCAAGGTCATATATTGACGACAGTACACCCTGAGGTCTTACGCTATAAATACCATCTACATAGACGCCCACTGTTTGATCGGCCGTCTCGGTTGACCAAAAAGAGCCAATACCTCGTATCGTTAGGTTGGTATCGGCCTGGTCTGTTGCCGATTACGTAACGACAATACTGGGAACAAAATCGGTCAACTCTGACAGATCAGCAACACCATATTCTGACAATCTGTGCTGGCTGATTGACGTAACGGCTATGGGCGCATTCTGAAAGCTTGTATCAGGCTGGTGGCCGGTAATGATAATCTCTTCCAGCTCACGCGAATTTTTAGAATCCGCGATAGGTTTAACCGCTTTCTCATGAGGCGGTGTTGAGGGCGGTTTGCTCAATATAATGCCGTTGGGCGACAAGAACTCGTAGTGCAGGCCAGAACCCTCTAGCATATGTGTCAGTGCGTCACGTACTACATAATTGCCGGAGATAGCCTGAGATTGATGTTTTTCTAAGTTTGCAGAGCGCCCAACAATAACCAGATTTACCTGCTCGCCAAATGCGACAATGGCTTTACCTAAAGCCTGGGGCGGAATCTGAAAGTTAGCGCGCTGCTCCATTGGGTTAGTGCTACTGGTGGCGCGATCATGGGCGATGTGCTTGGTGGATTCTCTAGGGCTGTCAGCGTGGGCCTGGGTCATAACTAGCGCTATGCCCATTAGGATGAAATAAGGCGGCCAATTACTGTATTGGTGGATTCGCAATAGCGTCTCTTGTCATTAGGGGGCGCGTTTGTGCCTAATAACAATAAGTTTGTCACTAATCACATCAAATTGTATTGGCAATGTTTTAGCTAACATCGCTAAAGCCGTATCCAATTGATCTACTTTAAACGTAGCCGATACATTTAGTCCAGAAAAACCAGCACCAACCAAACGTAGCTCCTTAGGGTAATAACGACCAATATCTTCAATGACTTCGGCTAATGGGGTATTAATATACGACAGCCTGCCTTCACGCCAGGCACCAATATTCTCTGGTTGTATGTGTATTGGCGTCCCTTGCCCTTCAACCTTGTCAACACTAAGTGCTTGGCCATTCGTGAGGATGAACTCTTGCTCTTCATCGTTGGTTTTTAATGTTTCAGCAGCGGCTGAACGCAGTGTATTGACTTTAACTCGGCCCTCAAAGACAGAAATTTTCGCGCCACTACAGTGTTTAACAATATCGAACTGGGTGCCAAGGACAGTAACTTTGGTTTTGGCCATGGCGATAGAGAACGGGCGTTCTGCATCACGCACTACATCAAAAAACGCCTGACCGCGACGCAACTCGAGTAAGCGTAAGGTAGAGCTATAGCGCTAACGCGGCTCGGTATTAGGTCCAATGGTAACTAAGCTGCCACCAGGCAAGTGCAGTGTTCGTACCTCGGCTATCGGGCTACTTTCAATCGTCCATTGGGCTTGTTGCAAATGCTCGCCAATAACAAGCAGTATTGCGATGCAGGCGACACGAAACGCGACAACACCGCTGTTCAGTAGGGCAAACGCTACGAGCATGACAGCATAATCGTCTCGAGTAACCTACTGTTCTCACAATGGTCAAATACTTTTGCCGATGATACAACACTTACGGCCGCTCTATTGGGTAGGCTACTTCACTATGCACACATCACACAAATTGTAGGAGAGAGCTATCGACTAAAAAATGAAAGAAATGCGGGAATCGTACCGCCTCAGCCAATCGCAAACTAAGCTGGGTGGGTCAATTTTCAATTACCGTTTTTAGCGGTAAGTGGGTCAGTTTTCGGTTACCGTTGACACCTTAGATCGAAAGTATCACGTTAAGTGCCGTATTTTAGATAGTTAAAACACTCAACACTCAACACTCATCACTCATCACTCATCACTCATCACACGTCACACGTCACACGTCACACGTCACACGTCACACGTCAGCGGCACGCAAGCCATGCCCTGAAAGAGGCCGAATCCGTCCAGTGGCTGTGAGAGGCTATCACCATAGCTTCAACAGTCAAGCACTCTGAAACCGCTCATATAATGGAAGAAGGAGCCTTCAGAATGCCTTTATTCCCTTTTGTTTCGTGTATTCGCATACCATTGAGTTAAACTCTTCTAAGCTATTTAATGAACCCATATATCTTTGTTGAATTAGTTCTATGCCAGAGCCCATATCGATGGCTACATCAAAAAAAGGATCATTACAACGGAAGCCACTTTTCCGCTGCGGTAGCGCTTTGTTACTCAAGCTGATCGCTCTGCTGATACTGGTTTGCTTTTCAAGCCGGTTAATCGCAAGCACTAACTTGTCTTTTAAGCATATATTCCCTGAAGAATTGGAAGTGCTGGGGCATATAAATAGTATTCAACAAGACGCCACGGGTTTTATGTGGTTTGCAGGCGAAAAAGGACTGGCGCGCTACGATGGCTATACCATTAAAATCTATCGTACTGACTCGGGTGAGCTTACGCCTATAGCGGCAAACTATATTACCGATCTTTTTTTAGATGGCGAAGACCTCTGGATAAGTTCTAGGATCGGTTTGCATCTTTATGTGGAGGATCTCGATAGCTTTAAGAATTATAGAACGGATATCGATTCGGCTAGCCAGGGTATTGGTTACGTAAATGCTATTTGCTCCAACGGTGGTGATAAGCTTTGGCTTGCCACCAATGGCGGCGTTTTCACTTTTGATAAACGCAGCAAATATTTTTCCGTTACACCAATAGATCACGCAATTCAAAAACAAAAAGCTTCAATTGTATGGGATTTAACCTTTGATAATTTAGGCAAACTTTGGGTGGCTTACGAGAGCCTAGGGCTTAGTAGCTTTGGTGGTGTCAATAGTGTCAATAGTGTCAATAGTTTCGATGGCGAAGTCCAGCGCTACCGGCACGACACTCAAGATGTCTCCTCTATCAGCTCAAATAATGTACGGCAGGTGTATGTTGATAGCAAAAACCGAGTCTGGGCGGGTACATACGGAGATGGACTCAATCTAATTGATAGGGAGTCTGCCCAGGTTGTTCGCTTTCCTCACGAAAATTCTGAAAAAAGTGGTGTGATTTGGTCAGTACTGGAGGGTAAGGACGGTCGCATTTGGGTGGGCGATGGAGAGTCGGTGAGCGTATTAAATGTCGAGTCGCGAAATTTTCGGCGATTTATTTATTCGGATGAAATACCTACCAGCCCGGGTAATTTTGTTGCGAATGTTGTTTACGAAGATAATAATGGGAATGTGTGGGTGGGCTATTTTCCCTCTGGAGTTGATATTGTCGACGCTCAAGCTTCAGTGTTTAACAACTTTCGTCATCGCAGTTCCAAGCCCAACACCATTGCAGACGGGGGGGCTCTGGCGACGTTTAGAGATGAAAACGATAACCTCTGGGTCGGTGCCGGCCTAGGTTTAAGTTACCTCGATAGAGAAACAGGGAAGATAAGTAATTTCAAGCATGTTAATAATAACCTCTCAACGCCCAGCGGTAATACGGTGTTATCTGTGATAGAGGATAGTAAAGGCTATATTTGGCTCGGGATTTGGAATGCAGGCCTTAATCGTTACGACCCAAAGGCAAAAACCTTTGACTATTTTTTACCAATAGAGGGGGATGAAACCAGCATACCGGGAAGAGAGCCTTGGGATGTGATAGAGGATAGCCGAGGCGATATTTGGCTTGCAACAGAAAAAGGTATTGCCAAGTACCACCGTGAGCAAAAGCGCTTTACGCGCTATAAACCACCACAAAATATGCTCTTGGGGGCCGATTCCTTTTATTGCCGAAAAGCCTATGAGGATCGAAGTCAGCAGCTATGGTTTGGTTGTGTTAGTGGTTTATATTTGTTAGACCAAAAGAGTGGGGTGTTTACTCACTATAAACATGAAAAAGACAAATCAGCATCTATTAGCGACAGCTACGTCATTTCTATTTTTGAAGATTCTAAAAATCGCTTTTGGGTCGGAACATCCGACGGTGGACTGAATTTGATGGATAGGAAGACTGGTACGTTTCAGGTGTTCAGCATAAAGGATGGATTAGCCAACAAGACAGTTGCAGGTATTAACGAAGATTCAAATGGCTTCATTTGGTTGGCAACCAATAAAGGACTTTCGCAGTTTGATCCGGAGTCGCTTACGTTTAGAAATTACGGCCGGCGCCACGGATTGATTGATAACCTGTTCAATAGAGACTCTATTTCGAAGACTGGAAGTGGTGAACTCGTGGTGGGCAGTAGTAAAGGACTGACCATTTTTAGGCCCGAGGATTTAAAAAGCAATCACTTTAAACCGCCGGTTGTGATTACAGATTTTAAAGTATTTAACGAATCTCACCCCGTTAATGCCAAGGGGGAGCCCGTCGTAGATAAAAATATTGTTAAGGCGCGAGAGATAAATTTGGCGCATTGGCAATCAATGTTTTCGTTTAAGTTTTCGGCACTTAATTATATATCTCCAGAGGATAATCAATTTAAATATCGCTTGCTTGGCTTTGAAGAAGAGTGGCGTAGAGATGTCGGCAGTCGTATGGCGACCTATACTAATATTGATCCGGGGGCGTACACGTTTCAGGTTATCGGTTCAAACAACGAAGGTCTATGGAACACAGAACCTGCATCCATAAAAGTTATCATAGCTCCACCGTTTTGGAAAACATGGTGGGCTTATGCTATATACAGTTGTGTAGGGGTTGTTCTGTTTGTTTTGTTGGTCAACTATTATCGAAGAAAAGTTGAGCTTAACAAACAAAAATTTGTTAATACGCAGCTGCTTAACATGGATAAAATCAAGGATGAATTTTTAGCAAGCACCTCGCACGAACTACGAACTCCGCTAATTGCTATGATTGGTCTTTCGGATACACTGGTTTCGGAGTATTCCGAAGTTGGAGACAAAAATTTACTGGAAAAACTGGATATAATTTCATTGAGCGGCCAAAGGCTGTGTCATCTTATTAACGATATATTGGATTATTCAAAAATTAAGGGAGGCCGACTCGAACTGAACGTAACCTCAGTCAATATCGATGGGGTGGTTGAGTCTGTTTTTTCTTTATTAAGGCTTATTGCTGCATCCAAAGGGTTGGCGTTGAAGTACTCGGCAATTGGGCAGAAGTGTTATGTTCAGGCAGATGATAACCGCTTGCAGCAAATTATAATTAACTTGGTGGGTAACGCAATAAAGTATTCAGACTCTGGCACGATAGAGGTAATCTGTCGGCCTTACGTCAACAGTTTGAAAGTTCTTATAGTAGACCAAGGTATTGGGATTCCAGAGCAAAAACTGTCAACGATATTTGAAACCTTCAGGCAGCTCGAGTTTTCTCAGGAGCATAATGTAGGTGGAACAGGTTTGGGTCTTTCCATTACTAAAAAGTTGGTGGAGCTGCATGGTGGAGAGTTAAAGGTTCGGTCCACGGTGGGAGAGGGTTCTGAATTTGAATTTACTTTACCGCTTGATCCTGATCGTCAGTTAAGCCATCAGTCAGATCATTCGCAACCATTAGATGCGGATTTTTTTCCCCTAGAAACTAGCTCCTCCCAAGAATCTGTGCCCGTCAGAGAGGTTAGGCTTTCCGATGGTGAATTTTCTATGGAGGGTAAAGTTTTGGTGGTTGATGATGACCCGGTTAATCGGATGATAATTTTAGGTTATCTGAAAAAGCAGGGTGTACAAACGCTGGAGTGCGAAAACGGACATGAAGCCGTTGCTTTTGTTAAGCGGGATAACGCAATCCGATTGCTTGTGATGGATAATATGATGCCCGGCCTTTCTGGTGTTGAAGCATGTAAAGAGATTAGGCTCACTCACAGTTTAGAGCAGCTTCCGATTTTTTTACTGTCAGCGGTTAAGTTGGACGACAAATCGGAAGATTACTTTGCGATAGGTTTCAATGAGTTTATTCAAAAGCCAGTGTCCGCAAGTGAGCTGTTATCTAAGGTTAAATATCATTTAAGTATACCCTCCTGATGCATAAATAATCAGAATATCTCCAGTTAACCCTGATAAATACGGCGTGAAACGTTGATTTTGCGCTGTGTTCTGGAATTCACCCCGAGTG
>JBLIMQ010000165.1:0-8640 GCA_047638775.1 Flavobacteriales bacterium
TGACGTCTTTGGCCAGTTCTTCGGCCATGGCTTGCAGCTTTTTGTGATCCATTGTTTTACTCATTATATTACCTTTGGTTCAGGTTATAGATAATGAGCAGTTACACAATTAGTTTTACACCCTCTTAAAAAATCGTATTTAACGTTCTAAACACCTTAGCTATTTAGCGCCTACCCCTTCCATTTACTAATCTTAAATGAACGATTCGTGACCTAGTCATTTAACTTTCGTGGATTCAAGTTCTAAGCGCATCAATAATTAAGCTACCAATGTAACTCTATAAGCATTCATTAAGTAATGCTTACGGTTTGATTCTGAATGGACGACATAAACACGTTGAACATATATATTTGTCCATGAATGAAGTACATAGGCGGAAGCTCAATGAGTTTAGTGATTGTCGGGCTGAAGCCCGACCTACAGCCTAATTTGGAAGCCAGTCCCACGTCCTAACCCTTGTAGGTCGGCCTTCAGGCCGACTGAAATTAGACCAATTTAACATAGTCATGCAACAAACCATCCCCTCTGTATTTACGACGAGGCCTGCGCAACACGGTGCAAGTGGATACCCCAGAAAACATTAAAGCAACAGATATTAAACAAGCCGTACTAAAGCAGGCAGCGGGCTATTAAGCACCTTGGAACAATAGAACAATAGAACAATAGAGCGTGGATTAAAACTTTAAAAAAGGAACATAAAGTAAGGCTACCAAGTAGCGCCCACAACGGTGTTGTTTTTAAACTCAATATTCATTTCAAAGCTTCCTAAAAAACCATGCCATCTTTTGCTTCGTTTTTATGTATTTAGCTTTTATGTATTTAGCTTTTATGGATTTAGCTTTTATGGATTTAGCTTTCTAAGTATTTAACTTTCCACCAATCTGATTTTCCACAAACCTAACTCTCTAACTTAGATTTATTCCCGCCAATTGCGAATAAAAATCCGCAAGCAATACAAGCCATAATCGCGTTAACCACATACATATCCCGATAGCCAAACATCTGTGCAAATACGGCAATACTCGCCGCACCTAGGATATTTCCGATGTTGGTACTATTCCAATATAGGGCAGAAGCCGCGCCCGCTTTGCCTGGCATCAAATCTTGAAACCATGTCATACCCAAGCCCGCAATAAATCCAATCATCATGGCATTAAGTATCTGTAAAGGAAAAAGTTGCCAAACACTATCAGCCTGCCAAAAACCGACATACAAAGCAATGGGCGCAATAGCGCCAATTCGTATTAACGGCGGCAAAGAAAAACGGCTACCAAGCCAACCGGCAAAAATCATAACAGGTATTTCTAAGGCTGCTGCCGTACCCATAATCCATCCGGCCCATTCACTATCAACACCAAGGTCTTGGCTCAAATACAATGGCAAAGCAATTAAATAACTTTGATTACAGGCATACAATAATGAAAAAGCGCACATAGCAAAAACGATTGTTCGCCCCTTGTTCGCGTGCTCTACAGGCGCCTCCTGCTTCGCCCTAGTGACTCTTGGCAAGCTTATTAGTGCCGTTAATGCGCCCATCAAATACAGAACGGCTATCGCTAAATACAAAGCTTTAAACCCAATATACCCCAGCAGGATAAAACCAATAGGCGGGCCACCCACCCAAGCAAATGCCGCGCATGCTCTAACGGTTGAGTTAAACATTACACTTTGTTTTCGATTGAGGTGAGTGTCGGAATAATCCCGTGCATGTGCAAAAATTTGTGCAATACTCGAAAATGCCAGACTAAATAGACTCAGGCCGACGATGAGCGCCAAGGCATACGATGGCGCATACGCAAGTAGTGCACTTGCTAACCCGCCGCCAAACATGCCAATAGCAATTAACCATCGTCGATCTTGCATTCGGTCGGATAACCGACCCAATATGTGTGAGTAAATAATTCCAGTCGATGCCGTACCCACAAAGAAAGTGCCCACCCAAAACGCATTTGCATTAAAACGTTCGGCTACATACAAGCTTAAGGTAGGGATAAATAGTGCGAATAATAGTGCCTGACCAATAGAATTAACATAGATAACAATGGCGGGAAACGATAATAATGAAGGGTTTGACATAAACAACCATACGCAAAAATACTAGAGCATAACAGTGTACGTCAGAGCCTGGCGCGAGCAAAGCATGCAGAATCATACTACCTTAACAAAGACGGCACTTTAGAACTTAGAGATCAGAGATCAGAGATCAGAGATCAGAGATCAGAGATCAGAGATCAGAGATCAGAGATCAGACTTTAGAGATTGGAGCTGAGATTTATAGCCAGAATCTTTAACTAAGAATTGCAGTTCGATCTATTGTTAACATTCATTCACGGAAGGAGAATATTTTATAGAAGAGCCTATTTCATCCAAAAAACAGCTTTTAAATTTGTTACGGCTGTGAATTATAATCTACGGGTAGGCATAAAATAAAACAACTTCCTTGGCCATGCTCGCTTTCCAGTCGAATATGACCCTTTAATAACAATACAAACTGCTCTACTAAAGCTAAACCAAGTCCAGTACCTTGTACATCACGCGTCTCTTCATCTTCGACTTGGGTATAGCTCATAAAGAGCGTATCTATTTTATCAGCGGGAATACCGATACCGCTATCCGACACACGAAACTCGATGGCGTCACCAAGCTCAGCATCGACCTTAGCGGACACTTGCAAGTGGACCCAACCATTTTTTGTATATTTTATCGAGTTAGAAATTAGATTCATTAATATTTGTCGAAGTTTTTGAGCGTCAATAAACATTTGCAAACCGGGCTCTATGTCATATTTGTAATTGAGTGATTTAACTTCTGCCAAGCCCCCCATTTGCACATTAAGATCTTTAAATACTTTCGATAAAACTGTGACTGTAGGGCTCGCGGAAAGCTTACCTGCTTCAATTTTGGATAGATCGAGTGTATCCGTAATAAGGTCGTTTAGTTGCAGTCCTGCCGTTTTTATGGCATTTAGACGTTCACGTTCTTTATCGTCAAAATTGCCCGAACGCAGAACCAGCAAATCTGAAAAACCAACAATAGCATTCAAAGGCGTTCGTAATTCGTGCAGCATTTTTGCGTAGAAATCGCGACGTGCGGCCGCTCGCTCACCGGCGATACGTTTTTCGGCGGATTTTTGTTGCGTTATATCAAAACCATACGCTAATAAACTAAACGACTCCTTTCCACTTATCGGGTGAAAGTGCCACCGAAAAACTTGTTCATCTAATGTGCGCTCAATATCTGTAATCGACGCCTGTGTACTCGCTACGCTAGCGCAAATACTTTTAATATTCAGCGGCAAAAAATTACTTAGGCCTTCTTTACTAAAACCACAATCAAGTAACTTTTCTTGGAACGCAGGATTGGCAAAAAGAATATTACCCTCAACATCTAATTCAACAATGGGGGAGGGATTGGCATTGGTATATTCGGCGAGTTTTTCAAGCTCGTATTGATTATATTCATCGTTTAGAGTTGAATGAAAATTCACAGCGTAGAGTGTCTCATCTAACTCCGGCAATGCCAAACTAAACAACCGATAGTCTATCGGAATATAGTCTCCATCGGCATTAGACCAAACGCTTGAGTGATAATTTTCACCACTCGAAAAACGACTAATACTTAGTGGACATTCATGTTGTTCATGTGAAAATTCACGATTTTGGATGCAAACAATCGAATGTAAACTACGACCCAGTATTTCGGATTCAGGCCACGCAAGTAATTGCTGTGCCGGCGTTGAATAAAATCGAACCGAAAGAGTTTCATCAACTAATATTATGGCGTCAGGCCAATGATTTAACCAATTTTGCAAACTGAGCGGAAGTGAGTTTGAGTTAGTCACGAATTACAGGTCCAAGTACAAACGACGCGATGGATCATCATCTGGGTTATTAGGGTCAAGAATACTTTCAATGGTTTTTGCACTGTTACCACTTAAACTAGATAAATCCTGAACGAAAGGCGAAGGAAGAACTTTACCTTTCGCATCGTAATGAACCTCAACAACCGGAAGTAAATGCTTACCCGGCGTAACCTCTAATACAACGGCTTTCTCAGATGAACTCAGTTTTACCGCGCTAGACACAGGGTATATGCCCAACACATCAATAAAGCTCGCAACAATTTTCTGTTCAAAGATACCTTTATCCGACTGAATAAATAAATCCCGTAGCGCGTTAGTCGGCATCATTCCCGGACGGTCATTGAGTTGATTAATACTTTCATCGTAGGCATCGGCAATTATCAATACTCGCGAGATCTCATGAAGCGCGTCATTCTTCAAGCCTTCTGGATAGCCCGAGCCGTCACCGGCTTCGTGATGCTGTTTGATAGCCGTCAGTACAGTTTCATTAAAATCCATATCCTTTAGCAACGAAACAGCGAGCTCTGGATGCTTATTTACGAGCTTTCTTTCGAGCTCGGTATATTTTGTGCGCTTACCCATAAGGTTCAAGGGGAGTTGCGTCCAGCCAGTTTCGTGTAGTAACGCTGCGAGCCCCAAATCATGCTGATCCTCGGCACTCAAATTGAGTTTTCGAGCGATATTCAAGGAAAGGCAAAACACGCTGAAGGTATGATCGGCGACTTTTTGAGCCGCTCGACTTAGATGTACTAAGCTCATTAAGGCCTGATTATTTCGCTCTAAGCTCTCTAAGGTTTGATCTATGAGCGGTGTAAGTTCCGCCTCCTCAATAGGCAAACGCTTGCCGACAGCTTCATGTAAGTTTTCAACAGCCTTTTTTACTTTACCTCGAATAGCTTGCGCGGCCTGCATTTCGTTATTTAGACTAGTTTTTTCGAGGCGCTTACTGGGCTCTGGAGCTTGATCCTTCTTATCTTTAGGCTTAGGCTGTTTTGGACTTTCAACAACAGGCTCTGACAAACCTGTGCCTTTATTGGTATCAATAATCAGCTTCTTTACGCCGGCTTTGCGTAACGCATCAATCTCTTTTGTCGCCTTAATCGTCTTATGGTGGCGCATAAATGGGCTTTCTATCCACGGAATATCGAGTTCAATGATATGCATGCCAATACACAAACGATCTAAACTGATTTTTTTTAAATGCGTAGGAGTAGCCATTGCTAAACCAAAACCTATTAAGCTATTTACATCTACCCAGTATAGTAGACCAAAGCAAACGCCCTGAATTTTTTATAAGGGTAGAATACTAAAACCACGCATTAAAAATAGATCTAAATTAACCTAGAGTAAAAATCGAATTAATGGAGACCAACATGAACAACTCAGGATCGAATTGGTCGCAGGCATTATGGCAGCCGGTAGCAGGCGCCTACCTTATACAGCTGCGCATTCATGTACTGCTAATACATGGCGCGCTATGTATTGCTCTTGTTATTGCCAGTCAAGTACTACCCAATATCCCTAGCTTTAAGGGAAGCTATCTATTCATTCCCGCTACGTTAATCACGCTTTCAGCAACTGCCTTCTTGGGCGTTTGGGCGAAAAAACGCGCCCTACGTACCTGCTACTGTATTCGTGAACGAGATATCAATTTGCAAAAAGGTCTTTTATTTTGGCAGTGTGTCTCGGTCTCATATAACCGCATTCAACATATCGAGGTAAACCAAGGCCCCATTGAACAACGTTTAGGTATTGCGCGATTGAGTTTTTTCACCGCTGGCACAGTGGGTTCAGATCTAAGCATACCCGGCTTACCGAAGTCAGTGGCCAATACAATAAAAGAGCATACTCTGTTAAAAATCAACCTCGAAGACGCCGAGAGAATCGAAGATAAGCCTACGAATACCACCGAAACGGTGGAGCACGGTAAGAGCCATCGGGCTCAACAAGAACATAGTGACAATTATGCCGGATAATCCGACCGTACAAAAATGGCAACGCTGCTCTCCTATATCGATAGTCTATTTTTTATTAAGAACCTTAAAATCTTTAGTCAATCTTTGGCCAGCGATGGCCGGTGTAGTGTTTGTTGAAGATTTTAGAGCACTTATTTTTAGCCATGGCTTACCGGTACTCTTTATTCTAGTGACTGTTACTTCTATCCTTAACTATTGGTTTTTCACATTTCAGTATGATGAGAAAGGCGTGCGCCTTAAAACCGGTTTTTTTCACAAGAAACGCCTAAGCCTTCAGTTTGACCGAGTCCAAGAAATCAATCTTAATCAGGCCATATATTATCGGCCTTTTTCCTTATGGTCGGCCAGTTTAGACACCGCGGGCTCTAAAGATAAAGAAATTGTATTACCGGCTATCAATCAAATTTGTGCTGAAGAACTTAAAGCCCTACATTTATCACATAAACGTGATGTCACTGAAACAGAGAAAGAAAAAGTTCAGGCAGAGGACACGCGCTCAGACTATTACTTAAAAATCGATATCGCTAACCTTATTCGTTACGGGCTAATGAATAACTCTATGATTTATTTAATGATAATTGTGTCTCCGATATTAGGTCAAAGTCAGGCTTTTTCAGAAGTACTTATACAAAAAATCAAAAGCATAAGTTTTTTAAGTCATGCGATCGAACTAAGCGCTGCCTATGGAGTATGGGCAACTTTATCACTGTTCACAGTGGTTTTTATCCTTTCAATAATCTTTTTATACATTTTATCTATCGCCCTAGCAATAATACGTTATTGGAACTACACACTAGACATTAGCGATGATCACGTTCAATTTCACGCAGGCTTATTAAATCGAATTCGTCGAGGATTTAAGTCCCACAAACTTCAAAGCATAGAAGTTAAGCAAGGATTAATCGCACGATTACTCCAGCGATACACGATTAAAATAACACAAGCTAATGACTCAAGGCCCGGCACACAAGGAACTTCAAGTGCATTCATTATTCCCGTTTGCGACAGACAACAACGAGATGAGTTACTAACAATATTTAAAGTCGAATCCGGCGATTGGCAACGCGTAAAAATGCAGAAAGCGTTATGGACTATATTGCTATGGGCAACTCCATTGAGCATTGCTGTCGTTATCGCTAGTTACTTCTTACCAATGATAAGCAGATATTATGTCATTATCCCTATCCTCTTCGTCGCGATAACCAACTACCTATATTGGAAAAAACGCGGTTATTATTTTGGTAAAAACTGGTCAGCCTTTAGAAGCGGACTACTTTCAACAAAAATAGTGTACGTACCGCATGTAAAACTGCAGAAAATACAAATAAATCGGGGTCCAATTCTAGACTTTCACAATGCAGCTAGCATTCAGGTCTGGAATGGATCGGGAATTCAAAGTTTATCCTTTGTTGACTATAACGCACTCAATACAGAGCGAAACAAACTATTAGATCACGTCGGACGACATCAAGGTAAGTGGATGTGAATACGATGGATTTTGGCAAAATATTATCGACAAAAGGTCTAATATGGCTTTAGTTTGGTCTAAGAAACTTAGTGGGCAACACTATGAGGTACGTAGCGCAGGGAAAACTCTTCGCCTATATACTAATGGAATTTTTCATAGCCAATGGAATCCAAACAAGCGACTCTCTGGTCACCTATGGGACCTACTAAGCTTACCCTTGTTATTAAAACCCGACATCACAGAATGCAACCGTATTTTAATGCTCGGAGTTGGAGGAGGCGCGGCGATCAATTGTTTAAGCAGCATATTACCCTCCGCTAAAATCGAAGGCGTCGATTTAGATTCAACCCATTTACATATCGCACAAAAATACTTTTCATGTAGCGGCGACAACATCCAATTATTTAATGACGACGCGTACAATTTCGTCAGAAAAGATACTGTTAAATACGACTTAGTTATTGATGACATTTTTTCCGGAAGTGAGAATGACGAAAGTGACCCACGGCGCGCTATAGAGTTCAATACTGACTGGCTATCAAAAATCGATTTTCGTCTCAATAGAAAGGGCGTATTAGTCGCAAACTTCGAAGACGAAAAACAAGCAAAAAAAGCGTGCAGTTTAGCTAGAAATAGTAATTTCCCTTCACGCTATATTTTCTCATCAAGACTCTATGAAAACAGGATTTGTGCCTTTCTAAAGGAACAAACCACACTACGGAATTTCAAGAAGAACCTGTCCGACACATTAAACCTTAAAGAACAAAAACTTATCGAAGATAACTTCTCTATTCGTCGCCTGTAGTCTTCGTCCATACAGCAAACTCATTCCCTGATGGTTCTACAAAATGAAACCGGCGGCCACCTGGGAAGCTAAAAATATCAACAACGACCTCACCACCGGCAGCTTTAATTTTTTTTAGGCTGGCCTCAATATTATTGCTAAGAAAGACAATCAGTGCCGCGCCATTCTCTGTACGACTCGTTTTTTCTGAACGATAAAAACCCCCTTCTATGCCTTGCTGATCAAAAGCCATATAGTCCTCACCAAAATCGCTAAAACGCCAACCAAAAGCCGTTTCGAAAAAACCCTTTGTCTTAACCATATTATTAGCCGGAAATTCGACGTAATTGATCACTTCCATTTCAACTCCTGACATCTATTATAAAATAAAATTATTGATACTTTTTGTGCAACATTTTTAAAAAATTAACTGATTCAGGGTTTTTAGACTCTTTATCAATAAGCGCCATAAAGCTAGCTATCCAAGGAAGTTTCGGATGAAGCGCCACAAAAAGAGGCTTTGCTGCATGGCAACCTGCAACGCGATAC
>JBLIMQ010000166.1:0-8548 GCA_047638775.1 Flavobacteriales bacterium
TCGAATTAAAATAAAACACCCCGCTTGAAGATATTCCTTGCAAATAACGTACCGACGGCGATCTATACTATTCCAACGGTAAAAAAACTTGAATAAGTAAATTATGGTCTCGATAAGATATTGGACATTTGTCCGCTAGTTCGCAGATGTGACTATGCTGCTATCCAACCGTGGTAATTAACTTATCCTCATCACTGTCTCCCCAAAAACGTTTACTAACCATCTCAATTAAATTCATATGTAGGCTTATCACATGTTTTACTAATTCTGTTTTTAAACGGAAATAATACGGAATTAGTTCCTTTATGTGGCGTTGAATATCTGAACATAAATATCTTTTAATTGATCTAATTCAATAGTTATTCAGTTGACGACGATTACCCTTCTTGGATATAAGTTGTTTTAACAGTTAACGTTAAAATCTGGGTGTTTTTATTAAAAAAACATATACGTCACTACCCAAATATTAATGTCACGTAGAAACTTACACTTATAAAATTAATTCGCCTTCCTTGGCTTATGAAAAGTATATGTAAATCGGCATTTACTTATACATGCTGAATTAACCCAGAGGAGAGTAAATTAACTGCAATATTTAGATTAAAGCTTTTAATGCTCTAATCCAAATTCTTTAAAAAAACAGTACTGTCCAAGACAACAATCACATAAATGATGTTTGACAGGATTGCATTTAGTGGCATTGTGATCTGTATTCAATCTATATAAACGTCCAGCGACGGTACACACTTTCTTAGTGTTTAACTAAAGACTCATATCTAATAAGGAATACGTATTTCACAAATTTTTAAAAATCTTATGGTATCTGATTTAATTATCCATTTTTGGAATTTTTCATCCACGTCACCTTCTATGTAACGACGTCCTTCCACAGAAAATCGGCTTTGTACAGCGGAGTGAAAGGCATTTCTTACTCCGCACTTTCGTAGAGGAAATCGGCCGATTATCTTGCATCCCGAGGATGCGAGTATGGCTGGGAAATATTCAATCCTATTACGGACGCGACGACCTTTGCTGAATATCACACCAGTCACATCTATTGACGCATTACTTCGAGGTTGTCTAACTCGACGGCCATTTAACTGATAGTGATAGTACTTCTTAAATTCAGCCCGATTCATCAATACGGATTTTCGATCTTTCGTTGCTACAAAAGCATTTATTTTCGAACCATACTTATGTGAACTAAAATACTCCTGAATATATGGATCTGATTTTCGCCCTGCTCTGGCCCCTAGAACTAACCGCCAACAACTTGATACTTCAATCCACGTAATTCCGAAACTTTCTGATTTTATTTTTGCAAAATCCGCTACTTTTTCCATATCGATCCTATATACAAACCGGAAAATATTATGACTAACTTAGGTCGAACCTCCTCCATAACTGGTAATCCATCATCTAAATCGAAAGTCGATACATGTAGTTAGGAAATTCTTGTATCTTTTTTTGTTATTTTTACGATTTGAAAGTTTCAAACATTAGCGTCACGGGATACTTGTAATGACGATTTATTGCCTATAAAGGTTTTCAAGAAATATAAAACAATTATGATCAATATCATTGGCACGAGACTAAAATAAAATGCGTGCTGTCCGGAAAATTTCCCAAAAACTATACCGGTAATCATCGAACCAGAAGTTCCTCCTAATGCCGATGAGAGTACAATAAGTCCGGTCATGGACGCGTGCATTGACTTATCTAATGAACTTAATACAACAGAATTTAATATAGGGTAAATTGGCGCAAGAAAAAGTCCGATCATAGGTAATATGTATACCGCAATGGGTAAACTAAACACATCTGCATCCACCGCAATATTAACCCCTTCGGCTAAAGGTAGTGCCACTAGAACGATGGCGGCCGCACCAATTATGCAAATGTTAATCAGTGTGTACCAATGCAATTTTTGCCCGAAATAACCGGCTGAGATTCGCCCAGCTGCGACACAAACCGCAAACAAGCTGGTGAGCTGGACGCTTAAATCACCAGGAAGATTAAATATTTGATTGTTAAATGTTGGTAGCCAAGTTTGAATACTCTGTTCAATTACAACATACAGAAAAGCTGAAATAACAAACATAAACACTACCGGTTTAATAAGAAGCTTACACATGCCATAAAAATCTTCGAACACGTCAGATTTATTACTACTAGCACCATCAAATTTAACATCAAGTAGCTGAGTTAATACTAAACAGACAATACTTAATACAATAAGTACCCAGTACACATTGAGCCATTGGGATCCAATCGGGCTGCTAGCGCTACCTATAAACGAACTAAACAACCAGTATCCACCAAGTACGCCTACCATAAATCCCCCTTCAACAAAGTTCATGGTACTTACGTGTTCTTTTCGAGAGTTCGAGATAAGGCCGATAACGGAATACACGGAAACCTTGGTGAGCGCAAAAGCTACGCCTACCAATAGAAACATTATTTTGGTCACTAAGAAATTGGCAAAAATAGGCATCAATAAACAACCCGCTACAACCAAGCAGAATGCTATGCTCATAGCTTTTTTGTACCCTATTCTTGGAAGGCTGGACGCTACGAAAAACGAGACCACGGCTATAGGAATATCTTTAAATCCCTCCAATAAGCTCGCACTTTCTTTGGTAACCAAAAAGATATTGATAGATTGCATAATCACTACACCCACACTGTTAAGCAGTACGCCAAACACCGCATAGTTAATGATGAGAATAACGACTATTTTTCTGTTCATTGCAAAATACCGCCTATTTGATGCTCACGTAAATTTAAGTCTAATACTTGAATTGCACTTACGTGAGGATATGGGACTAGAATCATCTTATATTACTATGCAAAGCATTTCAATACGATAAGGTATTTCGAGTAATAACAGTCTATATGTAACATGTAATGCAGTTATTATTGTATAGTCGAGCTATGAAATGCATTGCATTTTTCAGCTCGCACGCAATGGCTAAACCCAAGTATGCCAAGCCAGCTCACATTTAGTGGGCCTGGCCTGCTCAGCCATAAGAAACAGTACGATCACAAGTATGGAGATAGATAATTGTGATACCAGTGATTTCAATGGACGACATAGCCAAACTAGCGTGTGTATCTAAGGCGACGGTTTCGCGTGTATTGAGCGGAAGTACTCTGGTTGCTCAACCGATGCGAGATCATGTACTTAAGGTGGCGGGTGAGGCAGGGTATGTTGTTAACAGACAGGCTCGTCAATTTCGTGGGCGGGCAGCCAGCGCAGTTGCCGTCGCATGTAATTTACAATCATTCGACGGCACTTCCACTTCTGACTTAATTATGCGCGATGTATTATCCGGAGTCTGCGCTGCCTTGGCATCATGCGGCAAAGAGACGCTGCTTGTTAGCGCCCCCAGTAATGGGGTGACGGGTTATTTTCAAGAGCTAATATCTTCTGGAGGAGCGGAAGGTCTTATTTTTCTTCAATACGGGCAATCCGGCAAACTGCTGGAGGGCCTTGCTCGGGCTGGAGTACCGTTAGTTGCCTGGGGAGCAGCAAATAACGGCAATACTTTTAGTACAGTGGGGTCGGACGGCTTTACTGGAGGGCAATTAGCCGGTAGATATTTCATTAAACACCATAGGAGAAACATCGTTTTTGTTGGCAACGCTCGCGATAAAGAGGTGCATGCACTTCGCGCAGGGCTTCAAGATATCGTTGCAAAAAGTGAGCTAGTCGCCATTCGTGACCTCATGATCAAAAGCGAGAACGCTGAAGACGGCTTCATGGCGGCAACTCGGCTACTAAATTCGGGGTTGCCACTACCCGACGGGGTGCTTGCGCAAAGCGACACTGTAGCAATGGCATTTCTTTCAGCTTTTCGAGATGCTGGTGTAAGCGCACCGAAAGATTTTAACGTGATAGGCTTTGGTGATATTGAGGTGTCGCAATACTTTAACCCACCACTGACGACGATTTATCAAGACTCCGAGTTAATTGGTCGTATGTTAGTCGAAAAGCTCCAAGACGCGATCATGGGCGAGCTGCCAAACCCGACGGCCCTGACTGTCACACTAATAGACCGGGGCTCGTAACAACGGGTTAATATTTATGAATTGCCTCATTATTCTAATTATTGCTAAAATGCCGCGACACAATGAAATGCATTTCATGGGTATTTTCAATTATGTTTTAAGCTGCACCCGAACACTTAATATAACAGTATTTATTAATACGGTTATAACAAATAAATACCCACTCCTGGAGGTTATATGAAAGAGATACAAAGAGATGCGGCTGCATGTGTAGACGATACCGACACTCGCCCTTACGATGAAATTGCCGGGCAAGAACCTTGTGCAGCAAAAGACGAATATAATTACCACCCGTGGAAACTAGAGGAGCAAAGTATAGCAAGGTCTTTAGAGTCTCAATCCGAATCTGTGTTTAGTGTTGGAAACGGGTTTATCGGTGTTAGGGGTGTTTTAGAAGAGGCTGATGAGCATGAAACCCGAGCACGGCCATGCGTATTTTTAAATGGGGTATTCGAGAAAGTTAAAATTAATTACCATGAGCAAGCGCACGGGTTTGCGCAAACTAGTGATACTCGTATTCCGACAGTCGACCCCACCAAGCTTTCCATTTATACCCAAGGAGAGAAGTTTAGTGCGGTTCACTCTACAACCCGCGGCTACCGACGTTGGCTGGATTACACCTCAGGAGAAGTTGTGCGAACGTTAGAGTGGAAAACTGAAAGTGGTAAAACTTTAGCGCTAGAGTTTAGACGGCTCGCCTCACTCTCACGCACAAACTTATATGTAAGTCGTGTAACGATCTCTTCAGTAAATTTTAACGGCGCTCTTAATATTGAGTCACCCCTTGATGCACGCTTTGACGACACGCAAATGGGTGACGTAAAAGCGAGTTCGGAACTTGCTGGAGAAAAGGATCACTCTGTGCATGACCCACGCAGAACCCCTAAGTTTGCCAGCTCTCCTTGGCGGTGTATCGAGACAATAACTTCAAGCAAGAAAGATTTAGATTCCCAACGTTGTTCCGCACCCGTAAGCCTGGAGGCTATAAGTGGGTTTACGCACGAATTAAAAGATAGCGGTTATCGTGTGGCAAGTTTGGTAGCGTATAAAGTGACAGGAGCTAAGCGCTTTAAGCGCCAGCAATTCACAAGTGGAGGCCTTATAACCGATACTCTTTCGTGTCAACTCAAAGAGGGCGAGGCCGTATCTCTCGAAAAACTAGTGTCCTATACCGCCAGCCAGAACAATGAAGAAAATATAATTGATGCAGGAAGAAGAACTCTAAATGATGCCTATATTTTAGGGTACAACGGTCTTCTTACCGAGCAAAAAAGCTTGTTAGGCGATATCTGGAACAATGCTGAATTTTCGATAGATGGCTCCCCAAAAACTGAGTCCGCACTTAAATTTAACACCGTCCAATTAATTCAGGCCGCAGGACGAGACGGCCTTACGTCCTTGTCTGCTAAAGGGCAGACAGGAGAAGGGTACGAAGGGCATTATTTTTGGGATGCCGAAATATTGTGCTTACCTTTTTTTGTATTTAACAAGCCTTCGATAGCGAAAAAAATGTTGGAGTTCCGATATCATGGCCTTAATGCTGCACGCAACATTGCAAAACTAATGGGCCATAAGGTCGGCGCCTTGTATCCGTGGCGCACCATATCAGGAGATGAGTGCTCGGCGTTTTTCCCTGCAGGAACAGCCCAGTATCATATTAATGCCGATATTGCATACGCAATAAAACTATACCATGACGCTACAGGTGACAATGATTTTATTTTTCAATATGGCGCGGAGATTATATGGGAAACCGCGAGAATTTGGTTGCAAGTGGGGTTTTTTAACGCGCGTCAAAACGGACACTTTGTCATTAACAGTGTAACGGGGCCAGACGAGTATACTGCTATCGTCAACAATAACCTCTACACTAACGTGATGGCGCAAGCTCACCTCGAGTATGCAATTGAACTTTACGATAGAATCGTTACTAGTGAACGATCTGAGCGTATTCGGCAACTCGTAGCCAAACTTGGCCTGAAGGACGCCGAGGTCAATCTTTGGCGAAATGCGGCACATAAGATGTTGCTGCCCTATGACGATACATTAGGGATTCATAAGCAAGACGACAGCTTTCTAGAAAAAGAAGTCTGGGATATTGATGCCACCCCTAAAGACCATTACCCATTACTGTTGCATTACCATCCATTAACACTTTATCGTTATCAAGTATCCAAACAAGCAGACACTGTATTGGCTCTCCTTCTCCAGAGCAACCGATTTACACATGATGATAAGCGTCGAAACTACCACTATTACAAGAAAGTTTGTGTACACGACTCAACGCTTTCTCCATGCGCCTATAGCATCATAGCTAGCGAGATCGGTGAGCTTGACGAGGCGGCCGATTTTTTTGCCAAGTCAGTTTTCATCGATCTGGAAAATCTCCACGGAAATAGCGGGCACGGGTTACATATGGCCGCGATGGGGGGAGCTTGGATGTGTCTAGTCTACGGTTTTGGGGGAATGCGTTTAACAGAAGGGAAGCTCAACTTTTCGCCGCAGGCGCCTACTTCCTGGAAAGGTTACTCCTTCAGGATAAACTTCCTCGAAAGTTTATTGAAGCTTACTGTCGGAGGTGCAACTGTCTCTCTAGAGTTGCTTAACACAAAACCCTGTAGATGTTATCTATACGGTCAGGAGGTAGAGCTAGACCAGAGCACCCCTGCTTGGGACGGCCTCCTAAAACAACATCGCGACTAATGGAATGGAAATATATATAAGCGCACGTGGCGTAACGCAAGGAGCTAACAGAGCTGATGCTTAGTTGAGTTGAGCTGTATTAATGTAGCTTGTGATAATGCGACAGTATTATATGTATACATAAGCGTATTGGTAGAAAATACCGGCTCTAGTACTCGTAGGGTCTCGCTTTCACACCAACTTACATATGGGTATCGTTAAAATTAATGTCGTAAATATTGAATCCGTAGTTAATGCATTTCGGATTAGTATTTGCGGTATGCTACTACTACGAGATTGAGACATTCTAATCTAGCTTGAGCGATCCTAAAATTGATTCCAGTGGGCTTAATAATGGTAAGACGATCCTGCTCCCCAATTATGAAAAATAAGATCAGCTTTAATATTACAGGTAATGAGTTACAACAAACACTCAAAGAAGTGCTTAATTATGTAAAGTGGCATACCCCAATCATTCCTAAAGAGAGCTTATTGTAATATATCAACGGTCAACGTTACGCCTGAATATTGCCCATCGAAGACAATTCCAACCTAAGTGAAGGTAATTCTAAGCCGCGCATGTATTTCAGAATCACATAACGCATATTTACGAAAATGTGATGGTGACCTACAACCATCCTAAGAGCCCCTATCTATTAGGTTAGTTTCCAGCTTAATTGGCGGCGGCCGCTTTCCGTCAATTATTTGTTCGAGTGCCTGAACGAGAAATTTACCAGCAAGCTCAGTGTCCTGCTCAATTGTGGTAATAGGAGGATAAAAATATTGAGCGAGGCGGATATTATTATACCCCACCACATTGAAATCTTGAGGTGCGCTCCTTCCAGATATGCGAAAAGCACTCATGAAAGCCATCGCAGCAGTATCGCTAAAAGCAAACAGTGCATCTGGGCAGTTATCAGACTGAGTCAACGTTAGCGCCGCCTGAAACGTGCGCTCGTCATCAAAGTTACTCGCCGCAAGGTCGCGAACCACAATATCATACGGACTTTCATTTACAGCATGCTGCAACCCCGCACGGCGCGCGTAAATCTCTTTGTGCCGGGTATCGCCAACAAACAAAATATTTCGACGCCCCTTGTTAATTAGATATTCACCAGCTTTTACCCCACCTACAAAACCGTCACTACCAATACAACAAAAGGGGCTCTCGTCTATTTTGGAGCCCCAAACGACAAAGGGAATATCGGTATGTGAAAGCTCATTTAAAAGTTCTTCGCGCAACCCTCGTCCCAGGAAAATAAGGCCGTCAGCGCCTTTAGAAGAAGATAGTGTTTGATAGTACGCAAGCGAGTCATTCTCGGGGGGGGAAGTCAGCAACAAATCTTTACCGCTTTTTATGAGGGCATGATTTACACCCGAAAGCAGGTCAAGTATGAACGGATCTGAAACCCCAGCACCACCATAGGAAGGGAAGTCAAGTATTACGGCTATAGCATTAGATTGCTTTGCTCGTAAACGTTGTGCATGACGATTTATCGAGTAGCCCTTAGCCGAAGTAACTGATAATACTTTTTTTCGCGTTTTTGCGGACACATTAGGATGGTTGCTGAGTACCCGAGATACCGTAGGTTTAGATACCCCTGCCAGGCGAGCAATATCGTCCATGGTGACATCGATTTTTTTGGCCATATCTATTCCGCAATTACAAAAGGCATTAATATAAGTTATTTTCCGCCGAAATGCATTTCAAACCTCAACTTTTCAACTTTTCAACTTTTCAACTTTTCAACTTTTCAACTTTTCAACTTTTCAACTTTTCAACTTTTCAACTTTT
>JBLIMQ010000167.1:0-8517 GCA_047638775.1 Flavobacteriales bacterium
GGTAATACTTTTGAGTTAGGGTTAGGGTTAGGGTTAGAGTAGGGTTAGAGTAGGGTTAGAGTTTCATGAGAAAATAACTTCGATTGAACTCGCATAAAAGGAGAGTGGACCCTATATCAGAGTAGCTACCGCCTTTTATGCGAGGTGTATGTTTAAAAGCTAAATTAAATCAAAGCAAAGCAAAGTAAAGTAAAGTAAAGTAAAGCTAAGATTTTTTAATCGCCAAAAAATAAATGCTTCTCAAACATGCCAGCATGAAAATAATACCAAACCCAATCGGTCCTCCTCCCTCTCTTCCTCCCACAGGTCCACCACCACTACCACTCGATGAGTCTTGTTCTTTAAAATCACCTACTGTTTTAGTTTCAAACTCTCGCTGGGTTTGAATGTTAGGTGAACCTACGTCTGAAGTAACAGCAATCTGCCAACTTGCTTCTTGACTACTTACTTGAGCCGTATTTGGAAACTCGACTGCAGATTGCAGTACGACCTCGTCGTCGCGGCCCGTTCCTTCACCGAGGGTCAGTGTGAATTGGTTTTGATCGTCGACGCACGCCGTGTGTAAATTTGCTTCGCGTATTTGGCTTTGCTGCGGCATATCACTATTAAATACAAAAGTAGGGTCTACCAACATTTCTTCAGGTGATAAAGTTGTATATAAACGCGTCAAATACATCCCATCGTCGAGAATATCAACGGCATTGTTTAATGGCGCAATCACTTCCATCGCAATATACTCACTAACGTCGACTCGGGCACGGCTGAGTTGTTCGGGTGTAAACTGGGTTATCAATGCCGGCACATTAGAATACAGCAAGGTATTTTGTCCTACTGGAAGTGGTAACGCTGTCTGAATTTCCGATGCGATTTGCGTATTGATGGTGCCATTCCATATCCCCTCTATAAATTCTGCATCAGTAGCGCCTTCAAGAGATGTTAGTAGTGTGGTGAACGGCACTGCGTTGGTAAGGTTTTGTGTCAAATCACTCACAGGTCCCGCTAAGTCTGTTGCAAATCCCTGACCACCGGCCTCATTCATTGCTGTTGTTATAAGCGTTTGGTAGCTTGCGTAAGCATTGGAGGCTCCTGCGTACCAGTTTAATCGTGTGTAATTTGGTACAACATGTAAAAAATTATCGGGTACGGCTCTGGCTTCACCCAGTATCCATACAAGAACGCCCATATCTGCTTGGGCCGCAACCGCGGTTAACCGCAGCGGAATCACCGGTTTATCGCTTTCGTAATTCAATATGATTGGGGTAATATCACCGCTGGACTTGTTATTTTGCAGCTTTAGCACAACAAATTTCATTGAGTCGTCAATGTAGGGCTGCAGTAGTTCAATGCCTCGTTCAGTCAAATCGAAATTATTGTCAACTAACCAGCTCGATAGCGCTGTGGCATCGTCACTACTTATTACCTGGGCATCAAAAGGCCCAACTTCGAGGGTTTCTTCAATCACTACGCCCTCGGGAAGTGCGACAGGTGATGTGGTTCCGTCAGCTGCGGCCGTGAAAACGACATCATCCTCAGATAAACAGGATGTTCCAGTTCTTTGTAAATTGAATTGAGGGCGAGTAGAAATCTCAAGCTCCGTGAAGGTAATATCACTGCCTATGCTCAACTGTGGTGTCGCTGGTACTGGGAGAACCCATGCGAAATCCTCTGCTTCGCCTGTGTAGAGAATTCGCACCATAGTGGTGGTATTTCCATTTTCCTGTTTGAATATTATCTGCTCACCGGCCTGTGCAATAGGCGTCAAGCTACAAAAAAAACCACCGCAAGCATTGCTTAATGGGCTTATAAACATACTTAATACGGCTAATAGTCCTACGCTTGATCTTTTCACAATGAATATGTCCCTTTTTTAGTTGTTAACCTGAAATTGTATAGTGATGCTTAGAAAAGTCTGTTAAAAAACGTAATGATCAAAACCTAATCTATATTTTGACGCGGGCGGTCATCAGTTTCAGAAAAATAGCGTAGTTAATTAATTGGACTGCGGACTAACGGACTACGGACTACGGACTACGGACTACAGGGGCATATGATTGTCAAAACACCTGTAAGTTGTTGATTAGTAAATAACGTGCTTTTTAGCCAAATCCCTAATGCGAAGGGGATTAAATGCGAAAAATTAAATTAATACATGGCTCACGCACATATTAACCGTTTTGAAAAAAATACGTTTATGGTCCAAGGATTTCCGAGGTGAGGTCGTCTTACTCATAACGGTCCTTAATTGTGTTCAATTTATTGAGGTTAAGTGGGGTGATATGGAAGGTCTAATACTAGTGATCTTACGCCTCGAGAGATAACGATACGATTTTACGGAGAAAAGTACATGTTAAAAACACGATTGGTAATGCTCGCTTTAGGGACATTTATTTGTTTTTGTAGCTATTTCGAAGCGGCCTTTGCTGAACAAGGCCATAAAAATAGTGGGGCGCAAACTGTTACCACGGAGGTTCTTGGTGGAGATCAACGATATTTGATTTACCTTAGTACCGACAAGCCAATTTACCGAGCCCAAGAGACGCTATATATGCGAGCCGTCTTTTTGCATGCGTCGGATAATACCCCCCTTAGCCAAGCCAATGCCGATATCTCCGTCAAAATAGTGGGCCCACGAGGTGATTTGGTCTTCCAGGGCTTGGCGCAAGGAGACGACAGCGCGGTTGGTTTAAAGTGGCTAATTCCTGAAGGAATTTCAGGCGGTGAATATACGCTTCAAGTGAAGAGTAATAGCATTGGTGCTCCGGAGGCTCAGCGCCACTTTGATATCCGCGCTTATAGAGCGCCACGTATTAACAGTCAAATAGAGTTCTTACGCGACGCCTACGGTGCTGGAGAAACTGTATCGGCCAGCGTAAAAATTGAACGTGTTGAGGGCGGAATTCCATTGGGAGCAAAAGTTAATATTATTGCCCGTGTGGACGGTAAGGAAGTCTTTAATAAGGCAAATGTTCGTGTCGACAAAAGTGGCGTCATTTCAACAGAATTTGCCTTGCCGGCTAGCATGGATATGGGCGAGGGTAGCCTCGCATTTATTATTGAAGACGGCGGTGTGGTTGAAACGGCTAGTCAAATTATTCCCATTGTTTTACAAAACTTAGATGTTAGTTTTTTCCCTGAAGGCGGTGACTTGATTTCAGGGTTGAGTAGCCGTGTCTATGTACAAACTCGTGCACCTAACGGAAAGCCGGCCGATATTGAAGGTCGAATAATGCTTATTAAAAATGGCAAAGTGAAACAAAAAACATTAATTAGAATAAAAACCACCCATGAAGGACGGGGATTGTTTGAGTTTAAGCCGAAAAAAGGGCAGCAGTATGCCCTCATGCTGGACTCACCTTCGGGGATTTCTCGTCAATTTTTACTGCCGGAAGTAAAGGGTTCTGGAGCGGTTTTTTCTAAGGTTAAGTCGCAGTACAATTTTGATGAAAAAATAGAGTTTACAGTCGAAGCTAAGGGAGTCCATTTGGGGAAGGTGACTCTGCATAAACGAGAAATATTACTTGATAGTCAAGCATTTACGGACGAAAAAAATAACGGATCTAGAGACCGTCTATCAAAAGCCTCTCAATCTAAAAGCACTCAATCTAAAGTCAGGGTCAGTTTAAATCCCGAGGAACAAGAGGGTGTGTTAGTGGCCACGGTGTGGAGCGAGTCCGGTTACCCACTAGCGGAGAGGTTGGTGTATCGCGCACCAAAATTCGAGCTCAATATATCCATAGAGGCGAATCGAAAAAATTATGTTCCTGGTGACTCTGTAGAGCTCACCGTGACCGCGAAAGATCAAAACGGTCAGCCGGTTGAAGCTGTTGTTGGCCTTACTGTAAGTGACGATGCCGTTATCCAGATGATTGAAAAGCGAGAGCAAGCGGCGCGTTTACCGGTAATGGTATACCTAGAAAACGAAGTGAATGATATGGCGGATGCTCATGTTTATTTAGATAAAGAAAATGACCAAGCTAGTCAGGCCCTAGACCTATTGCTGGGTACACAGGGTTGGCGTCGATTTATTTTAAGTGACTATAGCAAAATAAAAGAACAGTACCCCAAGTTAGCTCCGCGAGCGTTGGCCGAAAAAATAGTTAAATTGAATATTTATGCTAAGCGAAAGCTTGCTAGAAAAGCCGGTCTTGACCCAGAACCTGTCATGGAAATGATGGCCGTGAATGAAGCTATAAGGCCTAGGGATAACGGTGTGTTACATGAAGAAGATGTGATACTCGATGAAGCCAAAGCTGTAGAGCAAGGGCCAGCTGTTCAGCCTATCAAACAAGACGCTAGGAATGACAAAAAAGATGAACAAAATGAGGGTGGAAAACGACTAGCGCGGGTTCAAGGGATTGCCCAGATGTTTGAAGCTCCGATGTTTGAGCCTCCTATATTTGAACAAGATGCACTCATGGACGTAAAGCGTCGTCTTGTGGTGGTTCGCGAGTACGCTCATGTGGCGAGAAAGAATCGACAAGCCAATGACCGAAGCGATTTTACCGAAACACTGTATTGGAATAAAGGTCTGCGTACCAATACACGCACAGGTAAAGCTACGGTAAGCTTTGATTTGTCTGATAGTGTCACCAGCTTCCGTGTAATGGCCGATGCCTTTGGTCGAAACGGCGCTTTAGGTGATAGTGACTCGATGATTCAATCAATAGAGCCTTTTTATATCGAGCCCAAGCTTCCTTTGACGGCAACAGTTGGTGATGTTATCCAGGTGCCGGTGAGTATGGTGAACGCTAGTTTACAAAGCTTAGATAACGCTCAACTTATTGTTAAATCTGAAGGTTTGGATTTAAAACAGCCTAAAGCTATAAATTTGAAGGCTGATGAGCGCGCGCGCCAATTTATCACATTAAAATTGGATGAGCCTGGCGAATTGGATATTACCTTCAGTGCGGCTGCAGGTGGATATACGGATACCGTTACGCGGACGTTGCTTGTTCGGCCAAAAGGGTTTCCGATTGTCATTAATCATGGTGGACTTGTTAGTGAGGAGCACGATGTAAGTTTTATCGTAAATATTCCTAAATCTGCTCAGCAAAACAGTGTTGAAACTCTTGTCAAAGTGTATCCGTCACCCGTTGCCAACATGGAAGAGGCTCTTAACGCATTGTTACGTCAACCAATGGGGTGTTTTGAGCAAACAAGTTCATCCAATTACCCCTTGGTCATGGCCCAGCAATATTTTTTAAGCCACCAAGGAGTGGATCCAGAAAAAATTGCTAAGGCCAAAAAACTATTGAATGCCGGGTATATAAAACTCACTGGATTTGAATCCAAAGACAAAGGCTACGAATGGTTCGGTGCAAATCCTGCACATGAAGCATTGACGGCTTACGGTCTAATGGAATTTGTAGACATGGCAAAAGTGATGTCGGTTGATTCAAAAATGATAGAGCGGACACGCGGTTGGTTGTTGGATCGACGTGATGGAAAGGGCGGTTTTAAACAGAATAAAAAAGCTCTCGACAGCTTTGGTCGTGCACCAGCCCCAACAACCAATGCTTATATCATCTGGTCTTTACTTGAGAGTGGTGAGTCTCCCGCAAGTCTTAAAAAAGAGATAGACGCGATAAAACGTGAAGCTGAAAACACCAAAGACACTTACGTTGTCGCTTTAGCCGCGAATATTTTGTTTCTGTCAGGCGATGATTTTGGCGCTAATAAAATGGCCGAGAAACTATACGAAAGTCTTCACAAAGACGGTTATATTGACTCCGCCGTAACGTCGATTACTCGCTCGGGCGGTATAGCGCTAAACCTTGAAGTAACGAGCTTAGCGCTTTTGGCCTGGCTTAAGAATGATAGTCGCTGGGCCGCGCAAGTGGAAACTTCCATGACGTGGTTATTCGAGCAAAGTAAATCAGGGCGATTTGGATCGACACAATCCACTATCTTATCTTTAAAAGCGATTAATGCTTACGATTTAGCGCGTTCACAGCCCAAAAATCCGGGTTACTTGCAGCTTGTTATTGACGGCAAACCTTTTGGTAACCGTGTATCGTTTGACAAAAATTCAAAGGGCGCAATAGAACTACCGAATTTTTCCGCAGCGCTTAATTCTGGAGAGCACGAAGTCGCTATAGTGATGAGTAATGGCAGTAAAATGCCTTTTGCTCTGGAAGTAAATTACTCAACCTTAGTTCCCAACAGTGCATCAGAAAATCCGATTAAGCTCGATACGCAACTCAATAAAAAACGTGTGACAGAAGGCGAGCTTATTGAATTGACTGCTCGCGTTATTGTTGGCCGCGATGATGCACCTACGCCCATGGCCATTATTGGCATTCCCGCAGGCTTAGAGCTTCAACACGATCAACTTAAGAGCTGGGTAGGCGAAGGAAAAATAAGTGCATACGAAGAAAAAGACGGTGACCTTGTTTTGTATTGGCGCGCACTGCGGGCTGGGGAGACGCGTAAATTAGATATAAGTCTAATGGCTGCTATTCCAGGCTCATTTATGGGAAGCGCGGGTCGAACGTATCTTTACTATACCGACGAGATAAAGCACTGGCAGGCTGGTGAGGTTATTGAGATTAAGGCTCGACGATAATAAGCGAAACGTGAAGGACATATATGGACAGCCCGATAATATCAATTACTAATCGATTAAAATGACCTGATTAGCCCTTAATTTTGTCGAGTGTAGCCGCGGAAGGTTAATCGCCTTCCGAGTCATTGCTCGTAATATCCTGCAGTCTAATTAATTATTTTTTAGTTGGTACTCAATGGTTTATTTGTTTACAAAAATGACAGCTTTGACATATATTCGCTTCTGTATTGATCTTAGTATACGCAGAGCCCTAATGATATCTAAGACGACTCCACCTCCTTATCACCCACTTGGTCTCGAATCTGATTCGCTACGGTTGTTCGAGCCTTAATTAAACGATTACGATTACGAATGTGATCCAAGCTTTGAATATCTTGTTGTTCAAAGGATTTAACCGCTACAAAAATGACCTTAGGTCGTAGCGAGGCTTCCGCAATTGCGACAGCATCGTTTTGGTAGTTTTGGTAGTTTTGGTAGTTTTGGTAGTTTTTGTTGCCAACAACAAACGGTTTTACGTGATGCGGTTGAATTAAATCAACGTTATAACCCAGTATTCTGAAATGCGCGCCCCAAGTTATTTGAGCTGTAACGTGCTTCCATCACGACGCAGTTTGCATCAAGTTGGGTAACGTACTCAACGAGCGTTGATCGTCTAATGTTTCTGTTTGAAGTGACTTTGTTATACGGGTTTAACAAGCAGACTTGGAAAACGTTTTTTGCTAGATCGATGTTGATTACATTATTACTGTTCATAGATGGATGTTCCACGTTAACGTCATTTGATATCGTTAAGTTTGACTCATTACGATGCCGGCCGTGGGCTGTCCATCTCATCACCTGTCGTTAATAAAACCAAAAATTTTCGATGGCGGTGTCTTTGTATTGTTTCTCAGTTGATCAGCTTTAATGGAGCTCTTTAAATTTAACGCACTAATCCTTGAGTTATACAGATGGCAGGCGTAACAAATTCTAGCCACGGAGCTCATTTCATAAAATTTAGTCTTACGAAGGGCTAGGCTATATTGTGTCGGTTTCTTTGGTAATAAAACTTGCTGTAGAGGAGTGATTCAAACTTTTTAGTGTTTTTAATCCATTCGTCATATTCAATACCAAACGCTCAAGAATAGGGAAGAAATTGCATGGGATGGAACCACGTTTATCTCGCGCCGAATCCGGCGGTAGTTTCCGCCAAAGCGAGTGCTTTGTGGGCGCAGTGGCGCTAATTGGATTTAAGTCGACATAGAGTATAGTCGTTAGTATCGACTCTTCTGTTAATAGCGGTTGAGATTTATATCTAGCTTGCCTTGCCTTGCCTTGCCTTGCCTTGCCTTGCCTTGCATGGATGTCACGGTCATGGCCAGTGTCATTAATTCAAATTTTGAGTGTTGTCTGATGGAGGAAACGAAGCTGTATACATGTCACTGACATTGGGGAGTTACTTAAGTCATGAACGGTTTAGAATCGCCTTAAATAGCACAAAAATATTCATCACCATACATACAAAATAATTTATTAGTCGTCACAAAATTTATGTGTGAGTACACGTTTCGGTTTGCTAGGATGCTAATTGAATTCTTGAGTGTCCCCGCGTTCGTGGGATTGTTCAGATGGAGTCAGAACGAAATGGCGTGTTAGTTGTGAAGTTATTTTAAAAAGTATTTGATGTTTACTTAAGGGAGTGGGTGAGCCTGATGATGCTTGGTTAGATATTAGATACACTCACCACGGTCCAAAAGACAGTGGTGAGTGTAAAGCGTTTGAATTATTGAGCGATTAGTTCAAACCAGTTAATGTTAGAGGCCCCGCCCACATAATCTAAGCGGAGTGTTTGTTCCCCTGCGACTAGATCAACTGTAGCGGATTGAGTAGCCCAACTTTGCCAGCCACCAGTGTCTGCTATAGCTTGTGTGTCGACCAAAACACCACCGATAGTGGTTTCAAAGCCGGTGCTT
>JBLIMQ010000168.1:0-8451 GCA_047638775.1 Flavobacteriales bacterium
TAAATTTTAGTTTGGTGGGATTTGGAATACTTCTCCTCACCCACTGGGTAAATATAAGTCAGTTTCAGAATTTGATCATTCATCCCAAGACTTCGGATTTTCCTCGGCACGAGGCTACTTTTGTTAGAGCAGCTAATGGCACTCCCCTGCTAAGTAAAAACGTGTTTCTCTTTTTTACCCCATCCATATATCGCTCTCTAGCTTCGTCATCATGCAATATTTCAGACAAATTTCGCGGAGCGGGCGTAAGCTTAACGTATTCGATTAGCTCATTAACGTACTTTTCTCTGCTGTCGAGATATTCTTCTAGAAAGATATTTGATAAAAACCTATTCCCATTTTCCTCATACCAAAGATATGAATCCAGAGCGGTTTCAGTATCACCGCGAATCCATTCAAGATGTGCGGTCGAATCTCCATTTGCGACGTGCCGGTAGTTTGACGACACGACAAGAGTCGCAGGCAATCTCTCCAAATGGTAATAGTTCTCTATTCCGGAATTAAATCCATACCCTATTCCTAGAGCTGCAGAAATAAAAACAATAACAGAATAACCAAGTATATGTTTCTTCATTTTTATTGCTCTAACAATTATTTAGACCGAATGTACCTTAATACATTTAGTCCACAATGTGTCTAAATCGTTTAGGGCACTCAAGAGCCAAGTCCTGCACACCATAAACCTAAAAATACAAACTAACTCGTCACCCTACATCTGTCAACGCCCCGACCTACGTGCCCTCCAGCTAAATACCGAAAATTTCACCCGCACCAAAACCAGTAACGCAGCCATTCTAGCCAAAAATCCAAAACACCCGTACATACGCAATGTGTTCGATTTTTATACAACATATCCATTTAGACCGAATGTGGCCTAAATCATTTAGGGCTACATGGGCCCTAAACAATTTAGGGCCCATTCTATATAAACGAATCCTTACACGGACTTGATCAGAATGCAGCCTATTGCCGCGCAATTCGACTTACATGGAGGTAAGACATATGCCAAAGTATCCGTTCACCCTATTCTGGAATAGATACCGAGAAGTACTTATTCGAAACATACTAAAGCCTGACGTACATCGTTGGTATGTCGCACATATTGAAAAGTATATTCATGGCTGTGGCGGCAAAAAATTTCACACCAACATGGAAGAGCAGGTGTCCTAGCTAAAGGGATTCCAGTTTGAATTTTGATTTATTTACGGCGTTTATCGCCGTGAAAAACAATATTAGTAAACTTTTTCGGTTTATGTTAGTTTGATATTTATAAATTATACGGCGTTTTCCGCCGTATATACCGGTAGTGATAAACTATCGAGCGGTTTTAGCAGGCTTAACGGCCAAAAATACTAAGAAAGGTAAGTGCGCTTGGTTAATAGCATGACTTCAAAGGGTGAGGGTGTAAAAGGGACTTATAAGCAGTCACTTAAAGCGCTTCTGCCTTATGGCATGTTGGCCACGAAGAAGTGGCTAGCAGAGCAAGGTTTGAGCGCCCATGCCATAGACAATGCGGTTAAAACTGAAACCTTGTTGTTGCTGGCAACGGGGGTATACAGCCAGTATTCCCGCTCTGTGAGTTGGGAAGGTGTGGTTGCCTCTATGCAGCGTATGGACAAGGTCGAGGGTACTGATGTGCCGCCTGTCGTGGTAGGTGGGCTATCAGCGCTTTCTTTATCTGGCTTGTCGCAGTATCTGTCATTAGGCAATCAGCCGCATATCCACCTATACGCGGCAGGTAAGCTACCAACATGGTTAGTGCGTTTGTCGCTGCCTGTAGAGTTTGAAGGACACAGTACAAGCAAGCTATGGCCTGAAAGCCTTTTGATGGATAAGGTTTTCATCAAAGAGCATGAGTGGGGGGTGGAATTGCCTCCTGTGTATTTCTCATGCCCTGAGAAAGCCATATTGGAATTATTGATGGACTTGCCAGATAGAGTGACGTTTGAGCATGCCGATGAGTTAATGCAGGGGTTAGTGAACTTGTCGCCCAGAAAGCTTGATACACTTTTGAAAGCGTGTAAAAGCGTAAAGGCCAAGCGATTGTTTTTCTGGATGGCAAAGCGCCAAGCCTATCCTTGGTTTAGCAAACTAAACGTCAAGGATTATGACTTAGGCTCAGGTAAGCGCGTTGTGGCTAAAGGCGGAAAGCTGGATGCGGATTATTTAATCACCGTGCCGTCGCATATGGCATTGAACAGTGAAGATTAGAGATAAGGATATTGAAGATGGATAGAAGCAGTATTTATTACAAGCAAGTGCAGTTGTTGATGCAGGTTTTGCCCTTTGTCGCGAAGCAGACCTGCTTTGCGCTTAAAGGTGGAACGGCTATCAACCTCTTTGTAAGAGAGTTTCCGCGCTTATCTGTCGATATTGATCTGGTTTATCTGCCTATGAAAGCCCGTGATGAGGCTTTGGATGAGATTCGTGAGGCATTGGATGTCATTAGTGCTGATTTAAAAGCCGCGTTCAAAGATGCGGAGATAACCGAAGCTTATAAGTCGAAGCGCGATTCGTTGAGGCTCATCGTTGCGCGCAATGGTGTACAGATTAAAGTGGAGCTTTCTCCAGTGCTGCGAGGAACGGTCTACGAACCGTGTCTTATGGAGATCTGTGAAGCTGCTGAAGAAGAGTTCGGTTACGTTGAGGTATCAGTGGTGGCACTGGCTGACCTTTACGCCGGAAAAATCTGTGCGGCACTGGATAGGCAGCATCCAAGAGACTTATTCGATGTTAAGTGGCTTTTAGAGAATGAAGGCTTAACGGATGACATACGCAAAGCCTTTCTAGTGTATTTATCGAGCCACAATCGGCCTATGGCCGAACTGCTGAAGCCGCAATACAAAGATATATCGGCCATTTATGCAGGTGAGTTTGCAAACATGACTGAAACGGACGTACCGCTAGAAGAGCTGATGGCCGTTAGAGAGCGTTTGCTTAAACTTATTCACCAAGGGTTAACAGAAAGCGAGAAGGGTTTTCTTCTGTCGTTTAAACGTCGTGAGCCAGATTGGTCGTTGCTTGGTCTAGATGGTGTAAGTGAGCTTCCGGCCATTAAGTGGAAGCAGATTAATCTGGCTAAAATGTCGGAGAGCAAACATAAGTTGGCATTAGAAAAGCTGAAAGGAATTTTGGCGTAGTCGTGTATAGCGCAACGGCTATTCGTTTGAATCGCGCGCTTTTTAGCCGCCTTTTCCCCAAAAACAGGTGAGAGGGGCAATTTAACAAACAAGTACAAATTTAAGTACAAATTAGGACTTATAGGGTATAGCTGATAGCAATTTCATCCATAAAATCAACAAGAGATGCACGTTTGCTATCAGCTCTCACCCCAATCTACGGCGTGTGTAGCGTGCATCTTCATCAAACCCCATCAGGGTCAATCCCAGCATCCAAAAGCTTTTGCCGTAGCCGGTCTTTTTCTTGCAACGCAGCTTCCTTATCCTCACGCTCTTTATCAAACTTATCCAAAGCCGCTTCCTTCTCTTCTCGTTCCATCAACTTCTCTTCACGCTCATCTTTCTCCCGGCCCTCAGCCGCCCGCAATTCCCCCAACTGCCGAACAACAACCGCCTGCGGCAACTCCCTCTTCTTCAACTCACCCAAATCCAAATAATCCTTCACCACCGCACAGTCCTTTGAATACCCATCCAAAAGCACCATCTTATCTATCTCTACCAAACACCGTTCATACACCCAAACCTGAAAAGCACTAATCCGCGTAATCAAATCATCCAGCACGGCAATGTCCACGTCATAATCTGTTTTATAACGTGCATCCACGTAGGCTTTATTCAGCAAATCAAAATTGGTTTTTTCTTCTTCGGTATTTTGCGGTAAAACATCGCGCACGGATTTATCTATTTTGGCGACACGGTTACGTAACTCGCCAAGAATATGCCCACGGGGTTTGTAGTTGGTGAACACCAATAAATAGGTATAAAACAAACGCTCTGTCATTTGATGCAAGGCGTACATCGACGAGCCATAGTCATCTAACTGATAGTGCAAATACAACGATTGGCGCATCGCTACTGACCGGGCGTAAAAGCGTTCAAAATACTGTATCGCCCATCTGCGTCGTTCTTGGGGTGTCATTTCTTTTGGCTCGGCCAACTGATTGACGGTGCTATATAACACCACGCCTTCGCTGATCACATCGCGATAAAAATATTCGCAGTTTGCTATGGCGTCATTAAGGCGTACTAGGCTTTCAGCTATCAAGTGAATATTGAACGGAATGTCGGGGTGATCTTCTACTTTTTTACACAGGCGTGCCCAACGGGAGGATTGGTCCTCTACCGTTTTGCCGCGCACGACCACTAGAATATCGATGTCGGACCGGTATTCTGACAGGGTGCCGGTTTCTTGATTCACACGTTTATCGTTAATGGCTTCGCCACGGGCGTAGCTACCAAATAACCAGACCATGGCTAGGCTTTTGGTAAAGAATCTACCGGCTAGGTCTGTCACCAGTTTTATGGATTCTTGCGCCTCTGCAGGCACCTTATCCAAGCTGGTACGGTAGTTGTGAGAAAGGGCGTCATTCATCGGCATGTAAGCGTGTTACTCGCTAGGCTTTGAGAGGAGGAAAGAATAAGAGGATGGTGGGTGGATGTCTATTGTTTTATATATGGTTTTATATGTTTTTATATGTTTTTCCTGCTCGTTCAAACACCTACATTCACATGCCGCTAGGGGCATTTAACGGGCATGCGGAGTAAGCGTTAAACGCGGGTGTGCTTGTAAAGTGTTCCCGTTAAGTGTCAGCGGTTCGATCACGCTGAGCAACTAGCAGAAATTGCTCAGTTAGTTGACGCAGGTAAATTCAAAGTTCACATCGATTATGAGTTCACATTAGACCAAATGACACAAGCGCATGAACGCAGTGAATCTGGCCGAGCACAAGGCAAGATCATTATAAATATTGCGGACTAAATAGTTAGATATTCCCGTTCGATGCGCATAGGGGTTGTTAATTCTTTTTTTAACAAGCCCCTTTGCGCCAATGAATATAGCGGGTACGAAGGTTAGGCGTAGGAAGGTTAGCCACTCATATCACCAGCTCCTCAACTGATGCCAGGGTGAGCAACTCCTTGATCCAAAACTCTATTTGGCGACTCAACACAAACATTATGCGGCGGGTGTTCCTGTTAGGTTCTGTTGGGTTCTGTTAGATTCTTTAAACAAGGGCAAGCCGTCGGCACGTACACAGAACACTCCAGGCAATAAATACCGCATCCAGCACACAACCGTAGTATCCTATCCCAAGTTGTAAACCTTATAACGGATTATTTTAGGCAAGGAGCCATCATGATTATATCCCCCCAAAACCGCGCATCTTATACTTTCTCTAGCCACTGTCGTATTTTTCGGCAGGCCAAAGCTCTTCTATTTTATGTGTTTTTTGCCGCCAGCTACTGTGCCGCCGATATCCCCGTGCAACTCGCTAGTGTGTACAACAAAGGAATAGACGTTAACGCGTTTCTAGTTAGCGAAAAGTATGATGGTGTTCGCGCAATATGGAAAGATGGAAAACTACAAAGCCGCAATGGTAATACACTTCACGCACCGGCGTGGTTTTTAGCGGGTTTACCTGAGGTTTGGCTAGATGGCGAACTTTGGTCACAGCGCCAAGATTTTGAGTTTGTCGCCTCAACCGTCAGCAAACATATACCCATTGATAGTGAGTGGCGAAAAATACAATACATGATTTTTGACGCGCCTAATACTACTCAAAGCTTCCAGCAAAGAGCAACTTATTACACCAGCCTAGTGAATAGCCTTGACCTGAATCATGTTAAACCGGTTAAGCAATTTCAAATAAGCAACAATGCGGCCCTATCATCACTGCTCGCTGAATACACCAAAGCTGGCGCCGAAGGCTTAATACTGCATAGGGCACACGCTATGTTTGAGAACGGGCGAACTAAAAATATTTTAAAACTAAAACCGCATATGGACGCCGAAGCCATTGTGCTTGAACACATTTCAGGAAAGGGAAAGAATGAAGGGAAAATGGGTGCGATCAAAGTACGTTGGCAAAAAAATCTGAATGAATTTGTCGACTTTAAAATTGGCACAGGGTTCAACGACGATGACCGAGCCAACCCACCCGCTATTGGCAGTACCATCACCTTTAAATACCACGGATTAACACGCAATAAGCTCCCTAGGTTTGCTAGTTTTTTACGCCCTAGAAAACTAGATGAATCACCTAATTGATAGCAACGACGCACCTGTTTGGCCAAAGGCAATTAAAACCTATATTCATGTCAACTAGATCTCGAACAAGCGGGTATTTTTATGGTCATACGAACTTTGGGTTTTTATAATATCACTCGCTGACATCTTCCATCGGAATACATACAGTGACAGTTGTACCTTTGTTCAATTCACTAGTGATTTTTAACGAGCCATTATGAGCTTGTGCGATCATTTTACACAGATAGAGGCCTAGACCGTAACCATCGGTATTACGCTGGCGACTACGATCGACCCGATAAAAAGGCTCTGTAAGGAATGGAATATGAATAGCATCTATGCCAGAACCAAAGTCTGTAATGTCTAGTGTAAGGTGTGATTTATGTGAAGCCACACGAACTTCTATAACTGTATTGTCTGCTGTATAGCTAAGCGCGTTTTGAATAAGGTTTTTTAGTAAAAGCGTTATTCGTGTTGCATCTAAGTTCAGTATTAAGTGCTCTTCCGGGTGGGAAGCTACGATTTTAGCGTCAGCAAACTTCGTGGATATAAGTGTATCTAGCAGGATGTTTAAATCCGTATCCTGTTTATTTAAGACAAGGTGCTTCTCACTTAAGCGCTCACTTTCCAAAAGGTCATTGATAAGGCTTTCCATTTCGTCTAAGTCAGCATTAATACCCGCTTTTAATGGTGTATTATCTAATAGATCTGTTGCAAGTTTTGCGCGAGTGATAGGTGAGCGAAGCTCGTGACTTATGGCGAGCAGTAGCTGTCGCTTTGCTTCGAGCATACCTTCAATGTCGTCGGCCATTTGGTTTATGTTTCCGGCGAGTTCGCCAAACTCATCCTTTCGCTTTATCTTTATTCGGTGTTTTAGATCCCCCTGGCCGAACAGAACAACGCCATTAGTAATGGGTTTAAGCGGGCGAAATATGAGCCGAATGGACAAATAAAGAAGGATAAGAAGCGTAGTAATAATCACTAAAAAAAAGGTTTCTGGTTTTTCCGCATCAGACTTTTCTTCTTCATTTAGTGAAAAGAAAACATTAGCACCGTCAACGTCATAAAATATATATTCGCGACTACCAATTCTAACGGCCTGGTAACCTTCTGGTACCGGCCCATGGAATGGCGTCCCTTTAGATGTTGAATATTGCGCGACAAACCAATCTAGGTCCGTCGTTTTCAACGTGGACCAAGCCTCGCCTTTACTGAGTATAATAATTTCAACGGCAAGGGTTTCGGACAATTCCTGCGCACGCGTTTGGCTTGGTGGTGTACCAATGTCCTGCTTTATATAATCAAAGTATTGAGTGGCGTGCGGTCCTATGTTTTCTTTAAAGTGGTAAATGACAACTTTGCTAAACCCTTGCGCGATAAAAAATATTAGCGCCATCGCCGCTGGAACGAATATAAGAATCAGTTTAATCGATACTTTATGAAAAAATGAAAACTTAGAACGGCTTGATGATCTTTTTGAATTATTCATACGTGCCTATAAATAGGTAGCCGCTTCCGCGTACGGTCATTAATGGGGTGGCCGGGCGCAATTTTTGTCGCAGTCGGCTAACTAAAATATCAACAGAGCGATTAAATATGTCACAGTCGATGCCCCTTAGATGGTTGAGGATCTCATCTCGGGTAAAGGTCTTGCCTGCGGATTGGGTAAATAACGCAAGTAGCTGATATTCCATTGTACTCAAGGTGATGGTGCTGCCATTCACGGTTACAGCTCGTTTGTCATAGTTAATAGTTAAATTTTCGAATGAGTGTGAGCTTGCCGCTTTGGAACTTGCAGCATTAGCGCCTGGCTGTACACGCTTAAGTATGTTTTGAATCCGGACCAACAACTCCCTTGGTTCAAAGGGCTTAGCCAAGTAGTCGTCAGCACCGAGCTCTAGGCCGATTACGCGATCCATGACATCGCCCCTGGCCGTTAACATGATTATTGGCACATCACTGATCTTTCGTATTTGCCTGCAGACTTCAAAACCGTCCATATCGGGTAAGCCAATATCCAAAATAACCAGAGAGTTCTCATGGTGTGCGACTTTGTCTAAGCCGATGGCGGGATGTATGGCGTGATCTAGTTGCATGCTGTGCTTATCGAAGAACATCTTCAATAAGGAACGTGCACGAAATATCATCCCGATTCCAATAGACTATGATTTGAAGTAAAATTCAATTTTTTGGTGAAAATGCTAAATGAGTTCGCACTATTGTGAAGAGCACGAAGAAGAAATGGCT
>JBLIMQ010000169.1:0-8331 GCA_047638775.1 Flavobacteriales bacterium
ATTAGTTATGATGGGAGCGTGGAAAAACCATCATAAAATGCTCGAATCTTATGATGGTTAATTTGGCTAAAAGTACGATGGCAAAGTGGCCGGCTACACCCAACCTAGATTTTCAACCCAGAACGGGTGCTCTTCCGTAACACCTAATAATTCTTCTTCACCTTCGGGATTAACCAAGGTGACATTAAGAATTGATTTATCGTAATTGCGGAATAATTCGCTAACAGGCTTCCAATTTGTTTCGCCCGTAAGTTCATCTTTTGACGCAACGAGATCACCAACTTGTATTTCTTCGATGGGTTTTAACCCATCTTGGGTGTGAACGAGCGTACCTTCAACAAAACAGAGTTTGCCTGCGCTCTTTGCAACATTACCTAATCATTCGATGAATATTCACGCCTTGCATACACCAAGCCATCCAACACATCTAGATCAGCCATTCTTACCTTTGAAAAAACGGCCTCTTCTTCTATATTTTTAATTTTCTCATCTGATGATGTATGCGCAAAGATATTCGTGATCACACACTCTATACCCTCCAAGTCATCGTCTGTCGGTTCACGATCAAAGTAGTAGCGCAGGAGTAAGTTTCTATCTGCATCGTAACGTAAAGCAATGGCACGAATCTCGGGGTAAATTTCCCCGATCAACGCCTGCCATACCCATAACACCAACCATTCTGGTAAGTTCATAAATAGCCTCAAAACTGAACGGGGTTTGCGGGAACAATATGTGCACCATTTTTCCCGTGATGGATTATTCCAAACTGAGTCGCCTTACCTTGAGTTTGACCTATAGTCTTACCAAAATCAACTACTGGCTGACCTCTAGGAGTCATTCTAACGATCGGATGTGCGCCGCTTTGCACACCGTCAAGTAGCTTTTGAGGATTCACCCCTTCAGCTAATGGCGAACGCCCAGGAGTAAAATTATTATGCCCAGGGATATGCTTACCTTGCTGACCAGGGTGAATATTCTTCGGCAAGTTCTTAGGGACAGCTAGTCCCTTTGTAACTTTTGCTAGTCTTAAAATATTTACTGCTGCGACACCCCCCCCACCAACAGGTATAAAATTCGCTGAAACAGCGGCAGCCTCACGACGTGCTAGTTCACGATCTTTAAACTCTGCCCTTGATATTTTCTCTTCCGCTAGATCTTTAACATCTATATCAGACGCGAAGAGCCACACGGGCTCTTCGCCATTCGGATCTGAATACTTAAATGGATTATTATTCACATAAGCATATCGATTGAAGCTATGAATGCCCCTAAACCCAATCGGATCATTTCCATAAAACCGACCCAACACTGGATCGTAATACCGAGCTTGCATATAGGTTAACCCTATATCAACATCGTGTTTGTGGCCGGTGTAACCTACGTCGTCCTGCTGGGACTCTATTGTCTCGCCAAAAGGTTTGTAGTGAAAGCGCTTGGTAATGGCACCACTACTGTTCGATTCCGCGACAACTGAGCCCAAATGATCGGCATGCACATAAGTGACTTCTGCCTGAACTGTGCTAGTAAAAAAAACAAGGGCAATAAAAATCGGAAAAACTGTTTTTAGTATTGTTAACATTTTTATTATCCTTCGCTTAGTTAATCGCAAACGTGAGAGCGCCTGAACTTAAAATCGCAAACGTTTTAATGATTGCGTCCTTGGATGCTGCAATGGGCGTACTCGCAACAAACTGAATATCCGATATTGGTAACTCACCTGACCAACCACTTACGGCTACTCCCCTGAAACGCAATTTAATAAGGCCATCATATCCACTAAGATCAATGTTGGCCGTATCCCAAGCACTGCCTCCTTGCGGACTCACGACACTCCAGACATTGGTCCATACGCCATTGTAATAAACATCAAGATTCAAACTGCTAACTTCGGGCGTGTTGTAAACGTGTGGAATAATTACGTCTATGCCACCTACATTAAAATACAGTATCCCGTTGCGTTCACTAAAGAGGCGGTAATCAAAATTGATCGCAGCGGCTGGTGCAGTAAAAAATGGACTTTCGAGTACGGAACTGCCGTCACCGTACACAGCGTCACTTGTATTCGACGGCTCCCCGTTTACCCAAGAGGACGTTCCCCACGCTTTGTAATGCCAACTGGTTTCACTCCAGTCTGATTCTTCTGCCGAACCACCACTCAAACTGGCACTTGTCACTATGCCTCCATTTACTGTAGCCGCCGTATCTTTTGCGACAAGGCTGCTACCAAGGTAGATGTAATTGACATGACTCCCATCTGACTTTTGGGTGTACATAAGCGTGCCGGCTTGAGAGTAGGCAAAATATTCAACGCCCTGAATACCTTGCTTCTTAACACGGCGGTTATGACCATCGTAGTCGTAACTATTGTTGCCCAAAAAAGTCATTTGGTTAGCAAGGTTGTACTCAAACAGATCACCACCCGACTTATTACGAGTGACGTTCCCGCGAGTGTCGTATTCGAAGTCGTACACTTTACTACCGCTAACGTTGTCTAAACGATTATTGGTGTCGTAGTTGTAATTGAGACTAAAACTACCCAATTGATAGTCTTTTATATTCCCTGTTCCGTCATAATTATAGTGCCCTTTCCCCCATTTTCCGTCGGCCACTATTAAGCGATTCAAACCGTCATAATCCATGGTGATATTATAGCTAGCGTCTTGCTTATCCGTTATAGCGTCAATGTTTCCATTGTCGTCATAGGTGTAATCAAAACCGACTTGTATCAGTGAGTTGCTCTTAAACTCAATCGACTCAGGATACTGCTCTGTATTTTGAGCAAGATCGTATTCAAGACCATTTCCGTAAATGAAGCTTTTCAGCATACCCGATGAGTGGTAATCCACTGCTGATACATACGTTGTTCCGCTGCTTATATTAATAATACTCTGGGCTTGACCCAAGGCATTAGGTGACAACGAAACAATGTGACCCGTCGGATACACGACATCAGAAACATACCCCATATTGTTGTACACGTATTGCAGTATGCGATCGGCTCCAAAACCAGAATGCGTTTCCGCAGTTAAATTGTTTTGATCATCATAGGTGTAGCTTTGCATAAATGGTCCAACGACAAGCTCTGTGACATTCCCATTTTTATCGTAGGTATAGGTTTTATTCGGTGATAAGTCACCGTAACTGAGAGTGCGCAACTTGCCTAAGTTATCGTAAGTGTGTGTCACCTTAGCAGCCCCATCAAAAGCATAATCACATGAAGCGATTGACGAAGTTACAGATGCGCTATGCGCGGTCCATTCGATGTAGTGACTATCATTGTATTTAACCGATGTATTACCTATATCCGGTCGAACCTGTTTGCACAGACGCTGAAAACTGTCATAAACGTTGTACTGTGTTTTACCGTCTTGCTGAATTGACGTAAGGTTGCCAAACATGTTGTACGCCATAGCTGTAGTTACGGATTCTGGGGAATCAATCTTTGTTGTCAACTCATAATCGGGGCTGCCGTACGCCAAATAAGTTGATGTCGTTGTGTGACCATTAAAGTCCGTTGTTTCGACTTTATTCCCGCTCTTGAATAAAACCTTAGAGCTAATTTTACCCACGTCCGTATCACGTTCGATTTTGATCATGCGATCTAAGCCATCAAATTCACTTGCGACGCCCAATCCAGGGATTGCCAAACTTCCCGCAGACGCTGAAGAATACGATGAGAATATAACGTTGTTAAAAGCATCGTAGCGAGTGTGCGAGTAACTTAGGCTGCCTAAATCGGATGTGTCTTGCGTTTCATTCACGAGCGGGCGTAATACATTATCATAATACGTCGCATTGACGGCTGTTCCCGTAGTAGATGTTTGCTTCAACATCCCTGAATACGCACCAGAGGATTGCCACTCGTAATCAATAATGGTTGGCAACCAGTTTTCGTCTTCGTGAGAAATACCTGTAATACGACCGATACTGTCGTAGGTAATGTTACTTTTATAGCCTTTAAAGTCAGTAATCGATTTAAGCCAACCGTTGTCATCGACCTCTCGGTAAAACGTTTTAGGGGTCTGGCTTAAACTTTGCGGGGTTTTAACTTCGGTGGGTGTTCCCCGTTTAAACGACACGTATTCTACCCATCGATCGGTGTCGGGCAGAGTGATTTTTTTAACGTTACCATCGTCATGATACGAGCTCACGGTTTTGGTGAGAGCACCGAAACTGTAGTTTTTATCCGGCACATCAATATTGGCATATTTATTATCCACAGATTTTTTAACGTAGTCGGTTCGACTGACTTCAGTGTAATCGCTATCGGTATTACTGACCGAGACTGATTCGGGTAAAAATAAAACCCAATTTACTATGTCGCTTAACACTGTCGACTTTACATAACGAGTCAACGTATTTTCGGAGTTGTATTGTTTGCTCTTAGAAGAGAGGCCATAAAAATCATAGTCAAGATTCTCGACTGTATAATCACTGCCACTACCAATTTCGTCATATATTGTTTGCACTCGCTTTACGAGGTTGACGCGGTGCTGTTCGGGAACAAGGTTACGGCCTTTTTCACATTGGCTAACCTCACCGCCAGCCATTTCACACGTGCCTTCACTCCACTTTTCGCCTTGAGCATAGTGATGCTCAACTCTCTTAAGCAAATGCGATTCATTCGGCACGTTGTCGTAATAATCTTCAGCAACAACTCTATTTTCTGTTAACGAATAAGCATCTCTATCAACATAATAAACAGTTTTTCGCCCGTCTGGAGCTGTAACAGTTGTTGTTCGTATGTTTTTTCTATCTACGGGAACAGAACTGGGCAAAACAGTAGGGAGACCAGCAGGAGTAGCATTGCCAGCAATAAAACCATTTACCGACGGCACAAAAATCCCTGAAACGTCGTAGGTACCGTCTCCAGGGCCGGGGGCATACCACTCTTTATTTTCCGAATAATTGTAGGCCCACTCATATTTATTTTGCCCAACAGTGACCGTTCGCTTAAGAAGGGAGTGACTATAACCACACGCCAAATTATGAAAAACTGCAATATTCCCACCGACCGTCGAAAACGTTGGCGTTGGGTAATGAGTGAAGCCAATCACATTGGAGCGACTGTGTTGAACATCATCCATCAAATAATCAACCCGAGCACCTTCTGGAGTTTCCACATAAAATTCCGCTCGATTAACTCCAGGAGCATTTCTGTTTTTACAGAGGTAAGGAGCGTACGCTGAGGTCGACCCACCGTACCCAAGACTAGATGCGTGGCGTAAATTCAACCCCATGTACCGCCATTGCCTTCCGTCTGGACGAGTGACAGTAAGATCTCCAGGTTCGGTTTTATCGTACACCCAAGACCGCCCGTTAGCCTCCGCATTAGACAACTGTCCATTAGTGTCGTAATTAAAATCAATTTTTCGGCCATCGGACGCCTCAATCGACTGCAATCGATTACCCTCCCAATTGTAATTCACTGAGTTACCGAACTTATCGGTAACTTTAGTCGCCATCAAAAACCGCTGATATTTTACATCCCAAAACTGCCGATCAGCTTCCCAAGGGCGCAAGCTTCCCTTTTTTTCAATTACGTGCTCAAACCGATACCTAACCCCAGATGGCGAAGTAACAACAATCCCCTCCCCCTGCTCATCTGAGCGCTGAAAACACTCTGTAACTCGGTGGTTTGTTCTCGTCGCCTGCTCTTCGTTGTAAGCGCCTGCACCCCATGTTAAATTTTCAGAGACCTCGCCTGGAATGTGTAAAAACTTTCCAGTCCAAAAAGAAGAGCTATACGTATCCCCCTGAGCACTTAGCCCGTTATATCTAAAGCCAAAACTATCGCCCCCACATTCTTTGCCGTCACTCCAACCACCACCATAGCCGTCACCATTCCGATAAACGGCACCTTCTACATTCTTCATAAAGTTATGATCGAACGCATCATGGTGCAAGTAGCCTCCTCGAATAAACGGCAAATCTAGGCTCCACCCGGCAATTTCTGTCATGCCGTTGAGTTCTTTATCTTTCATGTATTTACGGCGCACTTGAACAGGTAGTGCAAAATTACCTGGGAGGTCAATATCAGTTACTGCAAACGTTAATGACCCTGTAACTGGGTCATAAGCATCGCCAAGCTCACTAGGATTTTGCATCGTGAGTAAAGTGCTAGGCATTACCTTTTCAGGAACGATTTTTTCTAATAACGGCGCTGTTGTGTAGTTGCCATTCTGCCCATAGGCCAGTAGACATATCCAAAGAGTTGATACATACACAACCATTGCCGAACGAAAGATTAATACAAGCTTAGAAAGTATTTTCATTTTTTCCTCGAATGAAAAAGAAGTTAGAAGCAATGCTTAGCTTCAAAGATACAAAAAAAATAATTACGAGAGCGTTAATTAGCGAGAGAAACCAATCCTTTGCTGAGGCTCAATGAAACGATCAGAGCAAACATATAACGCTTTGCAGAACAAAAACCTATTAAACATCTATCTTTTGATACACACGGCATCAAAAACTTAACACTTAACACTTAACACTTTTTAGTCTATGGGGAAACAACGGTACCGAAGACCCAAAATTAAATAACCAGATGAGCAACTAAAGTATGACCTCGCGAAAGAAAAACAACTAAGAAAACAGACAAACAAGCAAACAAGCAAACAAGCAAAAAATAGAGATTTTAATCTTGAGTACTTAACTCGGCCCCCTACTAACGACTCAAATTTTCCACTAGAGATTCTTCACCAACCAAAACACAAAACCCATCCCAATCAGCCATCAAGCCCTCAGCCAAACTATCAGCAACCAACTGGCCACTATTCTTAATAGCCGACAACTCATGCGCGTCAGTCTCAGTCCCAGCAACAGCCTCAACAACAGCCCCACTAGAAATCCGACACACAAACTCACCCACGTCCACCCGAATACGAATATCCGGTTCAACCAACTCACCGCGACGTATCTTAAAACCATACCGCTCAACCACCACATGCGCCGAACTAAAACGCCCGTCAGCTACATCCGTAAATATATACTTAACCAACGTCGCCATTGAAAAGTCTACCGTTTGCGCCGCAGCTTCAATATCCTTCGCTATGCCTTCATCAATAGCAATACCAATCGCGATACCCATAGAGCCCATTGACCCGCTTAACATCATCCCGGCACCCGCGCCTTTGCCGCTAAAACGAATACGGGCTGGCGACTCTAGGCTTACTGTAATTTGGGCTTGAGATGCTTTAATAGTTTTGTGCGAACACGCGGATACCATCATTAACAGGGTAATAATGACCAACACAGAAGCTGAACAGATATTTGACGAGGCAATATTACTGAGCATCCTTCTCATTAAATCCGTATTCCATTCGAAAGTATTAGTTTAGGACCAGCACCAATTCAAACTAAAGTTCGGTTCGAGCCAGTATTTACGATCTAATTAATTCGACGCCAATACTAACCGAATTTAACCTTTTTAAACAGTACACACGCCTAAAGCTACCTTTTGTGTATTTGCAGCCACATGCCTATTAACGGCTAAGTGCGTTAGGTAAGTATTGGGTGTTGCTTGTTATGGAAAACGATAAATTGAAGAATCCAATACAAATAGGACTTTTCTGTTTTAAGGCTGTAGCCTCGAAGGCGTATTTCATCACGTACGGTAATCAAAAATGGGCTCAGCATAAGTACTTCAAATATTTACTGGCTTTATATACAGTCAATTTGGCAAGCAAAGTGACTTTTGGTTCACTTTATTTTGAAAATACATCTAAAAGTGCTCGTTTAGCTTTAGAATGAAAGGTAAATATGTAGAAGAATCAATAAGATAGAAAATCTACAGGTTAGATAAGAAGCGCATGCGAGGACACGCACTTATTGATTGACATCATAACGAACCGCAACTAGTATAAATACTGTACATACGAACAGAAATGGAATTCCTGTGACAACACCCCGTGCCCAACAAATATCGCTTTCAGATACAGCCTACTACCACATCATGTCGCGCTGCGTTCGACGCTCCTTTCTATGTGGAACAGATGATCGTACCGGCCAGAGCTTTGAGCACCGCCGCCAATGGATCGAAGATCGTATCCGTCTACTCGCCACAGTGTTCTCAATCGAAATCTGTAGCTTCGCAATTATGAGCAATCACTATCACATTGTACTAAAAATCGACTCTGAGCCCCCTAAAGACTGGAGTTTTGACGAAGTTATTCAACGGTGGCTGTGCATTCACAAAGGCCCTTTCTTAATTCAAAAATACCTAAAGGGTGAAGTCACTGGCAAGGAAGAAATTCCGGGTAAGAGCCGCCCTTTCGGGCGACGCTCCCCACAGATCCGTACGTGACCTTTTAGTCATACGGTTCCTCGGTG
>JBLIMQ010000170.1:0-8275 GCA_047638775.1 Flavobacteriales bacterium
TTTGACATATTACAGGAGCCGTATGCGTTAAACGCGCACGTACGGATCTGTGCCGGAGGAGGGATGAAGTGTTTTATAATACTGAGTTACCTCTTTACGGCGATCTCTTGAATAATTATCGAAATTAGCCCTGTTAAACTACCGCTAATAATCGTAGGTTTATTTTAAATTTAGAAAATACAGAAAGGCATAGAGTTCATTCAATATTCCGAATCGCGGACGTGACGAACTCTAGATTGATCATCCAGCTTTTGAAAAATGTCTAGTGGGTTTGCTAAGCAGTATTGCGTTCGTTTCTTTTGTAATAGAACTTACTATAGAAAATATCTTCGAACTTTTGAGTGTTCTCAATCCACTCGTCGGATTGAATTCCAAGCCGTTCAAGAATAGGTAAGAAGTTACTTGATATGGAGCCACGTTTGTCTTGGCGCTGAATCCGGGCAGTTGTATCGACCAGAGTAAGGTAATCGTTGTAACTGAATATAACACCGCCTTGTTTGTCGGATTTTAAATTCCCTTCAAATGGCGACAGCGGTTTAATCGTAAATCGCTGTAGGTAATACGGGTTAAAGTCTGGATTATTTACCAGTGCTTGCTCTACGTCGAAGGTAGGCCTAATTCGTTCTTTGATACTTGTGTGTTTTGATCCTTCTGGTGTTTTAGCCATTGTGGCGCGTATGGGGTTTAGGTCCACGTAAGCCATAGCCGTCAGCAGAGCTTCTTCTGTTAGCAACGGTTGTGATTTGTATCGTCCCTCCCAAAATCTTCCAGTACAGTTTTCTTCTTTGTTTGCTTGTCGTGATATTACTTGATTGAGCTGCTGCATAAATTCACTGATGCTTGATAGGCGTATGCGCCAGTCTTCAACAAACTTTATGACTACAGCCATTTCGGCCTTGCCGGTGACTTCGCCTTTTAGGTATTTATGAATCAAGAAAGGGCCTTTGTGAATACACAACCAGCGTTGAATAACTTCGTCAAAGCTCCAGTGTTTAGTGGGATCAGGGTCGATCTTTAGTACAATGTGATAGTGGTTGCTCATAATTGCGAAGCTACAGATTTCGATTGAGAACACTGTGGCGAGTAGACGTATACGATCTTCTATCCATTGGCGGCGGTGCTCAAAGCTCTGGCCGGTACGATCATCTGTTCCACATAGAAAGGAGCGTCGAACGCAGCGCGACATGATGTGGTAGTAGGCTGTATCTGATAGCGATATTTGTTGGGCGCGAGGTGTTGTCACAGGAATTCCATTTCTGTTCGTATGTACAGTATTTATACTAGCTGCGGTTCGTTATGATGTCAATCAATAAGTGCATGCTCCCGCATGCTGCCCCAAGCATCTGATCCGTTTAGATCGAGAAACTTATGTGGATTCGTATTGGGAAAATGTATATTTTTAAAGAAGAGGAAAATTGTTTAAATGATTACCCTCTGCATATTGATGCGATAAGAAGGGCATTATTACAAAGCGAAGTTTTTATTTTCACCGTGGCAGCCAACGAATGCTGGCAATTGCGTGATGGTACGGTGATTTCGCGAAATCCTCGGTCTGGGTTTAATCACTTAGTGAGCCATAAAGTCCTTAGCGTGCAAGAAAACATAGATAATATGGTGCAATTTTTTGAAGAGGTAAAGCGTCGCAACCCTAAGTTTACGTTGATTCTGACCCTATCACCTATCACCTATCACCTATCACCTATCACCTATCACCTATACCCTTTGCCGCCACCGGGCGCAGCGATACCCATCATGTAATTGAGGCTAACGCGCACTCTAAAGCCGTATTGCGTGTAGCGATTGACGAAGTGGTAAGTAAGTATGAGGATGTCTACTATCTGCCGTCTTACGAGCTGGTTACCGAATGTTGTCGTGACCCTTGGATGGACGATGATAGGCATGTAACGAAAGAGACAATTGCTAAAGTCATGAATATGTTTAAAGCGATGTTTGTACGTTAGTACTGCAAATGGAACAAGTACAGCAACATAAACGAACAAATATGATACCGATATGTCACCATAGCGAGAACAGCACGATGGCCCAAAAGAGGCGTTTCATTTGTGACGCGTTTCGCGCAGTAGGGTAAAAAACAGATTAAGGCTAAAGCTATGTGTTTTCGTTGCTCCTGTGTTGAAAAAAACGTATGCAAACTGAAATTGATATATTTAGCAAAAATAAAATAAAAATAGAGGGAGACGCGTCTGTTATACCTGTGCCTCGGCGATATTGAATGGTCTATGTGTCGCGCTATTTATGTGTATTTTAGGTAAACGGTTCGATATATTACTAAGGGTTTTATGAAATGATTTTAAATTTTTTTAAACGTACTGCAGTCTTATTACTCTAGTAAACAACTCTCTATATAAACGCTTCTCTATACAAACGCTTCTCTATACAAACAGCTCTCGCGACTGTTTTTGCATCTTATCGTTAAACGCTAGAACAGCGTCCTCAGGTATCCCGTATAATTTTTTTAAATTTTAGCTCGTCACAAATAGACTTCCTACGTTTAAGTGAATATCGGATTTTCTAAGGACTGCGTTAACTATCACGTCGTAAATAGTGTCATCAATACGGTAATTCGCGACAGATTTAACCGAAGTTCGAGACGTTTGTGCTGGTACTATCATTGGCTATCATGTTTATTACCGAGTTTTAACAAGTTAGTAGCATTGGTGAGGCCGAATTAATTCCGATTGGGTTTGTGTCGATGTGGAAAATTTAAATAATGTGCTGTTGGACGCAGGCGATGCTCGGTTGGTATTAACATTTAATTCATGCGCGTATTACTTGCTTAATTGTATTGGGGGGCAGGTAAAAAATATAATTACATGTGGTCGTTAATACTATATGAATGTAAGGTTCGGCGTCTGATATTCGAACGTTTGGATGTTTTTTTAGTCTGCTCGATTAAACTACACCCGCCAAACTATATCGTTTAAGGTGAAGTAAATGCGGGCCTTCGATATTTTCGAATTATGAGTTGTCGTAAATATAAATATGTTACACATGAAAATTCATTATTTTGAAATGATATGGTAAAAAATACTATATCCTAGGCTAAATATAAATAATGAGGACACAATAGTTGTTGCATACGCTATGAGCGTTTACGCACATAATTAAAATACTACTTGTTAATTCTCTTCTGTGAATCCCCGCGTCATCTCGGCAATAAAAATTGGTAGCTACCAAAAGTTTTTTTGAAAACGCCCCCATTGACCCTAAAATAGATGCAATCTATGGTTGCGTTTTCATTGGCACCAAAAACTAAATTATCTTTTGAAAAGATCTTGGTTAATTCGTTAATTTGATTGTCGGATTTTTGGTTTCTCGCTTCAAATACACTAATTTTATTATCTCTCAGCGACAATTCGGCATGCCTTAAGGTGATGTGTTTGAGCGGAAGTAATTTCACATTTACGTCGTCATCGCGTGGAATGAAGTCAGTACGTAAAAATTTTTTATAATATTTAATAAAATTTCAAACACTTAATAGTATTTAATTTCCCGCCACGCTTGCGCTCAAGTTACGGGTTTGTGAAATCTACATTGATGTCGATGTCGATGTCGATGTCGATGTCGATGTCGATGTCTGTGGCACATGAATGCTATATTTTTTAACCAATTTCACCTGTATATCATTAGTAAAGGACGTAGTAATGTTAGTTGATAGCCCGTTGTTCCGATTGCGCACTATGCGAGAACAAACAATATTTCCAGTTTTAACAAAAATGTTTTCACTCGCGGTATTCGCCGCCTTGGTATTTGTTGCTCATGGCGTACACGCGCAACAAAGTGAGCCCATGCCGACAAGTTATGTCAATTCACACTCTGAGTTCGAGTCGGCGGAAACATGTGCTGGCTGTCACCAAGTGCAGTTTGAACAATGGCGCTCATCGATGATGAGTTACTCGTCTATTAGCCCACCAATTCACGCCCTGGAGCTTAGCGAGAATCACGTTAATCGCGCGCCAACAGCCGATGAAAACTTTACGGATCTTTTTGGTTTCGGGCGCTTGAGCCGCTTAGAAAACCCACAACTTGACGCGGATGGCGGATATACTGAGCCGCGTTTATTTTGTCAAAAATGTCACTCTCCCGTGGCTGTGTTTACCGACCTATTTTCTGTATACAAAGATTTTCCTTTCGCTGAAGTACTGGAAAATGGTGAGTTAGTCAGCGACAGTCGCGATCTGTTTCCTGATTCACACAGCTTATTACGCCAAATTATTGTGGACGCCCCAAATACCGACCCCAATAACCCTAACCAGGTTGGCGAAACGTTTGATCATGAGCTGTATCGTGACGGTGGTCCGAATGCGTTTCAAAAAGCCAATGCGAAAACTGCAGTCGAGGGCGTAACCTGTACTGTTTGTCATCGTATTACGGGACAAGAATTGAGTTCAAATGCGGGTAACACGATGGCTACTTTTTCCGGTCCGCGGCCTTTTGATGAGCCTGGGATCGCCAACAGTGCTTATCAAATACAGCACTTCTTAGAGGGTGAAGCCGTTACCAACTTTGGCCCTTACAATGCTGATGGTACGCCAGTCGGGCCTCCGTTTCCCGACGATGCGCCGCAAGCCGTTACAATGTTTCACGGTGTTGGTTTGAGCGGCGTCGCTAGTGAAATTCCGGGTGCGTTGCCGGATGATCATTTAATCGTTGGCACTGATGGTCTTGAGCGACCGTATATTCGTACAGGTTTAATGTGTGGCAGTTGTCACGATGTGCGAATTCCATTTGATGATGTTGAGCAAAACGAAGATTTTCAGCGTGTAGAAAATTTATTTACGGAATGGAATAATAGTGCATGGAACAACAATGGAGTTCCATTTTCCACGGCGTCTGTTGATAGCCCTTTTACAAACCCACGCGAGCCTGTCGATACTGGCCGAAAAGAAGTTACAACCTGTCAAGATTGTCATATGTCTCGCTATATGGTCGATAGTGAAGCGCAACCCGGGGATTATGAATTTGCAGCGATAACCTCTCTTACTAATGCTACTTACCCGTCTCGCCGAATGACTAATCACCGCTTTGTCGGGGTCGATCGATTTTTAACGCACGATATTCCCAAGCCGGATGAAATCAGCTCACCCAACGCAGATGATTTATTACCTTACGACGTATCTCAAGTAAGCATGTCAGAGGCTGGAACTGAACGGCCTGATGGCGCACCAGTTGACAGTTTTACTTACGGTGATTTAGACAGTGAAAGCCTGAACTTTGATCCAGTTTCTGGCAACGCTGATTTGCGTGAGGTGCTATTGCAAAAAGCGATAGATTTTAAAGTAGAGTCGGCTGAAGTAAATGCAGCTACCAATACCTTAGACATCGCCATATCGCTAGAGAATGTTGGTGCAGGGCACAAAATTCCTTCAGGGCTTTCACAAGAACGACAAGTTTGGATTGAGCTGGAAGTTCTCGACGGGGATGATAACAATATTTATACCTCAGGCTACTTAAGCCCGATTGAGCAGGTCCGCGATGGCGAAATAGGCGGAAGCGAAGAGTGCCCTCTAGAGCTGTTTAGTCCGTTTGGTGGAACCCGTTATAAAGATTCTTATTGCGGCTGTGAAGCTAAGAACGCCGAGTACAAATGCGATCTAGACGAATTCCGTGTAGAGCTTGATCCTGCACTGCGCATTGTTGGTGATCTTGTGCCGGGATTTGATGATAATTTACGCAAGCCGAATGACGGTGGTCCTAATCGCTCGTCTGTCAAACTCGGTTTGGTGAATTATCAAAACGGATTCCGCCGTAACGGCCAAAAGGTGTTGACGCAGTTTATTGGTAATTCGATAGATAACTCAAACTCGCTTCATCCTTTTGAGCGTCGTATGGAAGAATATGAAGTGCCGCTGGATGAACACGTTGGACCTTTTAGGGTTAATGCGCGTTTGCGGTTCAGACCGTTACCACATGAATTTTTGGCGGCGCTAAAAAATAGTTCTTCTCAAAGTCGTGTTACCGATGCGGTAATAGAAGGCAATCGAATTATTGAAATGGAGCAGGACGCTTGTGTTGTCGACGCCGATGGCGGCGCCTTACGCGATGGTAGCGTTCGAGCATGCGCGGCTGTTGAGCGCTTGGCTGCGGGTGATTTTAATACGGGTTGTGCCGTATTCTCAGACAGCGCAGACAGCGCTGTTGGGCCGGTCGACTCAGTACATTGTTGGGGTGAAAACGCTTTTGGGCAACTCGCACAAGGTAATACTTCAGAAGACATCTCAAGTCCAATTGAAATACCGGGTCTACACAGCGTGCAGAAGATTGCCTTAGGTGCAGAGCATGGATGTGCTCTACTAGAAGATCGTACAGTATCTTGTTGGGGCTTAGGATCCAAGGGAAGGCTTGGTGACGATGATGTGACGCAACATAATGTGCTTAGCCCCAAGTTGGTCCCGGGACTAGAGGATGTTCGCGACATAGATGCAGGTTTGAATCATACCTGCGCCATTCTTGGCGACGCTGAAGTAAGCTGTTGGGGCAATGGCCGTAATGGTAGGTTAGGTGACGGCAGCACATCTGCACATGAAAATGGGGTTCCAAATAGTATTATCATCCCTGGAGTCGAATCTATCGCTGTTGGCTACCAGCACACCTGTGTTATTGCTGACAACGAAGAGGACGGAGCGCCGGGTCGTATTCAGTGCTGGGGTAAAAGTTTAGGTAATGGGGCTACAGTTGATTTGGCGTCGCCGACAACTAATAACGTGGACTTCCAAGCCAATAAAATTTCCAGTGGGCGTGATTTTACCTGCGCACTATTTAAAACCGGAAAGGTTGCATGCTGGGGAGTAAACGACAAAGGTCAATTGGGTAATGGCAGTACAATTCCATCAGCCGACCCGGTATTTTTAGACCTGAGTCGCCGTGCAGTCGACGTCACGGCCGGCCAATATCATGCCTGCGCCTTACTGAGCGACGGTACAGCAGAGTGTTGGGGCTTTGGGTTTGCAGGTCGACTTGGCGATGGAAATCTGGAATCACATAACCAGTTAACGCCGGCAAAAGTGTTTAGTGATGCGGGTACCGAGTTAAGTAACATCACCACTTTAGTTGCTGGCGGTCATAACACTTGCGCAATAATTGGCCTTGATGAATATTACTGTTGGGGTGTAAACCGTGACGGTCAATTAGGGCTCGGTGATCTAGATGATCGTGCCTATGCTGATGCACCGCTGACGTTCAGTGCTGCGCCGGATTCAATATTCATAGAAGCCGAAAACTATGATGAGGCGCCCGTTGAATCGGATGCTGGTAATAATGGCAATCCGACACAGTGTGTCTATAAAGGCTTAGATGTCGACGTTGAAAATTCCGCCGAGGGTACGTGTAATGTTGGCTGGACTCAAGCCAACGAGAATTTACTCTATCGTATTGGTTCCGCTGGTGCGAACTATGACATCACCTTACGTGTTGCGAGTCCTAATGCTAATCGTGATATATCCGTTTCAGCAAATGGTATTCCTATAGGTACGGTGACCACCACTGATGCATCAGGCAAAGGCTGGCAGACATGGTACAACCTGACTATTAATAATGTGTTTATTGCGTCGGGTTCGGAGTTGCAAGTCAACTTTGACGATGGCGGTGTAAATTTAAATCACATAACGCTAAACAAGGTAAGCGACGGTGGCGACGCTACAGATTGTGATTCTGCGAGTAACGTAGTACCAAATTGCTCGTTTGATATACCAACGGCCACTAACTGGCGCTTACAATTGAATGCTGGTGGCTCTGGTTTTGCCAATTACACTGGCGACGCCGTGGAGTTGGATGTCGATAATCCTGGTTCAGAGACTTGGTCACTGCAACTGGTGTCGACGATTGCGTTGCAATCCGGGAGTTATGTAGTCAGTTTTAAAGCCCGGGCCGATGCGCCACGATCGGTCTCGGTCAACGTTGGGCAAGACTACTCTCCCTATTCAAGCTACGGGAACAAAATATTTGAATTGAGCACGCAACTACAGGAATATTCTTTTATTGTTAGCGGGGTCCCCACAGATAATAATGCGCGAGTAGGGTTTAATGCCGGCAATAACGGCAATGCTACGGTGTACCTGGATGAGGTAAGTATAGTTCCGCAATAGCTCCGTAATAGTTCTGTATTAGTTGCGCTTTAACGCAACAGTAGTGTCGTAAGAGCGTTAATCAAAGTAAAATAAAAAGCTCTGTTGAGCGATAAGCTTGACAGGACTTTTTTGGTTCTTTTGCTAGTGTTTTAATATCGTAGAGATCCGCTGGCATAACGCTTAAATTA
>JBLIMQ010000171.1:0-8191 GCA_047638775.1 Flavobacteriales bacterium
CAACGATGGCATTGGCGTAGAAGTAGCGATGCAGTGGAATGATGGCTTCCAAGAAAACATCTACTGCTATACCAACAATATCCCGCAGCGCGACGGTGGTAGTCACTTGGCTGGCTTCCGTGCTGCGTTGACGCGTACGTTGAATACCTACATAGAGAAAGAAGGCCTAGCCAAGAAACACAAAGTGGCAACGACAGGTGATGACGCTCGTGAAGGTTTAACCGCGATTATCTCGGTAAAAGTACCTGATCCTAAGTTCAGCTCGCAAACCAAAGATAAGCTTGTATCTAGTGAAGTGAAGCCAGCGGTAGAGCAAGAAATGGGGCGTTTGTTCTCAGAATACTTGCTCGAATTCCCGCAACAAGCCAAAGAATTGGTTGGCAAAATGGTCGATGCAGCACGTGCGCGTGAAGCAGCCCGTAAAGCTCGCGAAATGACCCGCCGTAAAGGCGCTCTCGATATCGCCGGTTTGCCAGGTAAACTCGCCGATTGCCAAGAAAAAGACCCAGCCCTTTCTGAAGTGTACCTAGTGGAAGGGGACTCTGCGGGCGGTTCTGCGAAGCAGGGCCGTGACCGCCGGAACCAAGCGATTCTACCGCTAAAAGGTAAGATCCTTAACGTTGAAAAAGCACGCTTCGATAAGATGATTTCATCCGCCGAAGTGGGCACCCTGATTACCGCATTGGGCTGTGGTATTGGCCGCGAAGAATTTAACCCAGACAAACTGCGTTACCACCGCATCATCATCATGACCGATGCCGACGTCGACGGTGCGCACATTCGTACGTTGCTGTTGACCTTCTTCTTCCGTCAAATGCCAGAAATTATCGAACGCGGGCACATCTACATTGCTCAGCCGCCGTTGTACAAAATCAAACGCGGCAAGCAAGAGCAGTACATCAAAGACGAAGAAGCGATGGAGAGTTACCTAACTCATATCGCATTGGAAAAAGCAGCGCTGCATCCAAGTGCTGACGCGCCAGCGATTACTGATATCGCCTTTGCTGAAATCGTAGCCCAGTATCGTGCCGCGCAAGAAACCGTCAAGCGTATGTCGAACCTAGTGCCAGGCGAAGTACTGCACCAGATGGTCACTCTTCCGCGCCTAAGCCCTGCAGACCTTGAAAGTGAGGCGATGGTTAAGGATTGGACCGAAAAGCTCTCAGCCGTCCTCCCAGACGCTGGCCGCAGCGGTAGCCACTTCGAAGTGGCCGTACTAAAAGACAGTGAACGCAATAACTACAACGTTGAAATTAAAGTAATAACCCACGGTATGGCGCGTGAATACTTGCTGGATAAAGACTTCTTCGGCGGTAGCGGTTACAACAAACTCGCCTCTATGAGCGAAATGTTGCGTGATACGCTGGATGAAACGGCTTACATCCAACGTGGCGAACGTGTTCACCCAATCGTCGACTTCTGGGACGCCGTGCAATGGTTACTGTCGGAAGCGAAAAAAGGCTTCAACATCCAGCGCTATAAAGGACTGGGCGAAATGAACCCAAGCCAGCTATGGGAAACCACCATGGACCCAGAAACACGTCGCATGCTGCAAGTAACCATCGACGACGCCGTAGGTGCCGATAAGATGTTTACCACGCTCATGGGCGACGAAGTAGAACCGCGTCGTGCCTTTATTGAAGCGAATGCGTTGAACGTAGCGAACTTGGATTTCTAATCTGAGTTGGTGAATAAAAAGCCCCGATTAATTCACGTTAATCGGGGCTTTTTTGTTTTATAGTTGAGTTAATTAAGAATATCGGTCTCGAGGTAAAAAATGGATTTTGATTGGACTCAGCAGGTTGCTGCTACAAAGACGACGGAAGCTCTCGATGTTGACCGGCTCGATCGCTCAAAATATGCCGTATTCCTAACCGAGTATTTGCAAAGCTTCACTGAACAAAGCTATGTGATGAACTTAAATGCCGAATGGGGAGCGGGCAAAACGTATTTCCTTAAGCGCTGGCATCATACTATCGAAAATGATCATCCGACTGTTTACATTGACGCTTGGAAGAATGACTTTTCGGATGACCCTCTTCTCACAGTTATTAGTGGCATTTTAGAAACACTAAAACGCTATCCAAATGTGGCCGCCACTGATTATTCAAAACAAGTTATTAAAAATGGTAGTCGATTTTTAAAACAAGTTGCTCCTGCATTAATTAAAGGGTTATTTCGAACATACGCAGGCGTCGATGCAGATAGTTTCAATCTCGATGACTTTGATGATTTTGCCGAAAAAGCGATGGAAGCATCCTTGTCAGATCACAATAAGAAATCTGAAGACCTTGACGAGTTCAAAAAGACTATTGGCAAGTGGTTAGAAACGTCGATAAATTCAAACGGTGCTGATAAGCCTAAAAAACCTATGTTTGTATTTATTGATGAACTGGATAGGTGCCGACCTACCTATGCAATTGAATTACTAGAAACCGTTAAACATCTGTTCGATATTCCTGGATTAGTTTTCGTGATCGCGACGAATACGGACCAATTACAGCACTCGATTAAAGCTGTTTACGGAGCAGAATTTGATGCCCAGCGTTATTTATATCGCTTTTTTAATCGTAGTTTTACGCTCAAAAAACCGAATATAGAACAATTTATTTTGGTTCAAGATGCATTCCTTGGCACTTCCGGTTTAGGTCAAACTTTATTGTCTACATGTGATGGCAAAGTAACTGTTAGCGATACTGCGGCTGTTGCCAATAATTTAGCCGCGATAGCCGAATTTTTCGAATTTGATTTACGTACAACTAGCCAATGGTTAGATCAGTTGAAGGCTTGTTTTCCAGATTCAGAAAGTCAAAGTGTACACAAGTATTTTTGGTTAGTATCAGCCTTAATTTCAGCAATTTATTTACATAAAAAAAATTCTTACCATTCTATTCTTCAAAACAAGCCAAGCTCTTCTTGGGGTCAGAGAAGCGATATTTCAGAAATCAAAGATGAATTCTCTCGTAGGAGTGAGATTGGTAAGAGATTGGTAAAGTTCTCTATTAAGGCTGAGCATTTAGGGAATCAAGAATATGACAATAGGAAATCATTTAATGGTTACGAGAATTTATCATCGACGATAACCGTCCATTCGATTTTTTATAATATGGTAGATTTTTTTAGCGAACCGACTACATCGGTCAATGAAATGTCTATGAAGTCTGCAGGAAAATTTACGGGTGCTGATGTGAACGCTTGGAAGGAAATTCCGTTTTCTGTAAATCTTGCTATGCATTATTGTGCTAGTCAGAAAGGAGCGACAAAGGACGGTTATTTAGATTTAACTGAATTAGCGTCAGATCTAAAGTGATATTACTATATGAAAGCTGAAGAATTTGATCAAAAATTTGATGATGGCATTGAAGACATCACCGCTGATTTAGATTTATCGACGGCACGTCGTGTGAATAAGGAGTCTAAGCGCATTAATGTTGATTTCCCGGCGTGGATTGTTGATTCGCTCGACCGTGAAGCCGCTCGCATTGGTGTGACACGTCAATCCATTATTAAGGTATGGTTGGCCGAGCGATTGCAAATAGAGGCTAATAATCATCCTGAATAAGTGTCAGTTCATCTTATGTAGTTCTTACTCTAGTGCGTGAATGCTCGATGGGTGTAGACTGGTTATGTAATCAAAACAAGGAGTGTTGAATGTCCCAAGTATATAGTCTCAAATTAAATCATGTAGGTTTGATTGTCCGAGGTAAGCATTCTCATGATCATAACCCTGGGAAAATGGAACAGCATGCTGATTGCATACTTCCAGGTGGTCAGCCTGTAGGTTTCTTTGGTAATGGTGGTGATGCGTCTAGTGGAGTTAGTGGACCAAGTTTTGGTAGTTCAAGTAATTCGTGGGCGGCAGGCCCATCAGCTATTTGGAATAGTAAGGGCTTAAATATGAAGGGAATGGTTGCCTACATCGAGGACTTAAGAAAAATACGTCCAATGTATGTCGACGCGGCACTTGCTAAAAAATATGATATTAAATCCACTGTCTTGCTATTAGAAGTGACGAAGGATCAAGCTGATTTATTTAAGAGATATTGGACTCAGTTGAAGTTAAATCCTGGTGCTTTCAATATCTTAGGTGGTAATTGTTCCACGCATGCCTCTGAAGCTTTTATTGATGCAAAAATATTAACAAAAGGCATCCCTGGGTTAGATACTCCAAATAATCTCTACAAACAACTGAGTGAAAAATACATTGGGAAATGTCAAACATTTAGTGGGTATATTGGTGTGAGAAATAAAGGTAGGGATCTATATGATCTTGTTGTGGAGTAGTATAAATAAAGTAGTGAGTTTATTGGTTTTAGTGATATTGTTTTCAATTATAGGAGCGTGTGCTATGTCAGATAATATAGAGTTAACATGGGAATGGCCTGATGGTCGAGTTTCGGATCAAAAATTTCTAATAAAAGTTAACAATGTAGAGTCAAAGAGTTCTGGTTTTTTTGGAATAGGGAAGTCCCCATCGATAGCTAGCAACATACCCTCTCCAGTGGTATTGACGGGTGAAATTTTAAAAGATGAAATGTTAGAAGGGAAAAGTATCAAAGTAACTTTGCCAAAGCTTGAGTTAGAGTCAATAAGATCTGGAGATTATGCCGTGGTCGGTGTTATGGATGAAAATACATGTATTTGCATTGTCAAAGTAGCTTCTTCGAGTGAAGATATTTCGAAAGTGTCATGTCCATAAAGTAAATGATTGATATTATTGTAATAGCCGTAGTTTTTGTTTTCGTAACTTATTTGGTTTTATTTTTCTCACAAAGAAAATTAATTTATAGAGCGCCACATCCAAGTTACTTACTGTATAAAAAATATAAAAATCAGTCGCTCGTTTTAACTACGAGTGATTTTACTAACCTTTACGGTTGGTGTATTCCAACTCAATCTGAAATATCGTCGAATATTGAAATAATTTATTTCGGTGGTAATGCACAAGACTCATGTACCATATTGAAAACGCTTTCATTCTTACCTGCCCAAGATATTTTTACGTTTAACTATCGAGGTTATGGGCAGAGCGAGGGGTACCCAAGTGAGAAGACTCTGTGTCAGGATTCGCTTGAAATTTTTGACTTGGTAAGATCAAAGAATCCTAAATCAAAAATAGTAGTTATTGGCTATAGCTTAGGAAGCTCTATAGCTGGTTATCTTGCTACGCGCAGAGAGGTACATAAACTGGTTTTATTATGTCCTTTAAGTAGCATATCCAGAATCGCCTCAGAGAGGTTTTTAATTCCAAGAATAGTTATAAAAGATAGCTTTGATCTAGAGAGAACTGCGAAAAAAATCGAAGCGAACAGTTTAGTGATTCTTGCCGAGAATGACCTAGATATTCCCGCATCGCATTCTCGTAGTGTGTATGAAAATATTTCGGGGCAGAAATTACTTAAAGTCATCACTAATGAAAATCACAACACGATATTTGATAGCAAAGAGACTATTTCATCAATAAATGCGTTTATTCAGCACGATAACAGATAAATTTTTATCACAGTTTGTCCCGGATAACCCTATGCCTCGTACTCCGCCCGCCGCCCGCCATCTTTTCAACACAGCCCTTGGCCACTAAATCCGCCAAATGCCGCGTTGCGGTTGCTTTACTTACCTTGGTGACTTTCTGATATTGCCCAGCGCTGATGCCATCTTCAAAACCATGAGGGCCGCCATCAAGTAGGCGATTGAGCACTTTGATTTGTTCTTTGTTTAAACCGCGTCGAACGGGTGTAAGGAAGGTGCTTTTGAATGGTGAGCCGATTAAATTTCTTATTCGGCTCATTTATTGAGCCAATAATAGGCTTTATTCGGCTCACGCTGCAACTTTCTGGGTTATCTAGTTCGTTTTTGGGGAAGACTCAGGCCTTATAAGCCTCAATTTCGGTCTTCCACTTTTCAACCAGCGCGCGGTTATCGTGGTCATTAGGATGGAAGTCTTCGCGGTAGAAGTCTTTAAACGGGCCTTTGATACAGGTAAATAAACCGGTTTCGCTGAACAGCGCTGCATAGGCATCTTTCATGTGTGCCCAGCTCGGCATGCGGCGGGCGTTAAACAATAAATAGAAGGTACGAGCAAAGCTGAGCATAGGGAACAGGATGGAGACAGATCGCATAATCCTTTTCAGGAGTTTACGGCTACCGCCTGTGCTCATGTAAACATCAAAGGCCACGGCTTTGTGTTCAATTTCTTCAATGGCGTGCCAGATCAGTAGATTTTTCACCGCCGGATGCATATCGGCGAGCTGTTCGGGGTGGGTAAGTACATACTCTGCCACGATGGCCGTAATATGTTCGAGACATACGGTTGCTGCTAAGCGCTCTCTGGCTGAGCGCTTGTTATTTAGAAACCCAATGGCTCGTTCAACTCGCTTCTCAATGGCTAGTGCATTCCAGCCCAAGGATTGTAGCTTTAGATTGGCGAGCTTGTGCTGATTGGTGTGGTGCGCTTCTTGGCGAGTAAAATCTTGAATATCCTGCAGCAATTGGGGATCGGTCACCTTATCTTTGAAGGCTCTCACCGATTCAATGAACATTTGCTCGCCCGGTGGAAAGGTGCCCGACAGCACGGTCATGAACGCTGTCATAAAGGGGTTGTTACGATACCAATCCATTTTGTCGATGGCATCGAAAGCGAAGTCCATTTTACGCACTTCAATATTTTGATGTGCCGATTCGGCGATACTCGCCATACGAACTCTCCAATTGGATGAATGAGTGTTTGTCATCGTTTTAACCGAAAATCGTAGGCTAACTCAAGGTCAGTTAGGGCCACCGCCTATTAAAGAGTATGACGTCATTCAGAAGGTGGCGTCACACAGCGGGCAATTGGACCCCAACTGCACTGCGTTAGCAGATATACTTATGTTTAAATTTCATCCGCATGGAGTCAGTATGCGACATTTATGGTTTGTATGTGCCGTTTTATTTTCCAGTATGGCTTTTGCCGAACCGCCTGTGGCGGATATTCATGCAGAAGAAGTAACGGCCCATACCGAAACTCAAAAGATAGAGAATTTAATTTCAACCCTTGAAAGCGAAGCCGATAGGGGAGCACTAGTAGATAAGCTCAAGCTGTTGCTGGAGGTAAATGAGCCAGCTAAGACTGATTCGTTAGTGGAGGGTCTGATTGATTTAGACAGTACCGGTAATGGTCTAGCCAATGAGTTAATGCGAATTTTGAATTCGTATGGGTTTAGTGATTCTTTGATAGGAGATCTGCTGGTTTTACTGGTCGCCTTATTTGTTATAGGAATTTTTGTCTTTTTAAATGGCATGTTGGCCATTCGCTTAGAAAAACGTATGCGAAAAATTGCTAAGCGTCTTGAGCTAAGCCGAGATCGTTTTCAAACATTATTCTCTTTGCAACGTTGGGCAGGTTATTTATTTGGTTCTATTGTCAGTCTTTATGCCTGTACCAACGTACTATCTGATTACTATCCCAAAGCGGCTGAATTTCTAGCCTTTGAATCCGTATTCTCATCGGCCTTTATGCTCATTGTCGTCGCTTTGGTTTTTATGCTGATTTGGGAAGGGGTAAATGCTCTACTTGAATTTATTGTGCATAAAAATAGCCATTTATCGAGTAGCCGCTTTCAAACCATCACACCGATTATTCGTAACATACTTTTATTTACCCTCAGTTTATTGTCGATCATGGTGGTGTTGTCTGAGTTAGGTATCGACATTATGCCATTGCTTGCCGGCGCGGGTGTATTAGGTATTGCAGTAGGTTTTGGTGCGCAAACCTTAGTGAAAGACTTTCTGACCGGGCTTACAGTTATTTTCGAAGACCTGTTACAAATAGGCGATGTCATTCAGTTGGGTGATCACTTTGGTGTGGTCGAGAAAATTTCGTTGCGAAAAATTCAGATAAGAGATCTGGATGGCGCTGTGATTACCGTGCCATTTGGTGACATTTCAGTAGTTAAAAATCTGACCAAAGATTTCAGTTTTGCGTTATTTAATATTGGCGTGGCGTATCGCGAGAATATTGATGATGTACTGGTATGTTTAAAAGAAATTGATGAAGATTTACGCAACGACGAGGTGTATGGGGATAAGATACTAGAACCAATGGAGATTTTCGGTTTAGACGAATTTGCCGATAGCGCGGTAATGATCAAAGCGCGTATTAAAACGAAATCTCACGACCGTTGGAATGTTATGCGTGAATATAATCGTCGTA
>JBLIMQ010000172.1:0-7885 GCA_047638775.1 Flavobacteriales bacterium
CGGTAATTGCGCCTTTTGATACAGCGTCATAGTAACTAGAGCCTGAAACTAAGGCTCGCGGTTCGAACGCTTTAACCTTTAGCTCGCCACCACTAAATTGGGTGATAGACAACGCTATATCGCCTGCGGCACTACCGACAACAGGTACATTGCTGCCATAGGCTGAATGGAGCTTCCAACGCTGCGCGGCCATGGAATCTGCACTGGTAAATACTAAGGTCACCAGCAAGGCAGAGGCTATTTTGGACAAACCAAATTTTGAGAAAGTTCTTTTCTTGGTCGTGTTTTTTTCAGCAGTATAAGTTTTCAACATAATTATTTTCAGCTCGGTGATTCTTCGGCTAGATTATTGTATTTAATTAGTCCAATTGATTTAACTGAATCAATTGCTTCGAAAAAACGTGTTGTATACAGGTATTCACCTGCCTTACGTGTGTACGTTACACAGAACATCTAAAACATGCGTACCTAAACAAACCTAGCTGAAGCATACGTACTTAAGCAACTGCAGTTAAAACAGATACACCAAAACAGGTTTAAGCCCCAATCACTTAGCGGCCTAAGTTATACGTAAGTAACGGTCACTGGCCACGAAGGCGTAATTAGGCCTCTATCCACCGTTATATCGCGTACGAGCCAATGTGTAGATATCGAATCTCAACGTCTATGCGAATATGTCGTTGACTTAGCTCTCAATGAGTATAATGATACAAACTGTATCGTTATAGTACAACCATAGCCGCAAAAGGGTTTCATGCCTAGGAGTTTAACCGCCTAGCCAGCCCCTTAGATGCGCTTGGCCTCAGTGTTTAGCATTTTGATTATTAGCGTTTAGCACTTTAATTATTTGCGTTAAGCACCAAAAACAACCCTCTTTTTGTGAATAGAAGGCAATATGTCAGCCCAAACCATCCTCCCACGTATTCTGCAAGTCGGCGCAGACGCCATATTAGAGCTACCTCAAGTTATCGCCAGCTTAGGCTGTGAACGCCCTTTAATCATTACCGATAAAATGATGGTTGAACTTGGTTACGCCACTCGCATTCAGGACGCACTCGGACACGCGGCGGATATTTTTGACGATACCATGCCAGAGCCTACCGTCGCATCGATACTTGCGGGCGTCGAAAAAGCGAAATATGGCAACTATGACTGCATTATCGCGCTTGGTGGTGGCAGCCCTATAGATAGTGCCAAGGCTATTTCGATTTTGGCTAAGCATGGCGGGGTTATGCGCGACTACAAATTTCCGCGCAATGTGATTGAATCTGGACTACCGATTATCGCCGTGCCCACAACCGCCGGCACCGGTTCCGAAGTTACGCGCTTTACCATTATCACTGACGAAACCAACGATGAAAAAATGCTGTGTGTCGGTATTGGTTTTATGCCGGTTGCCGCACTGGTCGATTATAAATTATCCCTTAGTTTGCCGCCGCGGATTACAGCCGACACAGGAATTGATGCGCTAACTCATGCCATGGAATCGTATGTCAGCAAAAAAGCCAATCACTATAGCGATAGTCAAGCGCTCGCCGCGATGCGTCTACTGGGCCCCAACTTAAGAACGGCCTACCACGAGGGCACCAATGAAAAAGCGCGCGAAGCGATGATGATGGGGGCCACTCTGGCTGGAGTGGCCTTTTCCAGTGCTTCGGTCGCGTTAGTGCACGGCATGAGCCGGCCCATTGGCGCCAATTTTCATGTGCCTCACGGTTTGTCCAACGCCATGCTATTACCCTACGTCACAGCCTTTTCGATTCCAGCCGCTAAACAGCGTTATGCCGACTGTGCCGTCGCGATCGGCGTTGCAGACAAAGGTGATAGCGTGAATGTCGCCAATCAAAAATTGATGAATGAATTGATCGCCATTAATGAGGAGTTACAGGTGCCGACGCCAAAGCAATTCGGCATAGAAAAGAAGGCATTTTTTGATGCGCTAGATCTTATGGCAGAACAAGCTTTGGCCTCAGGCTCGCCCAATAACAATCCACGGGTTCCTAGCCGTGAGGAAATTGTCGGTATTTACAAACAGCTTTGGTAGAACAGCGGAGTCGCGGCTTATTGCGCTGTTTAGCATATTTACTGGCGCTTTTTGAGGGTGCCTTAGCACAAGGATTTTTATAGTACGTGTATTCATTAATAGTAAGTGTATCCATTAAGAGTTTTAACCGTTATTGCTGAGTAGTGGTTTTACTATTGATTTTTATGATCGGTTTTCACTATTCATTACGTTTGATATTTAAGTTTTCTATTCACGTATTCGATTCACGTTAGGTGGTTGAATGGCGTGTATGAACAAATTATCGTTATTGGGCGCGTTAACCGCCCTCTATTTACAGAGGAATTAGCATGAGTACCATCGGACATTTCATCAATGGCAGCGTCATTGATAATAACGAGCGCAGTCAGGATGTTTTTAACCCCGCCACTGGCGAAGCGACGCGTAAAGTTGCCTTGGCTTCAAAACAAACTGTTGAAGACGCAATTAAGTCGGCCGCAGCAGCTTTCCCCGCATGGCGAAATACCCCACCGATCAAACGCGCTCGGGTGATGTTTCGTTTCAAAGAGCTACTGGAAAAAAATTCCGACCATATCTGCGCGTTAATAGGTCAAGAACACGGGAAAATATGCCACGATGCCAAAGGCGAGCTACAACGTGGCATTGAAAATGTCGAATACGCCTGTGGCGCCCCAGAGTTACTCAAAGGTGAGTTTTCGAAAAATGTAGGGCCCGATATAGATTCCTGGAGCGACTTCCAACCTCTAGGTGTAGTTACCGGAATTACGCCTTTCAACTTCCCCGCGATGGTGCCCCTGTGGATGATTCCAATGGCGCTTGTCTGTGGCAACTGTTTTATATTGAAGCCTTCAGAGCGCGATCCAAGCACGGGATTATATCTTGCTCAGCTTCTACAGGAAGCCGGGCTGCCCGATGGTGTATTAAACGTTGTTAACGGGGACAAAGAAGCTGTTGATACCTTATTGGGCGACGATCGCATTGCGGCCGTGAGCTTTGTTGGATCAACCCCAATCGCCGAATATATTTATGCTACAGCCAGTGCCAACGGTAAACGCTGCCAAGCACTTGGCGGTGCAAAAAATCACGCTATCGTCATGCCAGATGCTGATATGGACAATACGGTAAACCAACTTTTGGGCGCCGCATTTGGCTCTTCTGGCGAACGCTGTATGGCGCTTTCGGTTGCTGTAACTGTAGGCCAAGCTGCCGGCGATATGCTAATCCAGAAATTGACCGAAGCGATGAAAGAGTTGAAGATGGGCGAGTATCAAGACCCGTCAAATAATTTCGGCCCGGTAATCACACGCCAACATAAAGAAAAAATAATTTCTTACATTGATAGCGCCGAAGAAGATGGTGCGAAAATTGTTGTCGATGGTCGTAACTCCAGCGTTGTGGGCTACGAGACGGGATTTTTTGTTGGCGCTACACTCATTGACAATGTCACCGCGGATATGGAAAGCTACGCAGCTGAAATCTTTGGGCCGGTCTTACAAGTGGTGCGAGTAGAGACCATGCAAGCGGCAATGGACCTGATTGATGCTCACGAGTACGGTAACGGTACGTGTATTTTTACACGCGACGGTGAAGCGGCGCGTTATTTTGCCGACAATATTCAGGTTGGTATGGTCGGAATTAATGTTCCCTTGCCTGTACCCGTGGCTTATCACAGCTTTGGGGGCTGGAAACGCTCTTTATTTGGAGATCTACACGCCTACGGCCCAGATGCCGTGCGCTTTTACACCCGACGTAAAACCATTACTCAGCGCTGGCCTTCAGCGGGTGTCCGAGAAGGCGCGAGTTTTTCAATGCCTACAATGAAGTAGCTTGAATGGCGTCACTTAAATGAAGTGACTTAAATGAAGTGACTTAAATGAAGCGACTTAAATAAAATCACTTAGGGAGGAGGTGCAGCTCTAAGCTTTTATAAACAATCTTGGTTTGTATTCAGAAACGATATACGTCTGGGTGCAAACGATTATCTCCCATTACTCGGCCGTTGAATTCTTAAGTTATGAATGATTCACCCAAAGAAAAAGGCTCCTCTATCACGAGGGTGTTGGAAATATTCGAAGCTGTGGCTCGCGCTGAACGTCCCCTGAGCCCGGCAGATCTATCGTTGCAATTGGCCATTCCCAAGCCGAGTATTCATCGTCTTTTAGCTCAGCTCGAATCTGAAAAATACATCCAATATGACCTGCGCGGACGTTTGTTTCCAGGTGAGCGCATGCACGATAATGCCATTTCGACTATTTACAACAGTCAATACAAAGCGCCACGTCAAGCCATTCTAGGTAAACTGGCTCATACAATCGGGGAAACCTGCGGAATTGCTCGACCTAATGGCACCAACATGATTTATTTTGATCGTGTTGAAACCAACTGGCCATTACAAATTAATTTACCTATCGGTAGTAATACGCCTTTAAATTGCACGGCAAGTGGCAAACTGTACTTAAGCACCCTCCCCAGCAAGCATTTACAGCCACTAATAGAGAACTTACAATTCGAAAGATATACACCGAACACTCTTACAGAAATTGGGGCACTTGAAAATGAAATTGTCTCAACAAAGAAAATTAATTTGGGTCTAGATAACGAAGAATTTATCCAGGGTATGGTTGCCTGCGCCGTTCCTATTCTTGATAGAAATAAAAAACTATTTGCGTGTCTATTTACGCACGCGCCTACGATTAGAAAAACCATAGAAGAATTAAAAGCTTTCGAACCTCAAATGCGCGAGACCGCATCAGCGCTTGAGAAAATGATAAATAGACAGTAAATACACATTAGCGCGAACGGATGCGGCAACCTAAGCCAACAAGTAATTTAACCCCAAATACTCGTGTTAAAAATCAATCTCAAGTCGTCTACCGCTAGCAAAGTTACTGAGCCCACTGATCATGTCTTCTAGCTAACCCCACGCCTAAATGTAAGAAGTATAATTCGAACTATTTTGACTGGGAAAAATTGCGAAAAAACTGTGGAATTATCTACTGAGAGGCCAGACCTTTCACTCTTGTAGGGTGCAGGTTAAACATGACCGCATAAGAATAGCGGCTTGAGGCCGCTCATTTAGGCCTATGGTAGAGTCTAGCCATTAACCGCTTGCCGAGGTGCGTAATCGCCAAGGTATAAGTGGAATGGTTTTAAGATGATCGTCAACTATGGCTACGATGGTATTCGTTCACGGCAAATCACAATAAAAAATTACTACTCGTATTTGTTTCAAAAATTGTCTTTATGGCGACTTGGCCACAGATAAACTATAAGCCCAAAGTTCAAACCCTGCTTGCAAAAAAGTTACTATACATGTAAAAAAGACAAAAAATTGCATGAAAGAACATTAACCCTATAGAATCAAGTAGTGAATTTATTCGAATAGTAGGGCAGAATAAACGTTCCGTGCTTATTCCTGAGAAGGTATTTCCCGGTGCTAAGATACCGCATGAACCTTACAGATATGTCATAAAGTGGCACTAAAAACATCTATAATTTCATGCTACTGATTTTGGGAACAAGAAAAGGATGTCAAAACATTGAAGTTACTAGGAATACTATCAGCGCTTGTCACAGCGGGCTTTTTGTACAAACTCATATTTTTGGACAAAGATGATTTTATCGCATCTATAAAATTTTGGTTAATACCCGATATAATGAGTATGTTTCGTGGTGAGTATTGGAATGATCACTGGGCAGAATTCAAGTTGCTAGTATGGCTTAGCGTTAGCGCAGCCGTTGGATATGGCATATACAGCCTATAATTTCCGTTCACAAAAAATGTTGAGCGTTAACAAGTACATATAAACGCTCTTTGTATGTAAGAAAATAGGCGTCGCTTCGAAACACTGAAACGTTAACTCGCGACTCTATTACACCTTCACTATGGTATTCAATATATGGATGCCCCCCAATGTAACTCACTGATCGAGCTGTCGAATCACCTTGGCCGGTATCCCGCCTACAAGAGTATCCGGTGGAATGTCGTGCGTGACAACACTTCCTGCTGCAATTACGGATCGCGCACCTATTTTTACGCCTTGGCATATACACACATTACCGCCAATCCACACATCGTTTTCGACTTTTATCGGTAGGCTGTATGCTTCCCAATCACGCCGCTGCTTATAGTCCATAGAGTGGGTTGGTGTATAAAAATTAGTGCCTGGGCCAATCATCACATTATTACCAATGAGGATATCGGCATTGTCTAACATAACAATGCCGGAGTTTAAAAAACATTTATCACCAATGGAGATCGTTTTTCCGAACTCACATTTAAACGGTGAACACACGACTGAACCTTTACCAATGCATTCAAACAACCGTTCAAATAGGGACCGATGTAATTCGCTAATCGATGAGTTAATTTCAATAAGTAACTTCTCGGCTTCTGTTCGAATAGAACGTATTTCCGGATCGTCACGGTTAAAATCATTACCCGCGCGCATTTTCTTAAATTCAGACATAGTTCTAATTTCGTAGTTACGGTAAATTAAGTTAAGTGGTTTTTTAACACAACAAGGATGCTATACAGAGTTTTGTGATACTGATTGATTTACCTTTTTAAGTTAGAATCTAGAAAGCCATATTTCTCGATTATAACTTTGAGAAAATCATATTTCTCCTGTATCGTTTATCCGTGGGTATACGTTTTTTATTCGTTAGTATAACCGTGTCTCCTTCGACATAATCGATATTCTCTACATTAACAATAAATAATTTGTGAATCTGAACAAAGCGTTTTATCTGTAGACCCCTGTCGCGCATTCCAAATATGTTACTTCACTTACCGCTAGTGCGGGCATTGAACACTTAATATGACGGACCAAAATTGTGAGCAAGTAATTCTCGAATCGTGGGGCGATGTTCGCTTAACTGGTATAGCATGGATTGAGGCTGGTCGTGATGTAGCCCTTAGCTGGTCGTTACACGGGAATCGTAATGGGGTGTTAACGTGCACATGTGTTCACTCATTAAATATGAATATCATTACACCGGAAAGACACGGTGGCTTCCCACTAACCTGGACCGCTGACTTTAAGAACAATGAAGGTGACGGCTGGAAGGTTCTATTTGACTTCGCCAGTGCAGGTGTCATCGAGTTTACGTGCATGGATATGTCATTAGCTGTTTCGATCAACGGCTAACACAAGCATCTAATGACCTAAACAGATTCGTCTTAGTATTATGTACCAAAGGGGCGACAATTGCCCCTAATGAGTAACACTCTTAGATTTCGGAATACGCTGTATGAAAAATTCGCTTCCTTTACCCGAAAACAAAAAATTATCCGTAACATATCGAGTTGAAAGTGGCTGCCTTGGTCCGGAAGGAGAAGCCCGAATTACTGAGTTTTGCATCTTTGCCCAATCGGAACTACAGTCTCTAGATTCGGACTATGTCGTTTGGCATATTGAGCCCAGAGCAGATAAACTATTACCTGAAATGTAATACAATGTCGTTGGAAAAATAATCAGTCATGTTCAAAGCGAAAAATACTTGTCTGTGTTTAACAAAAGTCTCGATGAGTTTGAGTGCCATTTAAGTGACAAGTTAACGGCTCTAATTACTGTATTTGTGGGGCATTAACTCTAAAGCTACTCAGTTTTTTAACACAGTCTGTACTGAGTCAACCGTACAATTTACCAACAGCACAATTTACCAACAGCACAAGGGACCAACAGTGTCAGGCTCATTGCTAACATGAGATTTAGAAAACATTACTACTGATACTAGTGTAGTGTCCTAAATTGCGCGCATATTATCTGGAGGGTCATTATAATACCAGCGTTCACGTATTTAACGTGATATAAATGCGGGTAAAAATATGAGAGTAGCGAAAGATATTTCCCTGAGTGA
>JBLIMQ010000173.1:0-7842 GCA_047638775.1 Flavobacteriales bacterium
TCTATCAATATCCTCAACGGAGTCTACATGAGCATAATATTCATCGGCCACTTGATTAAACTGAGTTTTTATTAAGCCTGATATCGCTTGTGTTTCAGGCGCGGTTACCTCTCTAAGCAAGGTGCAAAAAGCTTTATGACCGATGGGACAAATAATGCCGTACTCGGCTAACAGCCCGCGAGCTTGATTCATTAAGGCTGTTTTCTGAGAAATGTGCCTTTCACGAATACGGTGTAGGGTCTGAATATCTTGTTGCTCAAGTGATTTTATGGGAACTGAATTAATATTGGGTCGCCGTGACGCTTCGGCAATCGCGACAGCATCGTTGCGATCACTCTTGTGACCAATGACAAACGGCTTAACATGTTGGGCCGGTAAGAGCTTTACTGTATGTCCCATAGCCACAAAACATCTCGCCCAGTAGTGGCTTGAATAGCAGGCCTCCATCACGACAACGGTCGGCTCTTGCTGGGCCATAAATACCGGAATTTCTAAACGCGTCATTCGCTTATTGAACGTTATGGTGTTGAGTTGAGTCATACCGCATATTTGAAAAACGTTTTTTGCCAAATCAATCGATAATAGATTATGCTTTGCCATGTGGGCGCTCCTAGTGGTTAACTGAATTGTGTTTGTGCACCTTCAGTTTGGCGCATTTTGACGCCGGTTGCACTTGGAGCGTCCATCTAATCACCCACTTGTTATAAATTCTATAACCTACTGATTTAATGGGATTTTATTTAAATTTTACGAGCGGGTGTCCTCGAATATTACGAGCGGGTGTCCTCGAATATTAGTAGGACGCAGGTCCCAATAAGAAGGCCAAATTTTTAATTGTTCGTCGGTGTACAAATTGATGTTTTACCCGAGAATTTTACGAGTGGGTGTCCTCGAATATTAGTGCCGTGAAGCTTGACGTGGCGCGGGTTTGAGGGTAGTTTTCGGTTATTACAATAAAAAATATACGCGCCCCGAAATATGCCGCCTGAGGCGCGATATACAAATGTTAGGTATTTTTTATGCGTAAGATATTACTAATTTCATTTTGCTCTTTTGTGTTCATAGCCTTTACTTTTATATTTAGTCTGAGTAATTCGCGTGAGTATTACAGCCACAATATGAGAGTGTCACATGAAAATATAATTCTAACTGGTCCCAACGGAGAAATGGAAGGTGTTTATAACCGGAAAACAAAGAAACTTATTAACGATTGTATTAATAAAGGTACTAGAAACACCTACCATCCTAGTAATAGCCCAATAAGTCATTTTTTGTTTGATACCATACATTGGATTAAATGGGGCGTTTGTGTTGATAGCCCGACTTCTTCAGGAGAGAGGTTTGTAGCCTTTATTAAAGATCTATTTTTAGGGTTAAAAGTGGGGCTAGATCTAGGTGAAGGCCATACCTAACAATACGGTAAACCAGACGTAAATCCCAGTGCGCCTTTTGGGTGGCTGCGCCACTTTACCCAAAAGTCACCCCAGAATTTCCGCTAGTTCCCTCAGCGTTAGGTTCAAAGTAGCTATTAATATTGCCAATATGGTATATAGACAAGGAACAAAGTTAAGATGTCAAAGAAAAATCAAGACAGTCAGCCTAAAATACGCTTCAGTGACCCCTTTTTGCCAATACCGAGAAAACATGAACCGTAAACTAATGATAATGACAAGCATCAACATTGCACTGGGCTTTTTTTCTGGCTCGTCGAACGCAAAAGCTACCGACATCTACCCAAGCATATTTTTAAATACATCTTCCTCTGAAAACTTTGAGCTTATAAAAATAACGGGAAACAGAACCCGGAGCACCGCCGGTGAACCAGTGTATATCAAGGAAAACAAAACATTTATTGTTCAAACCGAAACCCCCTATCATGATCTTCCTGGTGCCGATGACTGGGTTGATTGGTGGAGAATCAATGAGCATGGTTATTTAATAGATGTCTATAGCGCACCAGATAATATTAGAAATTCAGGAGTTATATTTTCAGAACACTATTATGTTGATTGGATTTACTCTGGAGAACACACCAAGAAGAGCTATCTGGACGTTATTGACGCAGATGCATTAACCGAAACTGAACTAACTCAATACCTGGAGCGGGCGCCACAAGTTGACTTTGAAACAGTTGATCACGGACATGGGTATTATATTTATATTAAAAATAATCGGGGTTGGATAGCGCTTAAAACAAAGAATGACCCCTATAAACTGCACCTGACATACCAAGCCAAAGAAACCATTGGACTATTAAAACTAAAGAATGTCGTTGCAAGGGGGTATGACTGGGGTAAACCTGATAATTTTATTTACATTGGGAAAACAAAACGCAAAGGGTCTAGCGTCATCCCGTGGCTAGATTTTAACAGTAATGGATGGAAAGGAAAATTTGGTCCCGCAAATTTTTCCATCAACCTAGAGAATGAAAAGATCAATTTTAGTGCTCTTAATATCATCAATAACGGCAAAAATGAACCCGACCTGCGAGCGTATAAGCCGCCAGAGTTATCCGGATTTCGACCCGGCCTATATATTTTAGAGCTACACGGAAGAACCTACAACCAACGAGACGCCCAAGAAATAGGTATGTATGTCGTGCGGCCAAAAATTGAAAATATGCCCGACGCAGTTGCTAAGTTAGAAAAAGATGGCGTGAGCTTCGGGACTTATATAAGCGATAATACAATGCACAATTGGCATTTGGTATTTGAAGGAGCCGATGGCAGAGCCGCGACCTTTCAAAATATTCGGTATTTTAATGGCACCGACAATTCTTCAAAAATCACCAAAAATGTATTGACTTCACCTAAGCAGCGATATATTCCAAAAGAATTGGATTTATCCGTTCCGATACCGCCCACCGAAAGCAGAAATGAATTCAAGTTAATTCTAGGTAACAAATATTATACCTGGGATAAAGGTTCTACCTTCGCGCATGGTCGCCTCAATTTTGACAAAACAGAAATAACACATGCCTTTATGGAGCTATCTTCACCGCAGAATCCTATGCAACTACTTATAAAGGTTAAAAAAAGTAACGACGCCTACGTAATGACCATGCACGTTCAAGGCGGCTCAAAAAAAATCGAATTAAAACATACGAAATTCGCAACCACAGCCTACTCTCACGATATAGCCTTTGAGGCCTCTCCAAGCGTTTCTGAAAAAAAATAAGAAGATCATATTTGGCGTCAGTGTAAAAATCTTCCCTTCGCCCGTTTCTTCGAGTCAAAATTAACGCGTCTCGCTTAACCAGATTTTTTGTCAAGGAGGACAAATGGCCCTCTTACCTCGATTGTGCTTACCCAGAATACCGCGGCATATAATCAATGCGGAAGAGTATCTATTGGTGTGCCAACGCTCTATCGAATTGAACCCGGTGCGAGCGGGCATGGTGAGCAATCCTGAAGATTACAGCTGGTCAAGCTATAGAGTTAACGGTTTGGGCGTTACAGCTAAGATGTGGTTGCCTCATGAATGTTACACGGCCTTGGGATGCACACCTCAAATAAGGTCACAAACATACCGAGAGCTGTTTGTGAGTGGACTTGAGAACAAGGTAGTAAGCCAAATACAAAAGGCGTCCAATACCGGATGGCTTTGGGCAATGACACGTTTAAACGAGAAATTAAGGCTTTGGCTGGTAGGCGTTTAGAGATTTAGTTTTTACACTGACCCCAAACTTCCTGATCCCAAACTTCCCAAACTTCCCAAACTTCCCAAACTTCCTAAAAGCATCATCAGTGTTCCTCTAATTTTCGCACCCGAGGAATCAAATTGGCTGCCAATGTCCCCAGAAACCATATAAGCGACTTGCCCGTCAATATTGCATTTTGAACGGCCCGAATGGTATTTGTGCTTATGCGTGTGATCCTTGGTTTAAAATGTAGCGGGTTAACAAAGAGGCCCGCTTCATTAAAAGAGGGACATTAAAAGGGGGACACCCGCTATCAAAAAAGTCAAAGTTTTTGATAGCGATATTGTGAAAATATCTCTGACACTGATTGGCGTTGGTAAGTTCTCTTGAATTTTGCGAGAACTCTTCGAATACCCCAAATTACAGGCGTGACAAATTCCAAAAAATAATCTATTGAAAAAAGTTTAAGTTTTGGTAGAGTTAAGCCGTATTGCGTTGCTTTTTTTGGTAATAAAACCTGTTATAGAAGATCGCTTCGAATTTTTGATTGTTCTCAATCCACTCGTCAGCTTCAATACCGAGTCGCTCAAGAATAGGTAAGAAATTATTGGGGATGGAACCACGCTGTCTTGGCGCTGAATTCGACCGGTTGTATCGACCAGTGTAAGGTAGTCGTTATACCTAAGGCACTCCCTCTGGTCGCGGGGCTGGCTCTAGCTGAATATGATGCCGCCTTGATTGTCAGATTTTAAATTACCTTCAAATGGCGACAGCGGTTTAATCGTAAGTCGTTGTAGGTAATACGGGTTAAAGTCAGGGTTATTTTCTAAGGCTTGTTTAATATTGAAGGTTGGCTTGATTGGTTCTTTTATACTAGTGTGTTTCGAGACTTCTGTAGTTTTAGCCAGAGCCTGCCCCACGAAGTGCTTTGGGTATTGCGGCTAGCAAAGCTTCTTCAGTGAGCAAGGGTTGCGACTTGTATCGTCCTTGACCTACATGGATGTAGGAAATGCCTATATTGCACGACTACAGGACGTAGGACGTAGGAGGTAGAGCGAAGCCGGAAGCCAGAGCCGAGGAGCAATTATCTGTCCAAAATCTTCCAGTACAGTTTTCTTCAATGTTTGCTTGTCGCGAAATTACTTGATTCAGCTGCTGCATAAATTCAATGATGCTTGATAGGCGGATGCACCAGTCTTCAACACGCTTTATCACCACGGCCATTTCGGCCTTGCCGGTGACTTCGCCCTCTAAGTATTTATGAATTAAGAATGGGCCTTTGTGGACGCATAGCCTGCGTTGAATAACCTCGTCAAAATTCCAGCCTTTAGTGGGCTCTGGATCGATCTTTAGAGCGATGTGATAGTGATTGCTAAGTACAGCATAACTACAGATTTCGATTGAGAAAACACTAGTGAGTAGACGAATGGGATCTCCACTAATTTATCGGAAATAAATTAGGCCGCTTTGGCGGGCTTAAAGAGTCGAACACATCCACTGTCTAGTGGTGCTCGAAACACTGACCTTTACGATCATCTGCTCCGCATAGAAAGGAGCGTCGAACGCAGCGCGACATGATGTGGTAGTGCTGGGTATCCGAAAGTAATATTTGTTGGGTGCGAGGACTTGTCACAAGGAATTCCATTTCTGTTCATATGTACAGTAATTGTGCAGATTCCAGTTCGTTATGATGTCAATCAATAAGTGTGTTCCCGTATGCGTTCTTTTGTTTTATGTGTCAAATAAAAGATGATATTACTGAGTATCGGATTTTAATCTTACGATTATTTCAAGTATTCAAGGGTAAGAGAGCATGAGTGATAAAAGCTGGCTAAAGTCGTATTGGTTGCTCGAAAAAGGCTAATGTAATGAGTGGCCATTCCTTCTAGGCGTAGATAATGTCGAGTTACATAATCCATGCGGCGTCACACAAACAATAAATATATCAGAATGCTTTGGAGCGTTGACGCCAAATGTGTTTTTTTGTATGAATATGGTATTCTGTTGATTGAGAATGATTGCTACCATGACGGGTAACGGTAATGTTTTAAGTGGATATATCTGCTTTAAAGCAATTCAGTTGATTTAAAGCAATTCAGTTGATTTAAGTGATTGTACTAAGTGATTAGATCTAGTGGGCTCGATGCATGACGCTTCGTTAAAAGATCTAGATAAGCCGTTACCTGAATGACGTCTGCTTTTATATAACAATAAAAAGATGAATTATGAAGAATAAAAAATACAGCTACATTTCTTTGTTATCTACGGATGATTATCTTCCTGGCGTTCTTGCTTTGTCAAAAAGTCTAGAGCTAACTGGCGCAAAATTTCCGTTATGTGTATGCGTGATAGAAGAGATATCGAGTAAAGTAAAGAGGATACTGAAAGAAAATAATATCCGAATAATTACCATTGAAAAATTATCACAAGATAATATAGCTACAAGACGTATCTGGCATAATACCTGGTCCAAATTGAACGTATTTCGTCTTCTTGAATTTGATAAAATCGTATTTCTTGATGCCGATACACTAGTTTGTGACAACTTAGACGATCTTTTTGCAAAGCCACATATGAGTGCAGTTAATGCCGGTGGAGAGGTTTTTGATGATTGGGTCAATTTAAATAGCGGCGTAATGGTTGTTGAGCCATGTTTGTCCCTGTTTGACGAACTCATAGAAATACTAGAATCTTCCAAAACTATCCGTGGTGATCAATGTGTTCTTATTGAGCGATTCCCAGATTGGGCTAAATGTAGTGATTTACTGCTTGGTCATGAATACAATACCTTTGTCGGGCATTTAGAGCTTTCGAAGTTCAATCTTGTTTCTGGGGTTTCTGAGATCACTAAAGACGAAAAGCCTGGTAGTGTTAAGGTTATACACTACTCCAATATCAAGCCATGGGGTCATCCAAAGGATAGCGAAAAGAGTCCGGCCTATAAGTTGTGGGATTCTGTATATGAGTTGGCTCTTACTGACGACTAAATACCCTTTAGCAGGGTGGTGTTAGGGTGTAGGCAATATAAGGGAAAATACTGCTGCGTTATTGTTGGTTGGAAAATTAATAAGAGAAATCAAAAATGGGCGCCCGTTCCAGTTCCCGCTCTAAAGAACCTTGGAATTTACCCAAATAAATTACCGTTAATAAACGAAGATCTATTTTAAATTTAGAAAAATGTAGCGTGGCATACAAGTCATTTAATATACCGAACCGCAGACGTGACAAGCTCCAGATAGGTCATTCAGCCTCTGAAGAAATGTCTAGTGGTTTAGCTATGCCGTATTATGTAGGTTTCTTTGGTAATAAAACTTGCTGTAGAAAAGTATTTCGATCAACAAAGAAACCCACTTATCCTAACGTATCATAGGCCTCGTAACCTACTGATATTAAACGCTATTATTTAGGTTCTTAGGGCGGGTCTTCTCGATTTCTTATATAAATCAAAAAGTACGGATAGCTAAAGGTAGAAACCCAAAGCCCTACCTTATATAGCTTTTAAAAATCCACTAAAACCCCACTAAAACAATAGACATCCACCCACCATCCTCTTATTCTTTCCCCTCCCAAAAGCTTAGCGAGTAGCACGCTTACATGCCGATGAATGACGCCCTTTCTCACAACTACCGTACCAGCTTGGATAACGTGCCCGCAGAGGCGCAAGAGTCCATAAAACTGGTGACAGATCTAGCCGGTAGATTCTTTACCAAGAGCCTAGCCATGGTCTGGTTATTTGGTAGCTACGCCCGTGGCGAAGCCATTAACGACAAACGCGTTAATCAAGAAACCGGCACCCTGTCAGAATACCGTTCCGACATCGATATTCTAGTGGTCGTGCGCGGTAAAACCGCAGAGGACCAGTCCTCTCGTTGGGCACGCCTGTGTAAAAAAGTAGAAGATCACCCCGACATACCCTTCAATATTCACTTGATAGCTGAAAGCTTAGTCCGCCTTAATGACGCCATCGCAAACTGCGAATATTTTTATCGGGACGTGATCAGTGAAGGCGTGGTGTTATACAGCACCGTCAACCAGTTGGCCGAGCCAAAAGAGATGACACCCCAAGAACGACGCAGATGGGCGATACAGTATTTTGAACGTTTTTATGCCCGGTCAGTGGCGATGCGCCAATCACTGTATTTGCACTATCAGTTAGATGATTATGGCTCGTCGATGTACGCCCTACATCAAATGACCGAGCG
>JBLIMQ010000174.1:0-7752 GCA_047638775.1 Flavobacteriales bacterium
TGATGTAATAGTAGGGTGTATCTGAAAGCGATATTGTTGGGCGCGAGTCCTCGCCTGCATATAACGAAGTCGCTAAATTTGTATGCATCCAAGGTCGTGATATATTAATTTTTCCACTTGAACGTATGTCTGAGTTATTTGGTGGCCATATATCATGGGATAATGATTCACCAAAATTAATTAGTCGCAGTACCCGTATTTAACAAAGCTGTGCACCGGAACAGCTAGCTTAGCTAGCAATTTTTGCGTTGCGTTGCGCTTCGCTCCATTAACAAAAATTGCAACTCCGCCTAACTGTCCGGTGACAGCGACGTTATAAGCCATGAGGAATCGAGTGAATAAATATTCAATTTTAATTATTTTCATCCTTATATCTTGTTCGAATTCAAACACGGAATTCATTGTTGAAAAATAATCTCCAATTGCTCAAGGAGAGTCACTATCGGAAAATATTGGTATCGAAACCTTAGGAGGCATATTTACTCCACTTTTAAAATCCGGTTGCTCACTACCGTGTGAATTTTCCCAGATTTTTAGCACAGCGGAAGATAATCAAGATCAAATTACTATAACTCTTATTCGCGGGTCATCGAAAATATCTGAAGATGGCGTAGATCTTGGTAAGTACAAGATTTTAGGTATTGCACCTGCGCCAAGGGGAGAGCCACAAATTAAAGTAATTTTTGGTGCGTCTAATGGTAATATTTGGCTTTCAGTGTCAGATGCTAACGGGATATCGAAAATCCAGATTAGTAAGGTCGAGTAAGTGTCTTATAATACGTGCGGATTTTCGGTAAACTGGGACGTCGCTGCGCACCTAAAAGCCCCCAGTTTCCGCCAATACAAGCGTTATGTTTTACCCTAAGGTATAGAGAATGAATAAATCGGAAAAATTTTGGGATAATGCTTCAGAAAATTATGACAAGACTGAAGAGCGGTTTGAGTACATTCATAAAAAATCTAGAGAAAATACTAAAAGGTTCTTGAACGATAGCGACACTGTTCTGGATTATGGGTGTGGGACAGGTACTGGATCCTGTCAATTTTCAAGTCTGGTAAAAGATATTCATGCAATTGATATTTCATCTAAGATGATTGCAATATCAAAAGAGAAGGCCGCTCTTGGAAAAATAGAAAACGTAAATTTCGAGCAATCGGATATTTTTGATAAAAAATATTCCAGCGAATCTTATGATGTGATTCTGGCGTTTAATATGTTGCACACAGTTCCTAGTCCTCAGGATGTTACGCAACGAATAAATGAAATATTAAACCCGGATGGTCTATTTATTTCTGTAACACCTTGCTTGCGACAAAAGATGTCGTTTTTAGTTAATCTACAAATTCAGTTAGTTAGGGTCTTGTGTAAAATCGGATTAATTCCCATTCCTATACGAAGGATAACGAGCTCTGAAGTAGACGATCTATTAATTGCTAACGGCTTTCAGATTGTAGAATCAGAAGTAATATATAAAGGGGCTTCTAGCTATTTTGTAGTAGCAAAGAAGTTACAAGAAACATAACAAGCAAAGGCAGCAGCGGGCTGGATAGGGCAAAGGGCCGTAAGGCCCCTCGCTACCCGGTAGGTCAAGGAGGATCGAGTGATAAAAACATTTCTACTAATTAATTTCTTTTAGTTAAAGACTAACGGCTTAATTAGGTTTATCAGTCACGGCTCCGGTAGAGGCAGAGCTTACGGATCTTGCGTATTTTGCTAGCAGTCCTCTGGTATATTTTGGTGCAGGCTGTTGCCAGTTTTGCTTTCTCCTAGCCATTTCTTCATCAGTGATATTGAGTGTCATCTCACGAATTTGTGCGTCAATGGTAATGCTATCGCCATTTTCCACTAACGCGATGGCACCGCCTTCGTACGCTTCAGGTGTGATATGCCCGACCACAAAACCCCTGCTGCCGCCTGAAAAACGACCATCAGTGATAAGCGCGACATCATTGCCCAAGCCTTTGCCCATAATTGCAGAAGTAGGGCTCAACATTTCCCGCATACCAGGACCGCCTCTCGGGCCTTCGTAACGAATAACAATTACGTCACCGGCTACCACTTGGCCATCAATAATAGCGGCAAAGCCTTGCTCTTCTGAGTCATAGACTTTAGCCGTGCCCGTAAAACGTAAACCCTCTTTACCGGTGATTTTTGAAACCGCACCCTCAGGCGCTAAATTTCCGCTCAGTATCACCAAGTGACTGTCTTTTTTGATGGGCTTATCAAAGGGCAAAATAATATTTTGTCCATCAGGATAATCCGCTACTTCTGATAAGTTTTCAGCCATAGTTTTACCCGTGACTGTCATGCAATCACCGTGAAGCATGCCAGCGCCTAACAAACGCTTCATCAAAGGTTGGATGCCACCTATTTCAATTAATTCAGACATCAAATATTGACCGCTCGGGCGTAAGTCAGCAATCACCGGTGTTTTTTCGCCAATCCGCACAAAATCTTCCAGTGTAACTTCTACCCCAATGGCATCGGCCATCGCAATTAAATGCAGCACTGCATTGGTAGACCCGCCTAGGGTAATGATCAGCGTAATTGCGTTTTCAAATGCCTCTTTGGTCATAATGTCGGAGGGCTTAATATCATGCTCGAGTAAGTGAACAATCGCCTTACCTGCATCAAGACAGTCTTGTTTTTTGCTATCTGAAATCGCATTCTGTGCAGAGCTATTGGGTAAGCTCATACCCAAAGCTTCAATCGCCGAGGCTAAGGTATTTGCCGTATACATGCCGCCGCAAGAACCAGGGCCTGGGATCGCCGTTTTTTCAATATGGTCTAATTGAGTGAGAGGAATATCGCCGGCAGCATAACCGCCTACCGCTTCAAAGACTGATACGATATCTGTATGGTTTTCGCCCGGTAAAATCGTACCGCCATAGACAAAGATAGACGGGCGATTGAGGCGTGCTAAGCCCATCAAACATCCGGGCATATTTTTATCGCAGCCACCAATAGCAATTATGCCGTCGTGACCCATGCCGGCCGAAACTGCTTCAATGGAATCGCAAATAATTTCACGCGATACCAACGAATATTTCATACCCTCGGTACCCATAGAAATACCATCAGAAATGGTAATGGTGTTATAAATCACGCTCTTAGCACCAGCACTATCTACGCCTTTACGCACCTCATCGGCTAGGGTGTTAATGTGCATGTTACATGGCGTAACCATAGACCAAGTTGAGGCAATGCCCACTTGCGATTTTTTGAAATCTGCGTCACCAAAACCTACGGCTCTTAGCATAGAGCGGCTAGGGGCCTGGGCTGGACCATCTACGATTTTTTTTGAATGTTTGCGTGGTTTCTCTGTACTCATATTTTTATTTTCTTTTATTAACGTCAATAAATTCACTATAGAATTGTATCAACAAATACACAATCTACGTTGAGGATTGATTAGTCTTAGTTACCTAACCGTTTAGAAAAAATCTCTTTTTAGGGCTTATCGCGGCCAAAAAAATGCAAAATAGAAATCCGAAAAAACTGTGATTAGTTTTGTAATTCACCCTTTTTGTCATTCACCCTTTTTGTAATTCAACCTTTTTGTAATTCAACTTGGTTCTGGCTTCATCAAAATCGTTCATGCTCGAATTGCACCTAATTGAGAGATTTTATCATAGAATATCCCAATACCGTCATTCCCGCGCACAAGGTGAATTGCACTATATGATAGTGGTCTGTGGGGTGGGTGTAAATCTAACTTAAATATGGCAGCGTTGTTAAGCATGGATTCCCGCCTTCGCGCGGAATGACGAGAGAGTAATGCGATTTAAAGTAGCTTAACGTAGCTTAACGTAGCTTAAATTAGCGCCATTCCGTTCTGACTTGATTAAAAAATCTAGCTGATGGCCACCAACAATGACTGTGCTGACTCAATATACGCATCAGCATTTTTGAATTTTAGGCGATCAGATAGACCCAATCGTATAGTCATAGCGAGCCAAAATAGGGCGCTAATAAGACCTGCAATGCGCCATAACGTCGATTTCGCCCACTTGAGTGCAAAAGTAATAGAGAGCACATAGATGGCGAAGCCGGTCAATTTAGAAGGAACCCAACCATTCACAATGGGATACAGGTTAATAAGTGGATTAACACTGAGCATGTAGATAGCCGTCACGATAAAAAAGGCATATAAAATATGGGGCCCAATCTTTAGAATTTTGTTATTGACCATATTTGACCCTCTCATTATTAACGTAAAGTTAATAATGAAAAAGATAAACGTCAGCAAAATTATGATCAGATGAGTATTCTTTACTATCGCATACATATTGGTGTTCCCTAAGAATTGATTGTTTCATTCAATATTTAAAGATCGGCAGTATATAGTTTGTTTAAACTATAAAAAACCCCAAAAAAACGATGGTGATTATGGATGCAAGCTGCTTATGCTGAATCGATGTTTGCGTAACCTCTAAAGGGTACATTGTACTGTTTTGAACAGCCGTTGTTCTTTTTGGCCCTTCATCGACAAACGTCCATTGACTTGAAAATGGATCAACTGAAAAATATCAGTGTTTTATCGCTATGTATCACGCAATAATTGATAACGGAAATAACGGAAATAACGGAAATAACGGAAATAACGGAAATAACGGAAATAACGGAAATAACGGAAATAACGGAAATAACGGAACACTCGCTCTTAAAGAACTCGAAATTTTTTATAGTGATATTTCGGATGGATTTCCCACGTGTTTCGTTTTAATGGACTGATCGAGTGCTGGCGCGTTAATTCTTGAATTTTTCAAATCTCATGCGTGACAAAATCCATTGAAAAAATATACGTTTTAGTGAGGGTTAAGCTGTATTACGTTGGTTTCTTTAGTAATAAAACTTACTGTAGAAAAGAGCTTCGAAACTTTGTGTGTTATTAATCCATTCGTCGGCGTTAATGCCAAGCCGTTCAAGAATAGGTAAGAGATTGCTAGGTATGGAGTCGCGTTGGTCTTGGCGCTGAATCCGGCCGGTTGTATCAACTAGTGTAAGGTAATCGTCGCACCCAAAGCACTCCCTCTGGTCGCGGGGCAGGCTCCACCCAAAGCACCACGCTTAAAAAGCGTCTAAAATCCGCTAAAACCATAGACATCCACCCACCATCCTCTTATTCTTTCCCCCTACTAAAGCCTAGCGAGTAACACGCTTACATGCCGATGAAGACGCCCTTTCTCACAACTACCGTACCAGCTTGGATAACGTGCCTGCAGAGACGCAAGAGTCCATAAAACTGGTGTAGATTTGGTGGAGTTGAAGAAGAGGGAATTGTCGCAGGCGGCTGTTTTTCGGCAGTTGGGGGAGATTCGGGCGGCTGAATTTCATGAAAATAACGAACGAGATGAAAAGCTAAAAGAACGCGAAGAAAAAGAACGGTTGCTGGATTGATCCGGATGGAGTTTGATAAAGGGTGATTGCTCGTATCGTCGACAGCTTGAGTGTCGAGAGCTAAATAATTTTTTAGTGGCAACGTCTGAATGATTTAACTATTTATAGGTCGAACTGTAATGCTTCGTGAATATACGTTCTAATATTTGGGCTAAATTAGCTGTTGTACGTACAGTAATAATTAAAATGTAAAACATAGGAAAATTCCGTATTTCCCTGTTATAAGGAAGTAAATTTTGGTTATAAGCATGCATTGGCGAGATGTGTAGAGCTGTGATACAAAAGGGCTTTGTTGAAATACGGAATTTATCGATGTAGAAGTACGGAATTTTTTCGAATAATAATATTGTTAAGGTTTACGATGAGATATCTATTTTTTACCCTACTATTCGTTTTTTTGCCGCATTTATTGGCGATGGAAATTACTGTGAACCCCGAGGAGATTAATGAGTACAGTTCGGAGTCTGGGGTTGGCTGTACCGAGAGTAGTGACGATAAAACTGGCTTAATCCATATTGTATGTAAATCACGAGAGTCAGGGGAGTCTGCATGGAATGCATGTACATATAGGGCTAAGTTAGCGTGCCCTTCCCAAGTTTACAAAATGCATTTTAATAAGAACCCTACATTGCCAACAGTAAATGGTGTGTTTGGTAGCCAAATGGAAATTAAGTGCGTAGAAAACCCTTGACAAGGCTATGCACCGGAACAGCTAGGCTTCGTTTGCAATTTATGCACTACGCTGCCGCTTCGTTAACATAAATTACAACTACGCCCAGCTGTCCGGTGATAGCGGCGTTAGGAATACTATGAAATTTACTTTGATCTTTATTTTTATCGTTATGATTACTTCATGCTCTAATGCTGAGCGGCATAATTCTGGAGATGTTGTTAGTAGAGATTATTCTATTCCTCGACCAGAAAATTTTGAAATCGAATATAAAACTCCATTGCAAGCGTATGAAGTGATATCCAGTAAGAGTAATACTAAAAATATTGATGCTGGTGATATTGTAGGTTATGCCGATTTTGATTCTGGAATAATGTGGGTTTTTACGAAGTCACACAATCCCGCTCACCCAGCAGTAATGAAGCTTAGGGCTTTCGAGAATGAAAGTAGTGAGCTGTTTATGAAAGCAGCTGTTATATGCGGAGCGTCAAAAATTAAATGTGACGAATTTGTTAGTTATCAAAAATATTTAAAAAATTCAGTTGTCTCATTATATTCTACATATCTAGAGTTTTCTAAAAAATGACTCTGCATGAGAAATTATATCTTTTGTAAAGTTAAGGGATGAGTTTGTACCTAGAACCAAGAACAGAGAGAACAGAGGGACACCCGCTCTAAAGAACAGAGGGACACCCGCTCTAAAAAAACCTCGACTTTTACGCTAATAAATTATCGTTAATAATTGAAGGTTCATTTTAAATTTAGAAAAATATGGAGTGGCATATAAATCGTTCAATATTCCGAATCGCGGACGTGACGAACTCTAGATTGATCATCCAGCCTCAAAAAATATGTCTAGTGGGCTTGCTAAGCAGTATTGCGTTCGTTTCTTTGGTAATAGAACTTACTATAGAAAATCTCTTCGAACTTTTGAGTGTTCTCAATCCACTCGTTGGATTCAATCCCAAGCCGTTCAAGAATAGGTAAGAAGTTATTGGGGATGGATCCGCGTTTGTCTTGGCGTTGAATTCTACCGGTAGTATCCACTAAGGTGAGGTAATCGTTAAAGTCGAATAGCATGCCATCTTGATTACTCTGTTTGATACTTCCTTCAAAAGGAGATAGTGGCTTAATAGGAAAACGCTGTAGATAGTACGAGTTAAAGTCGGGATTATTTATCAGCGCTTTTTCGATATTGAATGTCGGTCTAATCCGTTCTTTAATACTGGTATGTTTTGATGCTTCTGGGGTTTTAGCCAGAGCCTGCCCCGCGACCGTAGGGAGTGCATTGGGTATAGTCGCGCGAACAGGGTTTAAGTCGACGTAGGCCATTGCTGTTAGCAAAGCTTCTTCAGTTAGCAAGGGTTGTGACTTGTATCGTCCCTCCCAAAATCTTCCTGTACATTTTTCTTCAATGTTAGCTTGCCGTGATATCACTTGATTCAGCTGCTGCATAAATTTACTGATGCTTGATAGGCGTATTCGCCAGTCTTCAACAAGCTTTATCACTACGGCCATTCGGCTTTGTCGGTGACTTCGCCCTTTAGATATTTCTGAATCAAGAAAGGGCCTTTGTGAATACACAGCCAACGTTGAATAACTTCGTCAAAGCTCCAGTCTTTAGGGGGCTCTGGGTCTATTTTTAGCACAATGTGATAGTGATTGCTCATTACAGCATAAC
>JBLIMQ010000175.1:0-7733 GCA_047638775.1 Flavobacteriales bacterium
ATACTGGGCCGCCCCAAAAACGTTATTATCGGCATTGAAGATAACAAACCCGAAGCTATTGCCGCTATGCAAGCAGCGGCTGAAAACTCTCTTGTCGAGATTATTAGTTTTCCAACGAAGTACCCTTCTGGTGGCGAAAAACAACTTATTCAAATTTTAACGGGTAAAGAAGTCCCGCAAGGTGAGATCCCAGCCAATATAGGTATTGTCGTACAGAACGTTGGTACGGCCGCCGCCATCTATAAAGCCGTCTGCCTTGGTGAGCCTCTGATTTCACGAGTCACTACGGTTGTTGGTGAAACTCTTGCACAACAACGCAATATAGATGTGCTCATTGGAACACCATTAGCGCATGTATTGAAAGAACACGGCTTTAAATATGAAGCGTCTGAACGCCTAATCATCGGTGGACCGATGATGGGCTTTAGCGTACCCCATGCACATGTCCCTATTGTTAAAACAACAAACTGTGTACTTGCACCTACCCGCGAAGAATTGCCGCCAGCACCGCGAGCTCAAGCGTGTATTCGCTGCGGAATGTGTGCAACTGTATGCCCAGCATCACTATTACCACAACAACTTTTTTGGTTTTCTCAATCTGAAGATTTCGACAAGCTACGCTCACACAACTTAGCCGACTGTATTGAGTGCGGTGCCTGCTCTTTTGTCTGCCCTTCGAACATCCCTTTGGTGCAATACTATCGTGCGTCTAAAGGTAGTATTCGCCAAATCGACGAAGAAAAACAAAAGTCTGATCGTTCACGCGAACGTTTTGAGTTTAGAAAGGCGCGCATTGAAAAAGCCGAAGCTGAAAAAGATGCAAAACGACTAGCGCGAAAAAAAGCGGCCGAGTTAGCTAAAACAAAAATGGCGTCTCAACCTAAATCCGCCCCTACAACTCCAGTAGCGCCTCCAACTATTGACCCTGCCACCCAGGGGCCAAAACTCGAGCGCGCGCTCAGTAGTGCTCAAAGCCGATTAGAGCGAGCAGACAAACACTTAAACGAAGCATTAAAAGACGGTGATCAAGCCCGTATTGAAGCCTTAAAAGCCCGCCAAAAAGAGGCGCAATTAAAATCTGCACAGGCGCAAAAAAAACTCGACTTATTTAAGGCTGGCCAACTTAACGCAAACCCCCTTAACGTAAATCAAAGCGAGTCAAAAACACTTAACGGCAACGCAAATGATCTAGGTGCACAAACCATTAAAACAAAAGTTTCAATGGGAGAAAGAGAGAAGCAAGAGAAGACCGTAAGCACGCTAAAAAAACGCATTGCCACAGCAAAAGAGAAATATAACGAAGCGCAATCGAACGAAAGCCCAACCGCTAGCGCCCTAAAGAAAGGCATAGAGAAGCTCGAAGAAAAATTACGAGACGCACAATCAGCACTTACTGAAACACCCGAAAACGAAGTCGCCGACGACAATAGCTCTAAGGAACAATCCGCTGCAGAGGCCGCCATCGAAAAAGCCAAGGTCAAAGCACACGCTATGGCAAACATGAGCGACGCGGATAAAAACGCAGCCAAAATCGAATCCCTAAAACAACGACTCGATAAAGCTCGAATTCGCTTAAGTGACGCTGAAAAAAATAATGGCGAACATATTGATGCACTACGTAGTGGTGTTGAAAAACTTGAGGAGAAATTAAGCGCCCTGCAATAAGCCGTTTAGCAATAGACGGAATACCATGGCGTTATTCAAATTATGGCATTTTTAAAACTCACCTCACCCCATGCGCATACTGGCGGTACAACCGGCAATGTTATGCTAGTTGTCTTGGTTGCGACCTTTCCTGGCATTCTGGCATTAATTAGCTTTTTTGGCTTGGGCTCCGTTACCAATATTATTTTATGCGCAGGCTTTTGCCTAGCGTTTGAAGCGGGATTTTTAAAGCTTCGCAATAGACCCATTGCATTTTATCTAAGAGATTTTAGTGCCTTAGTTACCGCCGTTTTACTCGCCATTTCACTACCCCCTTATGCGCCGTGGTGGCTCATACTTGTCGGGTGCTTTTTTGCTATTGTCGTCGCGAAGCACTTATACGGCGGCATGGGCTACAACCCTTTCAACCCAGCCATGGTTGCCTACGTCGTTTTATTAATATCTTTTCCCGTAGAGATGACTCGCTGGACCGTTCCGTTTTCATTGGTAGCTGATGGCTACAGCCTACCCGGAATTATCGATACCTTAAGTTTAGTATTCTTAGGTGCCGACAGCATCAACTATATCGACGCCATTACTAGCGCAACACCACTCGACATTGTTAAACAAAACCAATCTTTAACGATGGACGGCCTATACGCAAATGAAGCCATATTAAGCGCCGGAAAATGGGCGGGTGATGGCTGGGAATGGATAAACTTTTGCTTTTTGATTGGCGGGGCCTTTCTGCTCTACAAACGTATTTATAGCTGGCACGCCCCAGTAGGTATGCTAGCAAGCCTCGCAGTATTATCAGCCTTATTTTACGATGGCGGCAGCTCTGCCAGTCTTGGTTCGCCAATTTTCCACTGGCTCTCTGGCGCAACAATGTTCGGAGCCTTTTTCATAGTAACCGACCCTGTAACCTCTGCCGTAAGTCAAAAAGGGCGCCTTATCTATGGTATTGGCATCGGCAGCTTAGTTTTTGTTATTCGAAGCTGGGGCAGCTATCCCGATGCAATTGCATTTGCCGTACTGCTGATGAACTTCGCTGCTCCGTTTATCGACTACTACACTTTGCCACGCACCTATGGCCACAAAAAAGCCAACAGCGGCCGTATTAAATAGGAATTTAATCATGCTTGGAAAGTCTATCGGTAAAAACAGCTTGATACTCGCCACATTTGCCTTCGCAACGGCTGGCGTACTTGGGCTCACTTTCGCCCAAACAAAAGATAAAATCGCACAGCAAGAAAAAGCGGCGGCCGAAAAAGCATTATTTGAACTCGTGCCACCGGCAACTCATGATAACAATCTGCTTGAAACAACGTGGACGATTCCGGCAGCCCAGCTAGCTGAGCTTGGGTTACGTGAGCCAGCCAAGATAAATATTGCATTTAAGAACAACAAAACTGTTGCCCTACTCTTTCCTTCTGTTGCGCACGATGGCTACAACGGTGACATTAAGCTATTAGTCGCGGTATGGGCTGACGGAAGCCTCGCAGGAGTAAGAACCCTAAGCCACAAAGAAACTCCGGGGCTTGGCGACAAAGTAGACATCAAAAAAAGCAATTGGATTCTTGGCTTTAATGGCCTCTCGTTGACCAATCCCGATCTAACGCTATGGAAAGTTAAAAAGGACGGTGGCCGCTTTGATCAATTTACTGGCGCAACGATAACCCCACGTGCGACGGTCAAACAAGTTAAAGCGAGCTTGGAGTTTTTCCAGCAGTATCACACTACAATCATTGCCGAAACACTAGCGTCGTTAAAGCAAACACAGATCAACCGGGTGTCTGTTAATAATACTGTTAACCATTCCCCTATTAAACATTCCGCTATTAAACAAGATACAGCTAAACAAGATTCTGTTAACAAAGATTCTAGCCGTCAAAATGAGGTTCAACCATGAGTCAATATCGTGACATAAGCGTCAACGGGCTTTGGAAAAACAACCCGGCACTGGTTCAGCTACTCGGTCTTTGCCCCTTGCTCGCCGTTACCGGATCGGTTGTAAATGCTTTAGGTTTGGGCTTAGCGACAATGCTAGTTTTAGTTGGCTCTAACGTTGCCGTCTCTATTATCCGCAATGCGGTAAGTGATGCCGTCAAACTGCCAGCATTCGTCATGATTATAGCTTCGTTCACCACCGCAACCGAATTGCTTATGCAAGCATTCACGTACGAGCTCTATCAAATCTTGGGTATTTTTATTCCGCTGATTGTTACAAACTGTGCCATTCTCGGTCGCGCGGATGCGTTTGCGTGTAAAAACAAAGTGTTACCGTCGGCTTTTGATGGTTTTATGATGGGCTTAGGGTTTTTATCGGCGCTGCTTGCCATTGGTGTTATTCGCGAAATCATTGGTAGCGGTACACTTTTTGCCAACATGAACCTTATCTTTGGAGACATGGCAAATAATTGGACACTCAACCTTTTTGGCGATAACTACAAAGGCTTTCTAGTTGCTGTTTTACCGCCAGGCGCGTTTCTTGTTGCGGGTGGTTTAATAGCGCTAAAAAATAGCATTGATGCCCACATTGAAAAGAAACGTCTTGCAAGAAAGGTTGTTATTAAAGGCTCAAAACGTGTCCGCACAACCGGACAAGTCGCTTAAGCTCATGTTGAGGTGCGTATCAAATACTACGCGCCTCTCCTTCAAATTAGCACAGACGCTAATGCAAAAGCTAGCAAAGAAGCTAAGCCAAAACGTAAAGCCTTTTAACACCTTGCTCACCAAACCCCTCCTTACGCTAATCACTATTCTATTCACTCAATTAATTCATGCTGATATAACGCCACCTAAAATCATTAAAAAAACCCTCGACAATGGCAATGTCGAACTTTACGGTGATAACGACAACCCTATGCCTTTATGGCTTAGCATGCGCTTTACGAACCCTAGAAACCTCAATATTAAATTGGCCAACGACTCTGGAATAGAGCTCAAGCCTTATGGCCGACAAGAATTACTTGCGACTCTCTCACCCAAGAATGCCAAAAAATCTTACGACATCAGTTATTCAATAAATTACGCACCGGGCGGTAACCCCAAACTTTTCAAAGCAGATGAAAATCACGTCTATTTACTCCCTTTCGCCCATGGGAAAAAATATAAGCTAGGCCAAGGATATTTCGGTAAAGCTACGCACCAAAAACCAAATCCATATGCCTTAGATTTTAATATGGAAACCGGCACCAGTATTCATGCGTCAAGGGCGGGCTTGGTTATCGACCTGAAAGAAGATTCGGATAAAGGCGGATCTTCGCCGCGATTTAATACTTACGCCAATTACGTCTCGATTATGCACAGTGATGGTAGCGTTGCAGAATATGCACACTTGCAAAAAAATGGCGTATTGATCAATATAGGAGACACTGTGAAGGCGGGCCAAAAAATAGCCCTTAGTGGCGATACTGGCCAGTCATCCGGCCCCCATTTACATTTTGACATATACAAATATACACCTAAAGGTAAGCAGAAAAACTTTCCTACCGTATTTCGCATCGATGACAGCTCTACTCTGAACCACTTTACCGAAGGTAAATACTATTACTCAAACCATCCAAATAAAAAACCGTTCAAAAGAGTCTTAGGACGCGAATTAAAAAACTCAGATTATGAATCGTTTCATAAATCATTAGCTCAAAATAACACCATGGAGTTCAGCTTTGAAACCATCGACGACACACTTATTGTTTTCGTCGAAAACACTTACCCACGCGCATTAGAGCTTAACCTTGACATGGAGCTCGAAAACTATCGAGCCAGCAAAGACCTACCGATAACAATGGAATTACCTGCGCTGAGCAAGCAGTTTGTTAGCCTATTGAAACTATCACCAAATGTAGATCAGGGCGCCTACTCGTTCAGCTCAAGTGTCAAACCGCTCAAAAAAATCATAGACGATAAAACTTATCTACAACATATAAAAAAAATTCCACGATCGAAAACAGTGAAAATTAGGAGTGTTGACATGGAGGACAACATTTTACTTTACGCAAGAAACGGAAACATATACCCCGTTGAATTAACACTTACATTTGACCTAGAAAATTTCTCTACAAGTAAAAGCGACACATTAACAATTAAAGTGCTCGCCCAGAGTGAAATATATTTACAACATCTAAGTATTGACAATCTTAGCTTACCGGCAAACTATCGCTACTCAATTAAATGGATTGAAGACGAAAACCCGTAAAATAGATCTAAGCCTCCACTCATCGAGCTCAAACATTCTCTCGCCAATACGCTTTTCGGCAACTGTTCCACGACAACCGCCGCTAAGCCACAGCCATAATTCACATCCATATAACAATACATTATCCTGACAAGACCTGGCTATGCGTTACTCTACCTATTTATCTATTTATCTACTTACCTATTTATCTACTTACTTATTTACCTATTTACCTACTTACTTGTAGCGGCACTTCAGACGCCCTACCTCCACTGAAGCATGAGTAGTTTGTCGGAAAATCAGAGCCGAGTTAAAAGCTATCGGATTTATCTGGCACCCATAAATAGGACTCTATTACACAAAGATATAAACGGCCCACGTTCAAGCTAACAGATGTTTTTATTTCCCTCTCGACGAGTCATTTTCTGAAGATAACTAACTTAGCACTTAACTATTAACTATTAACTATTAACTATTAACGACGAGATTAACACTTGTTTTTTCAACACTTACAACAAAGCGTTAACCCACACCAATGAAATATTTTAGTGAACGCACCCAGGAGAGACATTCACTCCGCGATAAAACTAATCAACCTTGTGTATACCTACAATACGAGTAAATATTAAAACCAATGAGTAGTTTTAATATAATCGTAAGTTTCAAAATCACTTCAATAGGATTTCCAGATTAAACATTAACATCTCCGGCCCATAAAGCGCGGTCATGATCGAACTTATGCTTTATAAACTGTCTAAACTCTCGAAATCGGGCTGTATCACGTAGATCTGGGTGCGAGAGCATCCACAAGTCAAAACGATGCCAACGATGATTATCAGGCAGGCGAACCAAATCATCTTCACCGTCACACATAAAACACGGCAACATAGCTAAGCCGTGACCGGCCTTAGCAGCACGCAACTGTGCAAACGGATCATTAATTTTATGTTTCGCCGGCAAATGAGGATAAGTACTACTCACAACCCAATCCGGATAAGGAGTCGAATCATCCCAGCCAATCCAACTGGCAGATCCCCTATCGTCTAAATCATGTGTTGAAATATAATGTTTATTCGCATAACTACCACAATAAACATCAACAATTTTTGAACCTATCAATTCTCCCGGAGGGTTACCACCTTTATAGTATAGGCGCAGGGCAATATCGGCTTCACCACGATTCAAATCGAAGGAGTCCCATGATGGAATAATCTCCAACTCTACTTTTGGATTTTTATTAGAAAATTCAGAAAAATAATTCATCAAGGGTGACATAACCAAATGATTAGGCAACGTGATGCGAATATTTCCCTGCATAATCGAATTTTTTGCTAAGAGCTTTCGTTCGATTTCGTAAGCGTCATTCTCCATTCGCAAAGCAACTTGCAATAATTCACTGCCATGTTCTGTCAGCTGAAAACCACCGCTACTTCGATTAAAAAGCTTTACGTTCAAACCTTTTTCTAACTGTGTTATTTTTCGGGTAATAGTCGATGCGCTAGTATCTAAAGATAACGCTACAGCCCGCGCTGACCCTGAGCGGTATAATGCCAAAAATAATTTTATCGTATCCCAATCCATCATGCTGAAACCCTAACTTTTTAGTAAGAAAGTACTAAACATATCGTCTTTCGCCAACCATAGCTGTTCGGTTTCCCAGCCAGCTTGAGCCGTCAAAGTTTGAAACTCGTTAGGAGCATATTTATAGGAATTCTCAGTATGAATACTCTCTCCTGGAGAGAATACTATCTCTTCGCCTGCCAATTCGTAACGCTGATAATCCAAACTGATTAAATGCATTTCGATTCGACCTTGCTGTGCGTTATAAAAAGCATAATGTTCGAATTTATCCAGTTCAAAACCTGCATCAAACTCTTCGTTAATTCGTTTTAAGACATTCAAATTGAAT
>JBLIMQ010000176.1:0-7681 GCA_047638775.1 Flavobacteriales bacterium
TGTGGCCGTTGTCATGTGTAATTTCTTTCGCTGCAATTAATGTCCAGCCCATGCGATACCTCAAGCTGTTAAAACAGCGGTCTAAAAAATACGTTAGTGCCAAGAAATGGCTGAAGCCGGTATAATACCGCAATTATTCAAAGACTGAAAAATGTATTAAATTTTATTTATCTACAGTCGCGAACGCATTTGTTTACGGTGTTTAAAATTATAAACGCGAGATCGTTGTATTCAAGGATAACCCAACAACGATATTTTAATGACGCTGTTTGTAAATACACTACTCTGATTTTTTTTCAGTTCGATATTTTTTAGTGATTCCTGAAATGAAATTCCTAAGAAGTTGATCCATGCATTCACGATAATGCTTATGTCCAGGCTTGCGAAATAATGCACTTAACTCATGCTTACTAATTTTCATTTTAGACATACTAAGAATTTCAATCATGTCATCAGCCTGTAAATTAAAGGCTATTTTCAACTTCATTAAAATCATATTATTGGTTAAATGTGACTCAGGTTCTGGCGTTGGACCATCGCGTTTACCACGTTTTTCAACAATCAAACCATTTAAAAAATACGCTAGGTTTTTATCTGAGCAGTCCGAGAAATCGGGATCTTCCTCTTTTCGTAACCAGTCACTTAGGGTTTCTCTATCAATAGTCGCGCCTGCTTCTGCAAATATAGCGAGCATCTTCACATCGGCATAATCAAATACGTAACGTATGCGGCGTAAAACATCATTATTAATCATAGTAATTTCTTTCTTTTTACGGCAGCCATTAAAAATAATGAACACCTACAGGGTTTTTCTGCGGTAACTACCGATTACACACAGAGTTTTTATTTCAATTTAACTAAGCCACCTAAGCCCACCCAAAACCACCTAAGGCGCAGGATTTGAATAAAGTGTATGCACTGAGTCAATTTCTGCCAGAACCGCATCATTTAAGTGCAATTCAATGCTTTCTATATTGCTTTTAAGTTGCTCAATCGTGGTCGCGCCAATAATATTGGAGGCCACATGCGGCTGAGCGTTTACCCATGCCAAAGCCATTTGAGCAGGATCAATGCTAAATTTATGAGCGATATCGACATAAGCCTGCGTAGCAGCTTCAGCTTGAGGATTGAAATAACGCGAAAAACGATTATAAAGCGTCAAACGTGCCCCTTCAGGTTTCGCTCCGCCTAAATATTTGCCCGTCAAAACGCCAAAAGCCAATGGCGAATAGGCAAGTAGGGGTAAGTCCTCTCGTATCGCGATTTCTGACAGGCCCACATCGAAACTTCGATTTAGGAGGTTGTATGGATTTTGGATTGATGCAATTCGCGGAAACCCGTTCTCATTGGCTAGGCGCAAGTATTCGAAAGCCCCCCATGCACTTTCATTCGAAATACCGATATGCCGAACCTTTCCTACTTTGACTAACTCCGCCAATGCTTCAAGGGTTTCTTCAATTTCGATGCAAGGCTCTTCGATATGCTTGTAGTCAAGTCGACCAAAAAAATTCGTGCTACGCTCAGGCCAATGAACTTGATATAAGTCGATATAATCAGTCTTTAAGCGTTGCAATGATTCCTCTACGGCTTGCTGTATATGCGCCGCCGATAGCCGCGCACTATCACGGATATGCTCTAAACCTCGATTTCGATCACCACGACCCGTAACTTTACTCGCAAGAACAATGTCATCACGGCTCCCTCTCGCCTTTAACCAATCACCCAGGATACCTTCGCTTGCGCCTTGAGTATCGGGTTTAGGTGGAACAGGATACATTTCAGCCGTATCAAAGAAATTTATTCCATAATCTCGCGCAAGATCCATTTGCTTAAAGGCTTCTTGGGGCGTATTTTGTTCGCCCCAGGTCATAGTGCCCAAGCCAATCAAGCTGACATCCAGCCCAGTCCTTCCGAGTTTTTTCATTTTCATAAGCGTTGCGATACTACAAACATAGATGCGGGCAATAATAACACGCATTAACTAGGGCTTTACTTTCTAGACAGCCGAAACCTTATCTGATGAAGAATACAAAAGGCACAAAAAAGACCGCATAGTGCGGCCTTTTTTACAACTATGACGCCCTAGAACTTAGCATCAACTAACGGGCTTAAGTCTTCATCGTAATCTACGCCATCGATGCCAAAGCCAAATAGACGCATAAATTCAGCGTGGTGACCCTCAATATCGGTAAGCTCTTTAAGGTTTTCTTCAGTAACTTCGTCCCAAATTTTCTCAACCTTTGCCTGTAGGGCAGGGTCTAGCTCGAGATTATCGACACGGAAGCGATTATTGTCATCAAGACGCGGTGCATCACTATAAACACATTCACTGAACAAGCGTTGTAATTGTTCGATGCAGCCTTCGTGAGTTCCTTCGTCTTTCATTACCTTGTAAAGGATAGAAATATACAACGGCATAATAGGTATCGCTGCACTCGATTGAGTAACCAAGGCTTTAAGTACAGCGACATTCGCCTCCCCACCCAGACTTGCGAGCTTACCGTTAATTGCAGTGGCCGCTCGATCAAGGTCTTCTTTAGCGCGCCCAATAGTTGCCTTACCGTATATAGGCCAAGTGATTTTATCGCCAAGATACGTATACGACACAGTTTTACAACTATCAGCCAAAACATCCGCATCTTTTAATGCATCGATCCATAGCTCCCAATCTTCGCCGCCCATTACTTTAACGGTGGATTCTATTTCTTGCTCGTTAGCAACCTCAAGTGTTACTTCACCAATTTTTAGCGTATCAGTATTTAAGCTTTTTGCGGTAAAGCCTTCATTAATTGGCTTTAATACAGAATTGTAGGTTTCTCCGGTTTTTGGATCCGTACGACGCGGTGACGCTAAACTGTATACAACCAGATCAATTTTACCAAGGTCAGCTTTGATCACCTCGATTGCGCGCGCCTTTCCTTCATCAGAAAACGCATCGCCATTAATACTTTTTGCGTAAATACCGGCGTCACTCGCGGCTTGCTCAAAGGCTGCTGAATTGTAATAGCCTGCAGTACCTGTTTTACGCTCACTTGCTGGCTTTTCAAAGAATAAGCCCAGAGTTTTTGCGCCGTAACCAAAGGTTGCGGTAATACGTGAAGCCAATCCATAACCGGTGGATGCGCCAATCACCAATACATTCTTGGGGCCGTCGTTATTAGCGCCCTTTGACTTAACGTAATCAATTTGCTCGTTAACATTCGCCGCACAGCCTTTTGGGTGTGATGCAGTACAAATAAACCCACGGACTTTCGGTTTGATAACCATAGTTTTTCCTGTCAATTGTTCAGTGATTGGTATACTTGGCAGACCCGCTTTTGCGCTAGGTTAGAATGCCTGGCGCGGATTATATACTAGCTTCAGCAAAACACAGAAAAATAGCCTTATGTTTCAACTTCGATTTAACACTTCTAGCGATTGGCTAGACTGCGTGCTCAATGATTTTGATGCTTTTTTGATCGATCATGCGGCGGCAGAAAAAAAAGCTTCTGGTATGGCCGTATCAATGCTATCCCATTACCCCGATCGACCCGAGTTAGTGACAGCCATGATCGATCTTAGTATTGAAGAAATGATGCATTTTCGCGAAGTCGTAAAAATCATGACTGAGCGCGGTTTGCAACTCGCGGCCGACACCAAGGACGCCTATATCAATAACCTGCGTAAGCTACAACGCAAAGGTTCGGATAAATACATGCTTGACCGTCTCATTTTGGGCGGAGTCATCGAAGCTCGGGGCTGCGAACGTTTTGGCTTGGTTGCCAAAGGTCTGCCAGAAGGTGAGTTAAAAACTTTTTATCAAGCGATTACCGATTCCGAAGCCCGTCACGAAAGCTTATTTATCGATCTAGCCAAGCTCTATTTTGATGAAAAAACAGTAGAAGAGAGACTCGGGGAGGTGTTAGACGCCGAGGCAGAGGTTTGTTCTGCCCTCCCGATTATCGCAGCACTACACTAAAAAGTGGCGGCTTTACACCAGAAAGCGGTCACTCAATATTTAGGGCGCTATGCCGAAGGCGAGGTCCGCCTGCTTGATAAATTGCGCTTCTCTCGACCTTTTAGTTATGCCTTATGCATTCCCGCGTATAAAGAAAGTAGTGAATTTCTTCAACTCTTGGCGGACCATCCACAATCAGAACATGTATTGCTAATACTGGTAGTGAATCGCCCAAGAGAGAAATCACTTCAGGATGACAACAGCGAACTCCTAAACTGGATTAGCTCACACTGTGAGACAATAAGTGAGCATCACCATTTAACGCTTCTATCGTATAAGTCCCTCTCTATATTGTGTATTAATCGCAATGGTAAAGGTCAGCTAATACCGCACAAGCAAGGTGTCGGGTTAGCAAGAAAAATAGCCGCGGACATTGCACTCGCGCTTATTGAGAACAAACAGATAGATAAGCCCTGGATATTTACGACAGACGCCGACGCCCGGTTACCCAACAACTATTTTGACGACGCCGAAAACAGCTTTAAGGCAACGCATGCGGCGGCCCAGTGCTTTGGCTTTGTGCACGGTAACGGCTCACCAGAGCTTAACCGTGCCAGTAAGATATATGAGCGCTGTATGCTCTATTATCGCGATAGCCTATCGATGGCGGGCTCCCCCTACGCGTTTTGCACCATCGGAAGCTGTTTGGCAATCGACGCGATTCATTACGCGAAAGTACGCGGTTTCCCAAAACTGAGTGCAGGGGAAGATTTTTATCTATTGAATAAAATCGCTAAAACCGGTGATGTAATCAATACGCCAAGTGTAAGTATTCACTTAACCGCGAGAGCCAGTGATCGGGTACCTTTTGGCACAGGGCCAGCCGTTCAACAGCTAACAGATCAGCTCAAAAATAATGAGATTCCACTTTATTACAGCCCTCGCATCTTTGGGGAGTTAAAGGTTGTCTTGTCGAGTATAGAAAGGCTTTGGCTGGCCGAAGTACCGCTCGATGAGCTATCGCAAGAGCAGGCTCAATGCATGAGCGAAGCAGGACTAGCCGTATTTATTGATAAGCGCAAATCCCAAGATAAAAATTTTTCCGCCTTCGAGAAGAGCTTTCATGCATGGTTTGATGCATTTCAAACGCTTAAATTTGTTCACCGTATGCAAAAATACTTTTACCCTGCCGTGCCAATAGATCAGATCTTTGAGCACTAAGCCACAAGCTCTTCTATACTAAATAATGCATTACTATCTATGTATCATTATGTAATGCATTGACCTGTTCAAAAAATACATAAGGTTTTATCTGCACCGTGCCTATTACAAAAGACACCCAAGAAGCCCTATTAAGTTTCCACAGGCAAGAATGGAAGCGTCGCGACGTACTAGCTCGAACTATTTGTGGCTGTCTGACTCTCGCAATTGTCGCTTTTGCTCTATTAGATATCGTCCGAAGCGAGTTCCACATTGCAGCGATTCTTATTTGCACTGGCATTTTTAATTCGATTGCACTCGGTCTTTATCACCACTTTAGGGCGCTGGCGCCCTTTACGGCGTACTTGACTCTATCGTGTTCTGCAGTATCACTTTATCTATTAGCGAGTGGCGGCACTCAAAACTCTGGTGTACTGTGGGTAACACTCTTTCCTGTTCTAATGTTCAGCCTGCACCCGGTTCGTACCGCTTTAGCTATCGTAGCCGCACAATTTATCGCCGTAAGCGCGGTACTGTACCACGCACCACTACCGTACTATGTCGCAGATTACCAACCCTACATTCGTATAGTAGCCTCCGCAAGTTTCGCACTCATTACTGGACTCAGCTATCTACTCGCGTCAGCTCGAGAGCAGGATTCACGCGAGTTATCGGAAGTAAAGCATGAACTAAACATCATTGCGTCTACGGACGAGCTTACTAACTTGGCTAACCGCAGAGAGATCAAACTACGGCTTGAATTTGAATCCAAGCGCAGTGCTCGTACGGGGAAGGAATTTTCAATCATTCTCATCAATATCGATTACTTCAAGCGTGTTAATGATAGCTTTGGCTATAACATCGGAGATCAGGCATTGGCCGACTTCTCTAGAATTTTAGCTAATCGTTTTCGCAAAACAGATAAAGTTGGACGCTGGGGCGGAGAGGAGTTTTTAGCGCTGCTACCCAACACAACAGAGCAAGCCGCAATATTTTTGGCGGAAGAATTACGAAAAACCATCTGTCAGAACAGCTTGTTCCCAAATATGCCCAATCGGTTAATTACAATATCCTGCGGTGTCGTTAGCAGTAAATATAATATTGAGCCTAACGAGCTTATAAAACAAGCGGGTTGCTATCTCCGCGACGCGAAGGACCAAGGTCGAAACAGGGTAATACCCGAAGCCATTAAGTAAGCCTACTTGAAGCCATGTATAAAAAAAGATAGCACAAACTAGTGTAGAATCTGGCGCGTCTATCTATTGCCACCTCGGTTTATATCGTGCTTGATCTACTACAACACTTAGGCCTATTGGTCGTCGCTCTAATTGCAAATGCCTTGTCTTCAATGGCTGGCGGTGGCGCAGGGCTATTACAACTTCCCGCTTTAATATTCCTTGGCCTACCCTTTTCAGTCGCATTAACGACTCACAAAATCGCGACAGTTGCTTTAGGGCTCGGTGCAACAATAAAGCATTCAAAACAAGGCCATATTCGTTGGCGATTATCAATTTTCATGCTCGTATGTGGTTTACCAGGTGTAGCTTTGGGCGCAAATACCATACTATCTATACCCGCCAATTTCGCTCAGGCGGCATTGGGAATATTAACTATTGGGCTAGGGATTTATTCGTATTATAAGCGCACACTAGGACAGACCTACGCGCTTAAAAATCAAGATATTAAAGGCTTTGTCTTTGGCGGCCTAGGCTTATTTTTTTTGGGTTTTTTTAATGGCTCATTAACATCTGGTACGGGTTTATTTGTAACAGTGTGGCTTGTAAGTTGGTTTGGCTTAGATTTTAAGCGAGCCACCGCATATACCATGATAATGGTTGGCCTATTTTGGAATGCCACAGGCGCAGCAACCTTAGCGATTCAATCTCCGGCACAATGGGATTGGCTACCTATGTTATTGCTCGGTTCAGCACTTGGCGGTTACTTGGGTGCACATATTGCGGTAAAATACGGCAATCCTTTAATAAAACGTGTTTTTGAATTCATCGCCATTGCAGTTGGCTTAGCACTTATCTATAAAACTATAAACTTATGATGACTCTACCGAAGCTATTAAACCCGGCACATATTTTTCATACGCTCGACGCGATAGATAACGAAGCACCCTCGTATTCACTTAATCGACAGTCCGCTTCGCGACGTGTATTTTGGACTCTAGCCTGTGTTGCCAGTTGTTTATTGATCATTCATTATCTAAAATATTTCACTAGCTTCAAGGCACTTTTGGAGATACTAAGTATTTGGTCAGGCGAAAGTTCAACGTATTACTATAACCAAATACGACAAACAGGTTTTCTTAAGCTAGCAAGCTTTGCATGGTGGACTACATGGCACGTTATCGGCTACGTAATCATCCCCTTCTTTGTTGTTCGCTTTCTGTTTAAAGAATCATTTTTAAGCATGGGTTGGCGTTGGCATCAGACACACCAACATGTATTGGGTTACGCTCTTCTGTTATCACCAATTTTAATCGGCATATTCTTAGTTAGCTTTCGCTCAGACTTTTTAAATCACTACCCGTTTTAC
>JBLIMQ010000177.1:0-7532 GCA_047638775.1 Flavobacteriales bacterium
AATATGATTAACCATCTCGTTCGATTCTGAGTGATAAGTGCCGTTCATGGTGTGGTTTAAGCGTTAATTGTGTTCAGCGGCCAGCGCTCTCAGGCTTGCAGGGTATTAAATATTGTAGTAACGTACCTACAAGCGATACAAGCGATACAAGCGATACAAGCGATACAAGCGGGTGGAGAAATTCGTTATGAATATTACAACTATCTCTAGTAGAGAGCTGAATCAGGATGTGAGTAAAGCAAAAAGGGCTGCTTTAACTGGGCCGGTCTTTATTACTGACCGGGGGCATACGGCTCACGTGTTACTTAGTATTGAAGAGTACGTAAAGATCACGGACAAGGCAGAAAGTATTGTCGAATTATTGGCAATGCCAGAAGTTGGAGAAATTGAGTTTGAGGCACCTCGATTGCAAGACGAGCTGTATCGACCGGTTGATTTTTTATAATGTATCTGCTTGACACCAATGTTATTTCTGAATTGAGAAAAGCAAAGTCTGGTAAGGCAGATAAAAATGTACTGGCGTGGGCAGATAGTGTTTCCACAGCAGGTCTATTTTTATCGGTTATCACTGTTCTGGAACTTGAAACTGGAATACTCTTGGTGGAGAGACGTGATCCGAAGCAGGGTGCGGTTCTTCGCTCCTGGCTTAATGTTCAAGTTCTGCCAGCATTTTCTGATCGTATTCTTGCGGTCGACACCGCTGTAGCGCAACGTTGTGCCAAGCTGCACGTGCCTGACCCTCGATCGGATCGGGATGCGCTTATAGCGGCGACAGCGATAGTTCATGGTATGACAGTTGTGACAAGAAATGTTGAGGACTTTCCAACTACGGACGTTGATATAGTTAATCCTTGGGAGCTTAAGCAACTAAAATAGTATATCCATAAATTTTCCAGCCCTTTATTCTCCTTGTAGCATCCCCGGCCATGCCCCCGTACTACATCATATTAGGGCATCATATTAGGACATCCATATGTTTGATTTCCCTTTCATAAGTAAGCCCTCCTCACCATGACGTAATCCCTATAAGCGCAGGTTGCCTCAGAGGTGGTGTCTTTCTACCACTGATCTGTGCGCTGTGTTTGGCGAGCGTATTTGTGAAGCTCTATTTGTTATTCAGTGTTTAGGTGCAGTACTCCCTGGTGCAGGAAGCTAAGTATGGCCATAAAAAATCTGAGTCCTAAAAATACTTCAAGGCGGGGCCAGATGCCACTTTGAAATACCCAGCAGTTTTTTACCTAATACGGCATGCCACTGGCGTCAAATTCGCCGAAGAAGCCACTCATCTCATAACGTTCCTTTAAGTACGGTTTTAAGGTGGCAATGCTACGAATGGACTTTGTAATATGTCTTTCATTGTTTGTCATTTCTCGTAATTCGGTACAATATTTTTTGATTTTACGTTCTTTTACTTTGTCTGTTTTTGCGTAAAAAAGTTCGTAATAATGAGCTTGTAGCGGATCTTCGTAGATAATGTGTTGATGTTCGTTTTGTAGTTGAGATACTTGCGCTTTTAGTAGCTTGAGTACATCGTCTTCGTTTTCTTCTATTGATCCTAAAGGCGATTCACCGGTATGCGTCTCATACATCGATAGCAGTTTAAATACGTCATTATTATCACGTGCACTAATTAATTCGCTCATTTGCTCGTGACGTTCTGCTTTCAAGGTCTCATCTTGCTCACGATCTGGGTGGAGTACGCGAGCTAAGCGTCGAAAAATAATGTTGATTGACGATTTTTTTAGGACGCTATTTAAGGCTTTGTTTTTTTCTAGTTGTTGTTGGTCAACGTTTTCTCGTTGTTTGAAGTGCTCCTCGTACAAATTCTCCCAATAAGATTCTTCATCGTCTTCATAAGTCGTGTCATCTGAATCATCTGAATCGAATTCAGAAAATAAGTCTTCAAACATGTCTTGGTTTGGTGACTTTTTTCTCTTATTCTGTTTTGACTTGCCTGCGGTGTTCTCGTTGTCTTGGTGGGCAGGATCCAAGTCGTCGGAATGCTGATCGCCAAAAAGTTTGACGATGATGGCATTGGCTTTCTCTGTTAGCTTTTGAACGTCAGCGGCATTGGCGAAGGGAGTGCTTGAGAGTTGCATTATATTGTCTTTGATCCACTCAAAAAGTTCAGCCTTCTGCCATTCGGCGAGTGTTTTCCGGGTAAGGAATTCTGTAAGGTGTTCAGTTTGTGCGTACATGGCGTCTGCGATGTTCTGTTCATCGCTTTTTATCTGAAGGCTTACATCTTTAGTGAAGGCAATAAGCTCTTCGCGCAGGCTTTCATTGCGCTTTTGTAACTTAATGATTTTTTTCCATTCGTTGTGTAGCCGCTGTTTGGTAGTGAGTTTTTTTGTCGATTTAGCAGCTTTGCCTTTAGGGGCTTTTTTTGTCGTAAGAGTCATAAGATCGGCTTTGTCGGGTTCACTTGAATTCTGAGGCAGTAGGGTGTCTTTATCTATGCGCAGGATTTTATCAAGTGTGGGTGAAATAATCATCCCTTGTTATCATTGGCGAGCTAATGAATATGTGTGTGGTTTTGGCTATTTAATGATCAGCTGTTGGGATTGACACACGGAAAATGAACGAAACGGCTTAGGTGTTATAGCCAGTTGTCTAGGTTTGGAGTCATAGCTTGATGTTATAACCTGGTGTCTAAACTTTGCGGCCTATGTAGATGAGCTTGTGAATTGTCGTTGTAATAAGGTTGTAGTGGGCTCTTGCGTTTGTTCGCGCGGGGTACTTGAAGTTGTGCCCTAAGCCATCAGCGTGAAATGGCCTAAAATCTGTTGTTTCTGTTGTTTCTGTATTGTGCTCGGCGGGACTGGTCCGACTGGCTGGGCTGGAATAGCTGGGCCGGAATAGCTACCCTCTATTTTTATATCAAACCAAGATCAGTGTATACTCCCATCCTTTTTTACATATGTATGGCTCACAGCTCAGGTGCTTTTATAAAGGCGCTTAATTCAGCTTGAGGCATTCACTTAAATAACAGTTTTTTTGTATTTGGTTTATCGAGGTTTCATGAAAATAGCAGTAGTAGGGACAGGTTATGTGGGCTTGTCTATGGCGGTACTTTTGTCGCAAAAAAATGAGGTAGTGGCTCTAGATATTCAAGAATCTCGAGTAAACCTTATCAACAATAAAAAGTCGCCTATTGCCGATGCTGAAATCGAAGATTTTTTAACCAATAAATCTCTAAATCTTGTAGCGACAACGGATAAACGTTTAGCCTATGAGGGTGCCGATTACGTTGTTATTGCGACACCAACTGATTATGACGAAACAACCAATTACTTTAATACTTCAACGGTTGAGTCGGTTATATCGGATGTTGCAGAATTCGCACCTAATGCAACGGCCGTCGTTAAATCTACCGTTCCTGTAGGTTTTATCGAGGAAGTTCGCGCCCGCTTGGGTGTTGATAATGTGATTTTCTCGCCTGAATTTTTAAGAGAGGGGCGCGCTTTACACGATAACTTATACCCTTCTCGTATTATTGTGGGTGAGCGTAGTGAAAGGGGCGAAATTTTTGCTAATTTACTGCTTGATGCTGCTATAAAGAAAGATGTTGAGGTTTTGCTTACAGGCTCTACAGAAGCTGAAGCCGTTAAGTTGTTCTCGAATACTTATTTGGCTATGCGTGTTGCATACTTTAATGAGTTAGATACCTATGCCGAAGTGCATGGCTTGGACTCGAAAGAAATCATTCAGGGCGTATCTTTAGATCCGCGTATAGGTAATCACTACAATAACCCCTCGTTTGGTTATGGCGGCTACTGTTTGCCTAAAGATACCAAGCAGTTACGCGCCAATTACGATGCCGTTCCAAACAATATAATCGGCGCAATCGTCGATGCAAATACAACCCGTAAAGACTTTATAGCGGACTCCATTATTGCCAAACAGCCGAAAACCGTGGGCATCTATCGATTAATTATGAAAGCAGGCTCGGATAATTTTAGAGCCTCGTCAATTCAGGGCGTTATTAAGCGTTTAAAGGCCAAAGGCATTGAAGTTGTAATATATGAGCCTGTCTTAACTGAAGAAACCTTCTTTAACTCGCGAGTAGCTAAAGATTTTGATGATCTTAACGATAGCTGCGATATTATTTTGGCGAACCGTATGGTTGAAGAGTTAGAGGCGATAAAGGATAAGGTCTATACCCGTGATTTATTTGGTAGCGATTAGTTCTTTAGTAGTTTGGTTCTTAGTGATGCGCAGTACTACTGGCCTTTTCGCAAGGCGAAACGCATAAGGGGTGGGGGTGATCTTGAGTCGAGATAACTCGACTCTACACCATTACCTTGCTGCATTACGCCGCGATAGTCGTTTTAAATCTGGCTCTTAAAGTAGTTATTTTAAATAGCGATAGCTCCTTAATTCAATAGCCCCTTAATTCAATAGCCCCTTAATTCAATAGCTCATTAACTCAATAGTTGAATATTCCCCTTTATGAAAACAAGTTCAGAAATTATTAAAACAAGTGGTGTAGCTTTCGGTACTAGCGGTGCGCGCGCACTTGTGAGTGATCTTACGCCTGAAACCTGCATGGCGTTTGCGGCCTCATTTACGGCGGTGATGAAGCAATCCTTTAGTTTTAAGCGTATGGCGCTGGGTATCGACAATCGACCCAGTAGTTATGCTATTGCTCAAAGTTGTGCGGCGGCTCTATCGGCTGCGGGTATCGATGTTTGGTATTGCGGCGTTCTACCAACCCCGGCCTTGGCGTATGCGGCTATGCAAGCCGACATTCCATGCATTATGGTTACCGGAAGCCATATTCCTTTTGACCGTAATGGTCTTAAATTTTATCGTCCTGACGGTGAAATTAGTAAAGCGGATGAGTTAGCGATTTTAAATACGAGTGCACCAGTCGATGTACCCAATTCTTTGCCGGCTTTAGTGTTAGATAGCTCAGCGGCCGAGGCTTATGTCGAACGATATGTCGCGCCTTTTGATAGCACGTTGTTAGCCGGTAAGAAAATTGGTATATACGAGCATTCAAGCTCAGGTCGTGATTTATACGCTAGCTTATTTAGCCAGCTAGGCGCTGAAGTTCAATCCCTAGAGCGAAGCGATGAGTTTGTTCCTATCGACACCGAAGCGGTTGCCGAAGAAGATAAAACCAAAGCGCGAGCTTGGTCTAAGGAGTATGGCTTTGATGCAATCTTCTCTACTGATGGTGATGGTGATAGACCTTTAATTGCGGATGAAAATGGTGAATGGCTACGCGGCGACGTACTCGGTTTATTGTGCTCTCAAGCGCTTTCTGTTGATGCTTTGGCTGTACCTGTAAGCTGCAATACAGCCATTGAATTGAGCGATAGCTTCGATAAAGTTGTGCGAACCAAAATTGGCTCCCCCTATGTAATAGAAGCCTTTGCCGCACTAGCGCAGGAGCATAATAATATTGCCGGCTTTGAAGCTAATGGTGGTTTTCTATTAGGTAGTGACGTCGACGTAAATGGAAAGCTTATAAAAGCACTGCCAACACGTGATGCCGTTTTACCCGCTTTGATGTTGCTAAGCGCGGCGAAAGACTGTGGTATTGCGAAGCTTGTTGCTGCGTTACCGCAAAGGTTTACCGATAGTGATCGAATTAAAAACTTTGCCACGGTTAAAAGCAAAGCGATTATCGCGAAGGCCGTGGAAGAGGGTATAGCGAGCGTTTCTGAGCTAATGAACAACTTAGGTTTTGATGGCGAAAAAGTAGAAAGCTTTGATATTACCGACGGTCTTCGAATCAACTTAAGCGACGCCACTATTGTGCATTTACGTCCATCGGGTAACGCCCCCGAACTACGTTGCTATGCCGAGTCGGACAATCCAGAAGCATCTAAAAGACTTGTCCAGCAAGCTTTGAATAAAGTTCAAACCATCACGATATAGCAATTATTTGTGATATTGGCTTACTTACATCTTAAATCGAGCCTGGTTAATATGTAAGTAGCCCAGCCCATTTTGCACATATTTAGCACCTCGTTTCACTTTGCGTAAGTTACTTCCACTACAGTAATCAGAAAGGGCGAGCCATACGCGGCCTTTAGCTATCTTTCTACTTTTTAAGCAACTGTTTTTATTTATGACGATAATGCCCTGTTTCACACTCAGCGTGTAATTCTTTGATGTCAGGGCGCTTACCGTATGAAACCCAATAACTTCAAGCGCTAATCAGCCCAAACACGCGTTTAGCGCTCATGTTCGCTTCAAGTAGGTATGTTTCATACGGTGCATGCTAATAGATTCCCAGAACGTGGTATCTGTAGGTTAGTCGTTTGAGTTGGCTCTCCAAGGGTAAAAGGGAGCTGCTCTAATTACCCAGTGAAGCTTGGATGATTTTTCGGTGATTAAGGTATACTGTGTATAGAATTAATGAGGTTATGACCATGACAGATATACACTCTAACTATAATGAACAGCTTGCTGAGGAGATCCAGAAAGTACCGTCGGAATACCTGCCGGCACTATTGACGATAGTCCACAGTTTTAGAGCGAGCGTTAGTCTGCCTACAGCAACGGAAAGTTTTGAGCAGGGATGGAAGGAGGTAATGGCTGGAGATACCCATCCGATAGACTCGCTATGGGATGACATTGAAAGCTAATGGAGATTGATTACGCCCCGGAATTTAAACGTTCAGTAAAAAAACTCATGCGGCGATATCGTTCGATACGGTCCGACCTTGAGCCCTTGATTGAAGTGTTCAAAGTCGGAAAAACTCCTGGAGATCCTTTGCCAGGCGTCGATTGCAGGGCCTACAAAGTACGATTGCAAAACAGAGATAACAAAAAAGGAAAAAGTGGCGGTTACCGTGTAGTTTATTATTTAAAGCGGGCCGATAACGTAGTGCTTATTACGATGTATAGTAAATCCCTTCAGTCTGATATCGCGGCAGATGATTTGCAGCGCATTGTTGCAAAATATGAGTCATCAGTGGAATAATAACTGAGAAGTAGGGTTGCTTTTAATCTGTAATCTCAACGGTAACCGAAAGCAGTTCACACTTAGTTGCTGACCGAAAACACCACTTTCTTAACTTCTACGGTAACTTTAAGAACAGAGTTAACGTAGGAGTTTAATAATGTAGTTTAATAAAGGACATATATGGACGCTCCTCGAATGTCAAACAATACGGTGCCGAAACTTCAAAAATACTGAAACTTTATCGGTTACTGCTATGTTTATCTTCACCCTGGTAAACCGTCTTTTCTGTTTTTAAGATGGCGGTAATACTGACATATATCCGGCGTCTAAAAACTAGAACTGGTTTTGCCAGTTCCGCGCCCCAATTAAGATCCGTACCTAGCCGCCTAAAACACCCACTCAGCCTAAAAAAAGCTGTGTCCTCACCAGGCTCTCGCTAGGCCGGAAAAACCATTTAAAATCGTTGCTTCTGGTTACCGTTGATGAAAATATCGTAAACTAACTATCCCCTTACAATGTTTTTTAGACTGCGACTTTATAAGCCTCTTTTTTATTTAAGATAACCCATACAGTTCTTGCGAGGGCCCACCCCGCGAACGCAGTAAGTGTA
>JBLIMQ010000178.1:0-7504 GCA_047638775.1 Flavobacteriales bacterium
GCAGCGTTTTTGGCAACACCGCGTACCAAAAGAGAGTAAGAACTGTTCGGAGCGAATCAATCTAACCTTTCGTTGGGTGCAAAATTAATCGGTGATACTTTCGCTGATACTTTCGGTGATACTTTCGCAAATAGTTTCGCAAATAGTTTCGACGAGTGATCTAGAGCCCAGGGGTGCTGTCAGGCTATTTTTTTGTGTGTAAAGGCATTGCCGTATGTTATTGATAAAAACAAAAACTTACTTTGAGTAGGCTACCAATACCAATACCAATACCAATACCAATACCAATACCAATACCAATACCAATACCAATACCAATACCAATACCAAAACGATTAGGCCGTAAACCTTGAAAAAGCATCACCTGTTCAAACTCATTAATAAGGCTATGGTCGGCAAGCTTGCGTACATCACACAATATCTGTAGCAAGTATGAGGGGGGTTGCTCATTACCTCCAAATTGATATTGTCTTAATGACTATTAGAAATAGAGTAGAAATCTTTTAATCTTGAAGTGGCCTATAACTGTGGTTATGTATACCGACTTCTACTTTTATTCTGCCTTAGCGGATTTTACTTAGGCTGCAGAGTAGGGGCGAATGGCCGTAAACGATCATGTTTTAAACCCCTATGGTGCTTAACCTGGTTTTTTGATGTTCGGCGACGTGCAGATATTTTAGCAACGCCATGCTCCAAAAGAGAGGGCGCGCGGTACAAGTAGGATCAATCTAACCTTTCGTCGCGTAAAACCCTAATTGGCAGTAGCGCATAAATCCGATGAATGGTAAATTCATGATCGTTCAGAAATCTACGGGCATTTCCCGCCGCTGGTCCTGTGCTGAGTTACGTATAAAGAAGTTAAAGGTCAATAGATAATGAAGATAACCATAGTCGTAGCCGATGACCATGACCTAGTGCGCATGGGCATAGTGCGTATGCTAGCCGATGTTGCCCACTTCGACGTGGTAGGTCAGGCGAAAAGTGGTGAAGACGCCATTCGTCTTGCGCGTGAGCTCCGACCCAACGTGGTTTTGATGGATGTTAAAATGCCCGGTATAGGCGGCCTAGAAGCCACTAGAAAGGTTATTGCGATCTGTGACTCGATCAAAGTTATTGCTGTTACGGCCTGTTCCGATGATTTATATACAGACCGTTTAATGAAAGCCGGCGCTTCTGGTTACGTAACCAAAGAGGCGGGCTTTGATGAAATTGAAAAAGCTGTAACGACTGTCTTTAACGGTGGTCGTTATATGAGTTCTGATATTGCACAACAACTTGCGTTACGAAGCTTTAGTGATGCCGCTGATCGCTCACCGTTTGAAGAGCTTTCTGAGCGCGAATTGCAAACGGCCGTAATGATATCGAATGGCATGAAAGCCAACGATATAGCGGAGTCTTTCTGTATAAGCCCCAAAACAGTGAATAGTTATCGTTATCGCATATTCGAAAAACTGAAGTTGAGTACTGATGTTGAACTCGCATTATTGGCCGTGCGCCATAAGCTGTTAGATGTTGATCACTAGCCTCAAACTGTTAAATGTATGAGTAGTGATAAAAGCGTTTTCGACTCAAAAACCTTCCTAGAAAACCTTACCAAGCAACCCGGCGTGTACCAAATGTACAATAGCGACGGGGTAATCCTGTACGTTGGTAAAGCCAAGAATTTAAAAAATCGTGTAGCGTCCTATTTTCGTAATACGGGTCTTACGCCTAAAACACAGGCTTTAGTTAAACGCATTGCGAATATACAAGTTACGATCACGTTAAGTGAAGCCGAAGCGCTTGTGCTCGAACACAACCTGATTAAAGAACAAAAGCCCCCGTATAATATTTCGATGCGGGACGATAAGTCCTACCCCTATATTTTTGCTTCGCAAGGAGAAAGCTACCCCAAAATTAGTTTGCATCGCGGCGCTAAGCGTAAAAAAGGCCAGTATTTTGGCCCATACCCCAACGCTAGTGCGGTTCGGGAAAGCCTAAGCTTTTTACAAAAGACTTTTAAGGTCCGTCAGTGCGAAGAAAGCACCTATAAAAATCGATCCCGGCCGTGTTTACTGTTTCAAATCGATCGTTGCTCTGCGCCGTGTGTCGAAGCGATTAGTAAAGAAGACTACGAAGAGGACCTTAGGCAAACAACATTATTCCTGTCGGGCAAAGCCGAGGTTCTTCAAAACCATATTACTTCGCGCATGCAAGAAGCGTCTGGCGAATTAGATTTTGAAAAGGCCGCAATTTATCGCGACCGCTTAGCGAACTTACGAAAAGTACAGGCGCAGCATTCCATTGAGTCCGGCGAGAACGATTCGGATGTGCTGGCCTGCGATATGAACTCTGGTCTAATTTGTGTTCACGTAATCTATGTTCGTACCGGCCGAATCATTGGTAGTCGCTCATACTTCCCTAACGACAAACTAGCGGAAGATAGCGCTGCCGTACTTGGCGCATTTATAGGGCAAAAGTACTTACGCAAGCACGGTATGGAAATTCCACCGTTGATCATTACCAGCGATAAAATCGATGCTGAAGACAGCATGTCAGAAGCGGTAAGTCTTCAGGCTGAGCGTAAAGTTAAAATTAGCTCTAACGTTCGCACCTACAAAGCCCAATGGATAACCATGGCCCTGCAAGCGGCTCGTCAAAACCTATTGCAGCGTGTCCATAACCGCAACACGGTTGCGGACCGTTGGCGACAGCTGCAAGACGAAATGGGCCTAGAAGAGTCGCCCAAACGTATAGAGTGCTTCGATATTAGCCATACCTCGGGTGAGCGCGCCGTAGCATCGTGCGTCGTGTTTGACGAAAACGGTGCTCGCAAATCCGATTACCGGCTTTTCAAAATCGAAAATATTATTGCCGGTGATGATTATGCGGCAATGCGGCAGGCCTTACACCGACGCTACAGCCGTCTTCAAAAAGAAAGTAAAACCTTGCCCGACATTCTGTTTGTCGATGGTGGCAAAGGGCAGCTAACCCAAGCCATAGATGTTATGGCTGAACTCGGCATTCAGGAAATAGAAATAGTCGGCATAGCGAAAGGGCCCAGCCGACGTGCCGGGCTAGAGCAGCTAATTAGCACCGATGGCCAAGTGCGCGATTTAAACGCCGACAACCCCGCACTGCACCTAATTCAGCAAATTCGCGACGAAGCGCACAGGTTTGCCGTAGCAGGGCATACCGCTAGCCGTGACAAAGCGCGCCGGCGATCTACCCTAGAAGATATCCCAGGTGTGGGCGCCAAGCGTAGACGCGCACTGCTGACCTATTTTGGCGGTATGCAGGAAGTTAAAGCCGCAGCCCAAGCCGAGATCGAAAAAGTCCCCGGAATTAGCAAAAAAATGGCTGAAGATGTTTACATGACCTTACACAGCGAGTAGGGTGCTCCCTCATGTAAAATAAGGTAAAAGCGTGTCGGTTCTATCTCTACCAAATCAGTTAACACTATCGCGGGTAGCGTTTATACCTCTACTTGTTGGATTGTATTACACCCCTTTTGATTGGCGATTTCTCGCTTGCGCTGGGCTTTTCACCTTGGCAGGCATTACCGATGCACTCGACGGCTACATAGCGCGTAAATACGACCTATCTACACCACTCGGTGCGTTTCTAGACCCAGTCGCCGATAAGCTCATGGTTGCCGTTGCGCTAGCGGTATTGATCGAAAGCCATAACTCCTGGATTTTCACCTTGCCCGCTACCGTTATTATTTGTCGCGAAATTGTGATTTCTGCATTGCGCGAATGGATGGCTGAAGTTGGTAGCCGTGCCACTGTCGCTGTTTCGGCACTTGGAAAAATCAAAACCACCATTCAAATTATATCCATTGTTGTTTTGCTCGCATTTCAGCCAGATAGCATTCCGTGGCTAACACAAGTTGGCTTAGTTTTACTCTATATCGCCGCAGTGCTCACTCTTTGGTCAATGTTCATCTATATTCGTGCGGCAATGCCAAGTTTAATGGGTAAAACTGAATAAGGGGCTAGGATTTTTTGTAAAAGTTGGCTAGAATGCGCTCCCTCGTTAGGCTGCACGCAAACGAGACGGTTTCCGGCAAACGCCTAAAACCATTGGCGCGATAGCAAAGTGGTTATGCTCCGGATTGCAAATCCGTCTAGCCCGGTTCGATTCCGGGTCGCGCCTCCACGTTCTCTTTCAAAATAGAGTGCGAACAGTTTGTAAGTAGGGAGCCAATCTCTACTATAAAAAATACTTCTCGATGCCCGGGTGGTGGAATTGGTAGACACAGGAGACTTAAAATCTCCCGATAGCAATATCGTGCCGGTTCAAGTCCGGCCCCGGGCACCACTTCTCCTTTTGAATATCCCTTTTTGCCATCAGATGTATTTCTACGCCCAAAATCCGTAGGACTTGAACCGGTCGGTTAAAGTGATTCGTGCATCCATGCACTCAGCCCTTCGGGCCGGCAAAGGCGCCTAAAATTGTTCCAGACAATTTATTCAGGCCCCGGGCACCACTTCTCCTTTTGAAAACTAAAAAGCGGGTGTCCCAGCTTCTCTTGTGAAAACTAAAAAGCGGGTGTCCCAGCTTCTCTGTCCCAGCTTCTCTGCCAGCTTCTCAAACGGTAAGTCAGTTATCTGGGGTGGTACATAGGCCTAAATTCACTCACACGAAAGGCAGTACGGAGTCGCTAAGTGTAACCTCCGCTAAAGATCCGCGAATTGAAGCTGGCGAAGTTGGGGAGTTAGGGTTTGGGGGGGTATTGCTTTTTATCGAGGCAAAAACTTAAGGGGCGCGCTACACCCCATTATGAGTCATAGCCTAAATACCGAACGCGTTGTTAGGAGAGGTTAGGCGGCTGGGCAGGATTGTTTGGCTTCGATTGCCGGGGAATCTTTTACGGCGATAATACATTGTTCGATTAAGCACTCTTTGTTCGCGTTGTTGGCGATCTTGTCTTTAAACTGCGCTGATACGAGTAGTTCGCACATTCCGTCAGTATTAACTGCGTAATCTGCACCTACCGTCCACGCTGGAGTCGCTACCAGTATTGATGTTACAACGGCAAGCCCGGCTGTATACGCGACCGATTTTTTTGCCGTATTTTTAAAGTGTTTAATGAGTGGTATCAGCCATAGCCAAATAAAGCCCGTAAAAATACATAAAGCTGCAACATTCAAGATGCTGGTCTCAATGGTGTTGACCGATTTTATAGGGTTCCCATTGATAATGAGTCGCTGCATTAAGCCGGCAAATAGTATGACGATCAAAAGGTTAAAGACGGAGTGAGATCGCACTATAAAATAAACCACCTCGATGGGAATTCGTCTTTCTTTATAAGCTAGGGCGAGAAACGCAACGCCGCCAGCAATTAGTGCGGTAAAAAGCGTATTGATGGCAAGCATCAGCGGAAACCATATCTCGTTTAGGCTCTTGGCGACATCTATCTCCCATGCCATGGGGAGTGCGACCGGAAGTCCCTTAATTACAGCGAAAGACAGGCCTAATAGAATTATATAATCAAAAAGTACATGTTTGTCGTTTGCGTTAACGCTGGGTGAGCGGATGAATGCTATCGTCCTGACTATAGGTTCGCCGATAAATTGTTTAAGGGGTTTGAAGGGGGTATGCCATCTCATATTTCGAGTCCTTTTGTTATTAAGTGCATCAATATAGTTGCTGCAAGCATTAATTGACGGGTGAGTGTTTTGCAAGAGATAATATGCATCAAGGCTGTTGATGCAGGTTGAGTCGTAAAGTTAGGGGTGTATAAGTGAGGTTAGATGAGGTCGCCGACATTATCAGTGGCGTGCCGTTCAGGTCGAAGATTAAGCATTCGGATGATGGTGAATTTCTGGTGGTGCAGATGAAAGACTTGCTTGGGCGAGGCGTCGATTGGGGAGGGGTGGTTCGAACTAACGTGAAGTCCGTTAACGGGGAGCGCTGCTTGCAGCTTGGCGATACCCTGTTGGTAGCGAGGGGAGATAGGAATCGCGCCGCCTATATCGACCATGTTCCCGGTAGCGGGTTGTGCTCGCCGCACTTTTATATTGTTCGCGCAAAAAGCAGCAGCACGCTGAACCCTATTTTTCTTAATTGGTATCTCGGCCAAAAACCGGCTCAATCTTATTTCAAGCGTAATGCGCAAGGTTCGGGTGTGTTAAGTGTTAGCCGTGAAGTTGTGGAAGGTTTGAGTGTTCCCAGTATCGTAATAGAGGAGCAAAACAAAATAGCCAGTTATATTTCAAGTGTCTTTAAGCACCAAGAGGCACTTTACAAATTAATTGAAAATGACCAAACAATAATGGATGGCCTGGCGCAATCCCTTGCAAAGAATGAATTGAGGTAGAAATGAGCAATACACACGTAAACCAAAGCGAAATTAACAGCGCCGTATGGGGCGCCTGCGATACCTTTCGCGGCACAGTCGACCCCAGCATTTACAAAGACTTCGTCCTCACCATGTTGTTTCTAAAATACCTCAGTGATGTATGGCAAGATCACTACGAGAATTATCAAGAAGAATACGGTGATCAACCGGAGATGATTGAGGAGTTAATGAAGAGCGAGCGTTTTAGTCTACCCGCTGACGCTAACTTTTACGCTCTGCATGATAAGCGACACGAGCCTGGCAACGGTGAGCGTATTGATAAAGCGCTACACGCGATAGAAGAAGCTAACATTAATAAGCTGCGCGATGTGTTTCAGGATATTAGTTTTAACTCGAATAAGCTTGGTGAGGAGAAGCAGAAGAATGACATTCTGCGGCACATACTTGAAGATTTTGCGAAGGATGCGCTTAATCTACGTCCGTCCCGTGTTGGTAAGTTGGATGTGATTGGTAATGCTTACGAGTTTTTGATTAAAAACTTTGCTGCGACTTCGGGCAAAAAAGCCGGTGAATTCTATACCCCGCCTGAGGTGTCTGAGTTAATTGCTGAGCTTGTTGATCCGCAAGAGGGAGATGAGATTTGTGACCCGGCTTGTGGCTCTGGCTCGCTATTAATGAAGTGCGGTAATCAAGTGAAAGCGCATTTTAATGGTTCGAAAAAATACGCGCTTTTTGGTCAGGAGGCGATTGGCAGTACTTGGGCGCTGGCTAAGATGAATATGTTTTTGCACGGGGAGGATAATCACCGCATTGAGTGGGGCGATACTATTCGCAATCCTAAATTGTTGGACGGAGATGACCGACTTAAACATTTTGATGTGGTCGTTGCTAATCCACCTTTTTCGTTAGAAAAATGGGGTATAGAGGTCGCTGAAAATGATAAGTTTTCACGTTTTCGTCGTGGTTTACCGCCCAAAACAAAAGGCGATTATGCCTTTGTGACTCATATGATTGAGACGATGAAACCAGCTTCTCATGGAAAAAGGGGGGGCCGCATGGGTGTGGTCGTACCGCATGGTGTGTTATTCCGAGGTTCGAGCGAGGGAAAAATTCGACAAAAGCTCATTGAAGAGAATTTACTCGATGCCGTCATTGGCCTGCCAGAAAAATTGTTTTACGGCACCGGTATTCCCGCCGCGATATTAATTTTTAAGAAAA
>JBLIMQ010000179.1:0-7468 GCA_047638775.1 Flavobacteriales bacterium
GTTTATACGCTTAATTGGCATAGTGCTTCCTTGTTGAATATTGGAAGCCGTAATTTAACGAATTATATCAACCTTAATAAGGGTGTGGTTGGATTGGCGCTTACCGAGAAAAAAAACATTACGTTCTTATTTTCATCGCACGATCAACACGTAATTGATCGCGCGAAGCGTCTCATTAAACTTCGCGACGGTAGGATCGAGAGTGATGAACGACGTGACTAGCATCAAAGCTAGAACTAGAACTAGAATCCTGAGCCAGTATTATGCGTTTTTTACCGCCATATGCAGTAACTCGGGCGCTAATGTATTCTGTAGATTAAACGACAGCTTGAACGCTAAATTGCGCGCTAAATTGCGCGCTAAATTGCGCGCTAAATTGCGTAACAGCTTATGGTCTAGCGTGCTTGCCTTACTAGGACTGAATCGTTTAAAGGCGTGGATGGGAATGGTAACAGTCATTCTTGTCGGTTTGATTACACCATTAGACTCACACGCAGATTCACAAAATGACAACAAGAACAATAAGAACAATAAGAACAATAAGAATAACGAGAACAACGAGAACAACGAGAACAGCTGGCTAAATAACTTTGAACTAAAAGCACTCGTACGCGCCAACCTACAAACATGGCAAACTGACACTACTACGCATAACAGCCAGTCTTTCGTTAGCCGTATTCTTATTGACGGTGATATCGCTAGAAATTGGAACATCGAGCTAAACGCACGTCAAAGCCTTAGTAATTTACCGTTCCAAGATGAAAGTAATACCAACGGCAATAATATTGATCTCAACGCGCAAGGCAATTACAAAAACTGGGAAAGCCAGCTAGACCGTGCGGTAATACGTTACCAAGGTGATAGATTAAATATGGCACTTGGGCGCCAAGCCATTAACCTGGCCAGTAACTTCTATTTTAGTCCAAATGATTTTTTTGAACCTTTTGCCGCGCGCGACTTCTATCGAGTGTATAAACCCGGAGTAGATGCACTTCGGCTTGACATCAACACGTCTGAGCTCGCTCAATTGAGCTATATTCATGTTCGAAACTTTTCACTAAACAGCAGCACCATCAGCAACAGCAGCAACAACAACACGAAAGATTCAAATAATCACCTGGTACAATACAATAGGGTTATCGGTGAATATGAGGCAGTACTTATTCTTGCTAACCTTACGAACCAACGTGCACTTGGCAGTTCAATACAAGGCGAATTATTGTTAGGAATTGGCTTGCGCAGGGAATCTGATAATAGCGAAAAACATCAGATCTACACCTACACAGAGCGTATCCACCACCCTATCACTAGAATGGCGAATGTATTTTTAAGGCAACAATTAAAGCCGTGTTTTTTAGGCCTGATTACACCTTATTAGTCTTCAGCGTCGAAAAAGCTTCTTCTAAAAATACGACAGCTTTACGCGCTCCATTTTCATCACGCATTTTCACCCCTAAATTTTCTGATCTAAGAAATAAGTTCTCGTCCGCGAGACTTGATAGAACTAAGTCGCTGAGATTCTCTACAGTGACATCATTACGATAGATACTACCACCAGACACACCCACCGCATCCAGGGCATCGGAATTGTAAGGGTGGTCGCAACCGTACTTCATCACAACAGAAGGTACACCCTGAGTGGTCGTAATATGAGAAATACCTACGCCGCCGTGGTGAACAACTAGACGACAACGATCGATTAACAGGGGTAGATCAACAATACCATCCAGCTTAAATAGCATATCGTTGACCATCTCACTCTGCCCCCAATTTGAGTGGACTATCACTTTTTTACCAAGCCGCTCCGCGACATCGACTAGCAGATTCTTAATACCATCTTTGTCACTTTCGTACTCAAGCATTGAGTGCAGGCTAATTAAAATAGGCTTTTCGTCATGACCAATAAAATCTTCAAGCTCTTGAGGCATCGACCAATTAAGGTAGCTTGGCGCTAAAAAATGACCGCACAATTTAAAACTCGGTTCCCAATCGTCTTGAATTTGGTGAAGGTGTTCGCTGTAGGAAATTAGATTCAGCCATGAAGAGTCGATTACCTCTTTCATCACATTTTTAACGCGAGGAAGATCATATTGTTTACGAAACCGATTTATATAGCGTTTATAACTCTTATTTTCGTAACTCTCTAACAGGTCCCACATTTCATTGTTCGTCATTCCCTCTAATTGAAAAAACGACAACCAGTACGGTTCAATATGTGACGAGCGAACATGGGCAGGCAAAGCACGTAACGACACATAGGGTGTCGACATTTTTTCTGCAATGCAGGACGACTCTAATAGATGCTGCGGCCCAACTAGAATATCGCAATGCGCACAAAATTCCTCGGAGTACTGAACTACTTGATCCAAAGTCGCTTTGTACCAGCGGTCCATCACGCTAAATTGATCGTCTACATCATGACGCCAAAAATCAACGTTATCGTCCGCTGAAACTCTAACTGAGTTGGAATAATCTTTTTGTACACAACGAATATTATTCACGTCATTTAGAAAGCTATAGTCACGATCATGAATGGAAATAATCGCGATATCAACTTCATGGTTATTCTTGGCGAGTTCTAATGCAAAAGACACCATAGGCTCTACATCGCCATTCGAACCGTAGGTTACCATTCCAACTTTCATACTTTTTTCTCAAATCACGTTATTAATTATAAAATTGTTAAGCCGCCATCGACAGGCAGATAACCACCGGATACAAACTTTGCATTATCTGAAGCCATCATCACAATCGCGCTGGCAATATCTTCCGGCTGAGCAATTCGATCAAGCGGTGTGATGTCGGCTATGGAGTCTCTATCTTCTTGAGACACTACTTTATTTGGATCGGTTAAAGTAAAGCCTGGCGCAACAACATTAGCACGAATACCACAGTGGCCATATTCAACAGCAATAGAACGAATAAACGAATTTAGCGCAGCTTTTGACAGACTATACGGCGAAAAATGCGGATTAGGTCTTCGCCCCATCCCACTGGAGACGCCTATCACCACACCCTCTTTATTAGCGATCATATCGGGTAGAAATAATTTTGCGAGTATAAAAAAACTCTTGATATCAGAATTGACTTTCTTTTCAAATTCTTCCCACTCATAGTCCAACAATGCTTTTGGCGTAAAAGGCAAATAGGCATTAAGCACAAGATGTGTCACCGAAGAAAAGTCAGCCCGTATATTTTCTAGCATGGCTTTTAAATGATCTTCATTCGTTATATTTGCATTGTATATTTGAGCACTACCGCCATTTTCGATTATTTCATCGCGTAAGCGCTCTGCAGAGCCGGGATTAATTTTATCCGCACGAGACCAATAATTAATAGCTACATTAGCACCACATTGCGCAAATAACCTTGCGCAAGCTGCACCTATCCCTCGGCTACCACCGGTAATGAGAACCGTCTTTCCTGTAAAATCAATCATATAACTTCCAACTCTAACCTTACCAATTATTCTAATTTAAACGAAAAGTTTCTCTTTCACTTCGCCCCAAGTGATAAGTTTTATATCATTATCAAGAAGAAGTTTTTCACATCGCTCACTGCAAAAATATTTATAGTCTGTATTTCGCCAATCGGCACCCCAAGGATGAACACCTTTAGAAATCGCATGCATTTCCGAATCGTCATGGGCAGGATGAACCAGCAAAACACTTAACCCAGCACCTAGCTCGTTTAAGACGCTATCGTAGTAATGCTCTATACCCTCTTGCGTATTTGCCGGTTGCGACATATGAATTTCGTTAACAATAACGGCATTCTTGTCAAGATGATCATCAAGGTCATAGCCAAAGTGTTTGCCATAGCCTTTACTTACCATCATAGGCAGAGCATAGTCCGACGATATTTTTTTGAATTCGGAAAAAAGCTCAGCTGTGCTTAACATGCAGTTCATATGACAATCTAGATGACTTATCTTAATTCCATCAGACAATGCTCGGTCAATCTGCGCACGTGCTTCTAGTGCAGCTTCTTTTGGATCAACTCGGGTATAAAAATCGTGCCCAAAAAAGTAACCGTTCTCGTCCACTAAAGTAGGCACCAGAGCACGATCACTTATAGGACCCCATTTATAGGTATCCCATTCACTAGTAAGGGTGATATGAACACCGAAATCTAGATCAGGCCGACTTTTACAATAGCTTACCGCTTCTAAGTACCAAGGGCACGAAACCATAATGCTTGCGGAGTTAACGGAACCCTGCTCCATCGATTGAAAAATTGCAGCATTCGCGGAATGGCATAAACCAGCATCATCCGCATGGATAATTAGTAATTTTTGATCGAGCGCATAGCCCAGTCGCTTTTGTAACTTTGAACGACGCATAACTCTACTTTCCTAAATCCCGAATGACCCGTTGCCATTAATTATCTGTACTAGTAGTGGGTACCTACCCTGAACACTCACTCTGAACACTAGTGATTCCCACGTACTCAAGGACATCAATTACGCCGGCGCTTCGGCCTCATCATGCTCTAATTCACGGTATGCTTGCACAATAACACTTGCCGCTTTTTTACTGCCTTTTTCGCGTTTCATACCGCGCTTAGCTTCTTGTGCCCGCTCTTTATATTCCTCGTCAAGCATCAAGCTTTTTATGGCACCAGCCAGTTGCAGCGGTTCTAGGAACTTTCGTTTTATCATTGCAGGACTTGTACCTAAACGCATTAACTCACGCCCCCAATAAAACTGATCCCACGCGTAAGCGACAACAATCGACGGGCACGCGTTCATAAGTGCTGCATGTGATGTACCTGCACCACCATGATGAATAACACCCAGGCAATGAGGTAGTATTAATTCATGAGGGAGATAACCTAACGAATAAACATTACTCAACTGCGATGGGATGCTACGAGAATAGCTTTTCCAATCGGCCTGAATAATTGCACGACACCCACTAAGCTCAATGGCTTCGAGAAAAATATCGAGAATTTCGTAATTCTGACCTTCGAAATACGCCAAACTCCCCATTGAGATAAACACTGGAGCATCGCCGGCGTCCAAAAAATGGTGCAGGTCTGAATCGATGCTATGCGATCCTTTATTATCGAGATTGAAGTAGCCACACAACTGGTATTTACTGCCCCATGAGGCTTCATCGGTTGCAAAAACTCGACTATACGCAAGTAGGTTCAACCACGTTGAGCTGAAAGATTCGGTACGTGCATTGGATACTGGAGATAATCCAAGTTTCGCTCTATGAGCATTAATGGGCTCTAAAAAATAGCCGTTAATATCATCGTCATTGAAGCGAGAAACACGATTGGTTGGCGAAAACTGACATTCAACCAAAACATTTATTCGGGGCACACCACGTTTTTCTGCGATATTAGATGTTTGATATAAACTCGGATTACTGATTACTAGCTCGCAGTCCTTGCACAAGGCCTCGGCTGCGGCATCGATCTCTACCGAGAATTGGTCAAATACCTCTTTAACCATGTAGTTGGTTAACTCAAGAACGTCCAAAGCATAAATAGGTTTATCTTGGATTGCATCGTAGGCTTTGGTGTGCGGATCTAAGCTCCGCGAAGATCGTACGTCTAGACCTTGTTCACTGTAGTGATCGAAATCACCACCCGTATAATTTGTATAAAACACGATAACGTCGTGGCCTTCACGTGCTAGACCTTGACCTAGTGCTACCCACGGATTGATATCGCCACGGGAGCCATAAGTTTGTATGCCAATTTTCATTATTCTATTCTCTATAGAGCCTGTTCAATTAGGTCTGCAGCGCGAACAGAGCCGCCCAAGCGTCGTAAGGAATCGCTTATACGCTGCACATTAGAAAGTAACACTTCGTCGGTCATTGCATTTTCAGCCGCAGCTCTAAGCACTTCGGGCTTTAATCTACGATGTCTAAACTTAACTCCACAGCCGTTTTTGACTAACAAATCCGAATTTGGAGACTGATCCCACGCCAAGGGAATGGCAAGTATCGGTTTATTAAAGTAAAGCGCTTCGTTAACGGTATTAAACCCTCCGTGGGAAATAACTAAATCTACTCGTTCGAGGATTTCTAGCTGGGGACATAGTTTTTGTACTATAAAATTATCTGGCCACGCTTCAAATAATGCAGGGTCTGTATTGGCAATAATATTAAAGTGTGAATCCTTAAACGCCGCAATAATCTTTGAAAATATAGAAGAGCGAATATCATCTAGAACGGTGCCAATCGATACGTAAATACACGGCCAGTTAGGTTCCGGCAATGAAGTCCAATCAAAACTTGCCGGCTCCGGACGACCCGTAACGGACGCGCCAACAAAAGCCATAGGGGCTTCGAATTCAAAATCACCGTAGTGGGGCTGTAAAAGTTCACGTGATGTAAAAGACAATACCAATTTATCGGAGTTAAAAATTATTTTATCTTCTGTTATACCAAGTTCTTTTTGATACTCACGCATTTTATTCAAAAGTAATTCTTGTCTATCTGGATAGAATAATTTTGACTCAAAATACCCTGGAGGAACGGTGATCGATGTCGCATAAGGAATGTTATTTTTAACGGCCGCTATTGCCCCAAAAAATGCGCTTTCATCATGCACAATAAAATCAGGTTTCTCCTCTTCTATAACTTGCTGCATGTAGTCATTCATAATATTGGCAAATGGCAATAGTGTTACGCCTAGCCCGAAATCCAGCGCGTCTGTTGGAGATAGTTTCGTCCCTTCGTTTTGACGCTGTAATATTTCGTCAACCTCATCTGCTCGTGCACGGATAGCATCAGGAACTATCCAGCGAGCACCTTCGGGTAAATAGCCCGCATTGATATCCTTAAGTGACACCCAGCTGACCTGATGCCCCCTTTTCATTAACTCATCGCCAACACCTAGTGTCGCTGTTATGTGCCCATAAAATGGGGGTACTACAAATAGAATTCGAGCCACGTTAATTAGCCTCACGCCTTATAAACTTTTCGACGAGTTCAACCGCCTTTCTTACGCCACCGGCGCTTTTATATGTGTTTGAATATTCGTTTAGATTTTCTCGCATTGCTGAATCAGGGTTAATCAATTCGTCACATGCAGATTTCATCTCACCCGCTATTAAACGTTTATATCTAAGTCGAGTTCCGAGTTTATGTGCCTTTATCTGATCGGCAACATAAAACTGATCAAATGCCATGGGTACGGCTAGCAGGGGAATTCCCATACCAATACAGTCGCACGTAGTATTTGCACCAGCGTGTGTTATGACAACATCGAGATACGGCAATAACTCAAGGTAAGGGACTCGCGATTGAACAATAAAGTTTTCAGGCCATTCGTCAAATATCGAAGGATCCACTGTCACAATAACGTTGTAATCCGTATCTCGGAAATCATTGATAACTTTTTGATAAAATCGACTAGCTTCAACCGTTAATAGTGTCCCGATCGACACCATCAAGTTTTTCTTTCCATTAGTCGTTAGGCGTTCGTAGTCAAAGCTCTCGGCATATCG
>JBLIMQ010000180.1:0-7432 GCA_047638775.1 Flavobacteriales bacterium
TTTCTAGCGGTGCCTTTGGTTCCGAAATCGCCAACAAAAAAGAAGGCAGTAATACCCGCGTAAAAACAGGTAAAGACTTAGCCAAACGTATCGCTAAAGGTCGCGAACGTATTATTTTCTCACTGGTACAAAAATTTAATACCGCCTCCAAACAACCCGAATGTTTTAACCCCTCAGACGACCTGATAGTACTCATAGATGAAGGGCATCGCAGCCAAGGCGGCGAAAACCACGAGCGCATGCGCAAAGCCCTGCCCAACGCCGCCTACGTCGCCTTTACCGGCACGCCCTTACTCAAAGACGACAAAACCACCAACAAATTCGGGCCTATCGTACACGCGTACACCATGCAGCGCGCAGTAGAAGATCTTACCGTGACCCCCTTATTGTATGAAGAGCGCAAGCAATTATTAGACGTGAACGAAAAAGCCATCGACAGCTGGTTTGAAAAGCTCACCATCGCCTTATCACCCGAACAACAGCGCGACCTTAAAAAGAAATTTACAAAAAAAGGCGTCGTCTATGGCTCAGAAAATCGATTGGAACTCATCGCATGGGATATCGCCATGCACTTTAAAGAGAACTTTAAAAATCTCGCCGTTAGTCGTGACGGAAGTGGCTTAAAAGGCCAACTCGCCACCGACAGCAAGCAATCCGCCATTCGCTATAAAAAAACCTTAGATGCCACCGGGCTTGTGACCAGCGCGATTATTATTTCTGCACCCGATACCCGTGAAGGCCATAAAGATGTCGATGAAACCAGCTTGCCAGAAGTGCAGCAGTGGTGGAAAGATACCGTCGGCAACGACGCCGAGAACTACGAAAAAGACACCATTGATAACTTTGCCACCGAAGGCCCGCCAGATATATTAATTGTTGTCGATAAACTACTCACAGGGTTTGACGAGCCTAAAAACGCCGTACTGTATATCGACAAACCGCTAAAAGAACATAACCTAATTCAGGCCATCGCACGGGTAAACCGACTGCATGAAGCAAAGCAATACGGACTGCTCATAGACTATCGCGGCATTCTAAAAGAGCTGGATACCGCCATATCGGATTATCAAGATTTAGAACAGCGCACCCAAGGTGGTTACGACATAGACGACCTTGCCGGGCTTTATGCCGAGGTAAGTACCGAATATAAACGCTTACCCTCACTTAACGACACACTATGGGCCATATTTGCAGGCGTGGATAACCGGCTAGATACCGAGCAGTATCGTCAGATATTAATGCCGAAATACGTGCAAGACACAGAAGACAACGATTACGATACACGGCAAAGCACCAGAGAAGACTTTTACGAGGCGTTGACCGAATTTGGTATGTGCTTAAAATTGGCATTATCGTCGCGCTCATTTTTCGAAGACGCGAGTTTTACCGAAGAGATTATACAAGGTTATAAAAACGACCTGCGATGGTTTACCAACTTGCGCAAAATTGTTAAACAAGACGCGCAAGAAACCGTTGACTACAGTGCCTATGACGAACAAATTCGTCGCTTGGTGGACAAGCATGTGGTCGGCCAAGAAATTGTCGACCCCGAAGGCGTGATACTGGTTAACGATATGGGTAAAGGTAAGCCCGAAGAATGGTCAGAGGAAAAAACCCGTAACGAAACCGACACCATCAAAACACGCTTAAAGAAAACCATTGAACAGGAGCTAGGAAACGACCCCTACGCTCAAAAGGTATTTTCTGAATTACTAAAAGAAGCTATCAGTGAAGCCGAAGCGTTATTCGATTACCCCTATAAACAATACACCTTGTTTGATGAGCTAGAAGAAAAACTCAATAATCGAGACATCGATTCTATTACCGCCGATTTTGGTGATAACAAACATGCGCAAGCCTACTACGGTGCTTTCCGTTTGGTGCTGGGTGAAGAGGCTATTGAAGACAATCAGGCCTTTGCTAATCAGGGCATAGCTGATCAGGACATAGTCGACGAAGCCTTTGCCATTGATGAAATCGTCAATACCGCCGTTGCCGAGAACTCCCTTAATCCACAAAACATTGAAGCGCATATACGCAAAAATGTATTGCCCCGACTTTTTGGTTTAATCGGCCTTGATCGTGCTAAAGAGGTGATTGATAAAATCGTCGATATCACACGGGTAGGGCTTCGTTAATGGCTAAAACATCAATGATCAAGGCAGCGGTAAAGGAGGCGAAAGCCCCAGCGGCCTCTGCGATGACGTTAGCGGTTGAACATCAAACCGTGACCTACGGCGAGCAAAACATTCGTTACCAAATCTGTTACATGCCCAAGCCTGTTCACAAAGTGGCGATTCACGTACACCCCGATGGCTCTGTGCAAGTGGATGCCCCCAATGGCGCTCAGGCCAGCGATATAAAGCAAGCCGTACTCAAACGCGCACGCTGGATTGTAAAGCATGTAAACGCCATTGAGGAGCAACAGCTCCATGTGTTAAAGCGTGAGTATGTGAGTGGTGAAACACATTTTTATCTTGGCCGACGGTACCAATTAAAAGTGCTCAAGCGTAAAGATGAATCGGTGAAACTTATTGCCGGTAAAATCGTTATTGCAACGCATGATAAATCACCGGAATACGTTCGTGGTCTGTTATCAAGCTGGTACCAAACTCGATGCTGTGAGGTATTTAAACGCCGTTTAATAGCGGTTGCCGACATGCTGACATGGACTAAAGGCCTCGTGCCTAAATGGAAAGTAACCGAAATGCGTAAACAGTGGGGGAGCTGTTCACCTAAAGGTGTGGTATCGCTCAACCCGCATTTGGTTAAAGCGCCACGAGATTGTATTGATTATGTGTTGCTGCATGAGCTTGCGCACTTGAAAGAGCATAACCATAGTAAGCAGTTTTATGCTTTGTTGGATAGGAATATGCCGGACTGGCGGTCCCGTAAGACTAAGCTGGATGGGCTGGCAGATTTGTTGATTAATGAATAACCACAGAAACATACAAGCAACGCTTACCCTTAACTCTTGTCTGCTATTGAAGAATTGATTGTATGTTCGCAAAATAGATACGTTTTTTTGGAGGTGCAGAAAAGTTTATAAGGACATATATGGACAGTCCGATAATATCAATTGCTAATCAACCAAAATAACCCAATTATCCCTTTTTTTGGCCGAGTGTACCTGCGGAAGGTTAATCGCTTCCGATTCATAAGATCAAAGATCAAGAGGTCAGATCAAGAGGGGCACCGGCTTCTGAATATATGCCTTACCTCTATGTAAGTTGAATTGCGCACCATTAAGCTTGCATCTTGATTAGCAGCTTGTGAAATTTGGTTTATATAGAATGGGCCTTAAATAGTTTAGGGCACATTCGGTCTAAATCGATAGGTTGAGTGAAAATTGAACATATAGTGTATGTGCGGTTGATTTGAATTTTTGACTAGAATGGCTGCGCCACTCGTTTGTGTGTTGGTGAAATTAGCTGTATTTCGCTGGAGGTTACGTGGTTAGGGGCGTTGACAGAGTAGGGTGATGAGTTAGTTGGTATTTTTAGGTTTATGGCGTACAGGACTTGGGTCTTGAGCAATTGGTAAAGTGCGTGTCCCGTTGTATTTCTCAAGGAAGCAAAACCACGCGACACCGATTATAAGTTAGCGGATGGGGCGGCATGTATTTGCTCATCAAGAAGAATGGCAGTAAGTACCGGTGTTTGGATTATCGGTTCCGGGGTAAACGCAAAACACTAGCGATAGGAGTCTACCCCGAGGTAAGTCTGAAAGATGCCCGAGAGAAGCGCCGCCTTGCAAAAATCAACTCAACAATGATAAAGACCATGCTGAAATTCGCAAAGAGGAAAATCGCGCCAGAGAGTTAAATTGCTTTTGAGGATGTTGCTGGTCAATGCTGGGAGTATCATAAAGATACTTGGAGTGCGGATCATGCTGCCAGAGTACTCAAACGCCTTGAAGATAATGCGTTTAAAGACCTTGGGCATTTGCCCGTAGATCACATAACACCCAAACAAGTCATTGCCACCCTTCGTAAAGTTGAAGCGCGTGGCGCACTGGATGTCGCTAACCGCGTTAAACAGGCCATCAGCGCTACTTGCCGTTTTTCCATCGCCACTAACAATTAACGGCTATACCATGTTGCTCGCCCTTTACCATACCGCTGAAGTCGCCCGGCATTCACCAACTCCCGCAACCTAACTTTAAGCGTATTCTGGTTTCCCCCGGTCAGTTCAACCATTTCAGCAATGGTGAGCCGGTTATTCTTGCTAAACAATTCCAGCACCTGAACAGACAAGGTGGGTAGGTCAGCATCGTCACTTATTTGCGGCTGTTCTTTTTCTAGCGATGCTTTATCTAACTTGACTGAAAGATTGCTCTTTTGCTTTTTCAAGCAGCGCAGGAAAAAACCAAGCCAGGGTTGCCAGTCGGCCACTTCGGTTTTTAGGGTTGTCTGCGTGCGTCTTAAGGCTTTGTAATAGAGGTCTTTGTTTTCTTCAACAATACTCTCTAGCGATGCGAAGGGCACATACTCATAACCGGCACGCAATAGCATCAGTGTTATAAGGATACGAGACAGCCTGCCGTTGCCATCCTGAAAAGGGTGAATAGCAAGGAATACGACATTAAACACAGCGATAATTAACAGCGGGTGCATTGAATCTTCGTCAATGGCTTTGCGCGTCCAGCCTACCAGCTCTTCCATTTCCTTTGGGGTATCAAAGGGCGTGGTGGTTTCGAAAACAATACCGATTTCTAAACCATTTTCGTCTATAGCTACAACCTGGTTGGAAAGCGTTTTGTAAGTACCCCGATGGCGTTCGTCTTTGGTGCTGTGCCTTAGTAATAGCTGGTGTAATTGCCGGATATGATTTTCAGTGATGTGCAAATCTTCATAAGCTTGAAACACCATATCCATAGCTTCGGCATAACCAGCTACTTCTTGTTCATCACGGGTTTTAAATGAGGTGGATGTTAGGTTGGATAATAGTGTCTCTATTTGGATATCTGTTAGCTTTGCGCCTTCAATCCGTGTGGATGAACCAATGCTTTCAATAGTCGCGATTTTACGCAACTGCTGAAGCCGGTCGGGTGACATTGTTTTGAGTAGCTCCCACTTACCTTTGAACTCGTCCAGCTCTGCGACAAGCTGCAACAGTTCCTGATTAATGGCAATTTTCGGTTCTTTCATGTCAGTTTCTGGCCGCTCCTGGCTGTAAAAGGCTATACCCGATCTTGCTTACCCGATTATACCCGAAAATACCTGATTTGATAGGCAGGTGGGAGCAAAAGTCATTTTAATAGGCTTATTCGGCCTTTTGAGAGTAAATTAAATTATCTCGGTAATTATGTCGGTATAAATGAAAATTTAACTTTTCAAGTCCGGCCCCGGGCACCACTTCTCCTTTTGAATATCCCTTTTTGCCATCAGACGCATTTCTACGCTCAAAATCCGTAGGACTTGAACCGGTCGGTTAAAGTGATTCGTGCATCCATGCACTCAGCCCTTCGGGCCGGCAAAGCCGCCTAAAATTGTTCCAGACAATTTATTCAGTCCCCGGGCACCACTTCTCCTTTTGAATACCCCTTTTTGCCGTCAGGTGTATTTCTACGCTCAAAATCCGTAGGACTTGAACCGGTCGGTTAAAGTAAACTTTTAAGGGTGGTCGCTTTTAAAGAGAATTCAAGTTTCTAGCGATTCAAAAGCATGCAAGGATGAGTACCCATCATGAAATTCATGATCTACTGATGTTAATAGATTTCTCTGCTGTTTTTTACGAGTGGATGCCCACGGAAAAATAATATTACGCTGAGTCGCCTCGCAGCCAAAAAAGAACCAGGCATCATTGTCTGGTCTGGTCTGGTCTGGATCAGCGTTAGCACTAAGTGGCTTAGTATTTAGTAAGTTAAAGGGATACATAAAGGCAGATGGGGAGTTTTTACCTATTGATATCAATGGCATTCCCCACTATATATTCAACTTCCTACAATCTGGAAAGGAAGATACAGAGAAAGCATTAACAAGTTATATCGATGGAAAGGCTGTTGGAATCGAACGGTTATAGTTCGATAGTAAGGATATATCCGAGCGATTCTTATTCAAATCAAACCAGCAAGGGGGTTCCACTTTATATTGCACTTCCAGCTATAAAGCACTTAGCAATGAGTTTGGTTTGAAGGGTGTTTTATTTGACGAAGACTTATTGTCGCCTTTCATTTAATGGTAAACACTGTGGAAAGTAATAACGAGGACAAAATGTACGCTCCTTGAATGTTATATGAATCAAAAAGTGCAGGTTTGCTAAAGGATGGAGCTTCAAGGTATCAGAGGGTGTAAAACTAAGCGTCTAAAAACCCACTAAAAACCCACTAAAACCCCACTAAAAACCCACTAAAACCCCACTAAAAGCATAGACATCCACCCACCATCCTCTTATCCTTTCCCCCTACTAAAGCCTAGCGAGTAACACGCTTACATGCCGATGAATGACGCCCTTTCCCACAACTACCGTACCAGCTTGGATAACGTGCCCGCAGAGGCGCAAGAGTCCATTAAGTTGGTCACAGATCTAGCCGGTAGATTCTTTACCAAGAGCCTAGCCATGGTCTGGTTATTTGGTAGCTATGCCCGTGGCGAAGCCATTAACGATAAGCGTGTTAATACAGAAACCGGCACCCTGTCAGAATACCGGTCCGACATCGATATTCTAGTGGTCGTGCGTGGTAAAACGGTAGAGGACCAGTCCTCTCGGTGGGCACGCTTGTGTAAAAAAGTAGAGGATCACCCCGACATACCGTTCAATATTCACTTAATAGCTGAAAGCTTAGTCCGCCTTAATGACGCCATAGCAAACTGCGAATATTTTTATCGGGATGTGATCAGTGAGGGCGTGGTGTTATATAGCACCGTCAACCAGTTGGCCGAGCCAAAAGAAATGACACCGCAAGAACGCCGCCGATGGGCGATACAGTATTTTGAACGTTTTTATGCCCGCTCAGTGGCGATGCGCCAATCGTTGTATTTACACTATCAGTTAGATGACTATGGCTCGTCGATGTACGCCCTACATCAAATGACCGAGCGTTTGTTTTATACCTATTTATTGGTGTTCACCAACTACAAACCCCGTGGTCATATTCTTGGCGAGTTACGTAACCGTGTCGCCAAAATAGATAAATCCGTGCGCGATGTTTTACCGCAAAATACCGAAGAAGAAAAAACCAATTTTGATTTATTGAATAAAGCCTATGTGGATGCGCGCTATAAAACGGATTATGACGTGGACATTGCCGTACTGGATGACTTGATTACGCGGATTAGTGCTTTTCAGGTTTGGGTGTATGAACGCTGTTTGGTAGAGATAGATAAGATGGTGCTTTTGGATAACTATTCAAAGGACTGTGCGGTGGTTAGGGATTATTTGGATTTGGTGGAGTTGAAGAAGAGGGAGTTGCCGCAGGCGGTTGTTGTTCG
>JBLIMQ010000181.1:0-7404 GCA_047638775.1 Flavobacteriales bacterium
TTTGCATGCCGCAGCATAAGCGAAAGGCCGTTTTAAAATTACCTCTATTATTGTAATGGTTAGCCAGCAGTAAGCGGGCTTGAGGTGACGGTGGAAGATAATTCGGTAATAGTGAGCAGGTTTGCGTAAATACAGAAACCGCATTGGAGAGATCGTTATTTTGAACTAGGTATTCCATGTAAGCGTCGGTAATTTTTGTTAGTAACGTTACATCTTTAATAGCAATAGAAAAATTAAGTCCCCTTTTAAGTAGCGGCTGCTCGTTCGGGTGGGCAGCTATGGCATGTAAAAAATCCTTGGTTGCTTGTTCGTATTGCCCCTCTTTTACATACACATCAATCTTTGCCAGTTTGCTGCTTATTTCACTACGTCGTGATACTAAATCGTGGGCATCTGATCGCGCGCTGTAGCCAAGCTTATCCTGATATTGGTAAAGCATGTAACCCATTATATGGAAGGTCACCACTATATAATAGTTCGATACAACGGATTGAAGAATGCCGCTAAGGTACGCGAAGTTTTCACCAATAAGCGAATTAATAACGCCTACCGATCCCATCATGATCATAATAAAAGCAATCAATAAGCCGTAGGGAAGGCCAATGGCCGCGATAAGTTGCAATACTCCCAGCGGGTTGATTGCTGTTGAAATACTTTCGTCCTGGGCGAAGCGAATTAAGGTGGCTGGAAACGCCAATACGGCGCAAAAGCCAAGTAGCGTTGCTAGCGAGCTGTTAACGTAATACGCAATGGCGCCAATGCTCACGCTCATTACAATAACAATGGCGATCAATTTTAACATTACAAGAAACCCGCCTTCGTAGGCGTCGCCTATATCCGGGGCCTCCATTTCACCATGGGCCGTATGTTCTAGGCAAATAAACGAGTATTTCAGCATCGCGCCTATTAGCGCTATAAGTAAAAACACGCCAATAATCCCGAGGAAGCCGGTAACCGCAGAAAGTAGCGCAACACCAATAATGATGGATAGCGAATGAAAATTGAGCGGATAACGAAACGCGTCTTGAAGGCGTCGCCAAAAGGGTTCAGCTTGATTGCCGGTGCCCATGCTCGTAAGCGGTCGCTTACAAAAATAACACGGGACGTTGGTTTGACGGTCTGGTGGCGCAACGCAGTCGTCGCAGTGACTAATTTTGCATGCGTCACAGGCAAAGCTGGCTCGCTGCAGAGGATGGTATTTACAGTGCATCATAGTGGTCTGCCGCGAGTAGCTCTTTAGCCAGGCTGTCGAATTTCTTTTGCTGTTTGTTGTTGCCTACCGCCCCAAACGATGCTGACACTTTTTGTGCAAATATTGATACGGAAGGGTCTTTGCAGTTGTTGTTCATTAGTTGTAAAAAAATCGAGGCGGCCCACCGAGGATCGCTTGCACGGGTAAGGTGTATGCCTAAACGGATGGCGTCTTTGTCTGTGAGTTTTTCGTGTAGCGCGGGGTTATCTTTCCATACTTGGATAACGCTCTCAAGCTCGTGTGTGGCGTAGCGCTGAAACTTCCATAGGGTGAGTACACTTGCCGCATATCCCTTTTGTTTTGATATCTTAAGTAGGTTGTAGTGAAGCATAGCTAGGTCGTATGTTAGGCCCTTTTCTTTTACGAGCTGGTTAATGAGTGCGAAGGCCTTGGCAAATTGGTAGTGGCCCAAGGCATCGTATATTTCACCCAGTGGCTGTTGGTTGGGATCTACGTCTTGATCTTGTTCAATATACTCTTGGTTAATTGTTTTGGGTCTAAACAGCAGGGTGATGCCTATTAATACGCTACCCGCTACAAAGCCGCCTGCATGGGCCAAAAAGGCAACATTTGAGTCTGGGCTGGTGTAGTACGAAATAAGCTCTTTTGCAATATAAATGGGTAAGAGCAACAGCGCGGGCGCGCGAAAATAACCGACAAAAAAGAAAATCCAATAAAAGAACTCGATCTTTTTGAGTCTAAATATGGCGAGGTACATAGCCATGACTCCCGAGATTGAGCCGGAAGCGCCGATAAGAGGCACTGAGCTTTGCCAGTCAGCCATAACTTGCGCCATACCTGCCGCTACACCTGAAATTAAATAGAAGAGCAAAAATCGCCAGTGGCCAATCGCGGCTTCAACGGCAAAGCCACACAGTACCAAAAAGAATAGATTGCCCATTAAGTGCATAATGTCGCCATGCAAAAATTGATGGCTGATCAATGCGCTTAACTTAAAATACTTCGCGGACAAGCCGTGAGCAATAGGGCTAGTTGAATCAAACTGTGTTTGAATTTCTTCGCGTTGCGGTTGCCATTGTTCATAGGCGGATTCACCCATAAGGCTTGCGCCATTAGTTACAAGATGTTCGTAAAAATCCCGACGAAATAGAATGGTTGAGCTAAGGTCGTCATCGTATAAAGCGTTTATATCCTGAAGAAGCTGGTGCTCGTTGTTTTGCTCTAGGTATTGTTGGAAGAGGGAGTGTTCGGTGTCGAGCAGGTTTAACGCATTGTAATGAGTAACGGCGTCATAGGCTTTTTCGTCATCGTCAGATTGGTAAAAGAAAAATACCAATACATTGATTAATACGATTACACACAGGACTACGGGTGTATGTTGCCAGTCAAATCGTTTTTCTGTAGGTACTACGATCATTTCAGTTCGTCTTCTGCGAATAGTAATGGAGGTAATAGTAGAGGCAAATCATACGGATGTACATTTGGAGCGGGTGTTTTTAAGGGCGTGTGGCTTCGAGGCTTGGCTTCGAGGCGCGTTAGTTGAGCACATTCAAGCTATGTCTGGGCGTCTAAGCAGTCAATAATCAATGGCGACGCAATTTAGGCTAAAGTGTTGGGTAATGAAGTTGTCGTAAGCAATTTTAAGAAAGTACTTCCACAGTAAAATTCATAGACGATAATTTCCGGCAAAGTTAGGCCTGTGGGCTGTTCTTGATGGACGCTATTTTGTAATGGGGGAGCATCGTGATAATTCTGCTGCCAGTAGGGTTTAGTGGGCCATGGTAGTGTTTCAAAATGTTATTGATCGTGTTCAGATACGATGGTGAAAATCATTACCCGGTGATTGCGCTGTCAATAGTGATTTAATTCGCAGATAGATCATGAATAAGGTGAGTGCGTGTACCTATTAAAACGCTTCTTTATTGCTTCTTTCTTTACTTCTTCTTACTTTACCTTCTGCTTTAGATCCACGTTAGCCTTAAAATTATTTGCGCTTGAATTTGCGCTTGAATTTGCGTTTGTTGGTGTTGAGCATTTTCGCGCCACATCCAAAAATATTATTCATAGAATAATTATCTGTGAGAGATCGTTTAAAGCTGTTGTTCTTACGGGAAACTTGATGCTTATGGTTGTATTTATGGTTGTATTTATGGTTTTTCGATAAATTTATTTTTTGTGACTTGGTACTTTACTAACGTATTTATTCTATGCTGTAATGTGCGCCTCAGGAATTTCGATCTGTTAACCAAGTGAATGGTGCGTCACCGAGTAGGAAAGATATTTATTTTTATAAATAACTATCTGGTTCGGTGATATTTAAGAAAAGGACATTTTTCTCGAAGCAAGTCTTCCGGCTGCTCTCCTTTAATATTGTTTCTCTTATAGTGTTTCTCTTATAGTGTTTCTCTATATAGTTTTTTCTATATTTACCCGTGAAATTTATTTTTGGGTAAGTGAAACCGCACGTATTCTAAATGTTGGGTTGTGTCATGCCTAGCTGCTCTGTTAACTCGCCTGTAATGTCTTAATTTTCGATATCGTAGACTGTAAATTTGTTAATACGTTTTTACTTATGGAAAGTTTTTTAATAACACGGTAGTAAAAGGAATATTTGTATGAAAGTACCTAGTTTTAAGCATTGTCTGTTGGCCAGTGTGATTGCTGGTTTGGTTGCTTGCGGCGGTGATAACAATAAAAAGGGCCTAAATATTGATGATGATCCCGTCATTGTAACGACGCCGGAGTCTCTTGCTCCTGTTGTAGCGGCTATTCTGCCGGTTGTCGAAAATGAAGGTGCGGGCGAGGTTAGCATCACTGCCACGGCTACTGTAGAGGCTGGCGCAGACCCTATTCAAAGTTATTTGTGGACACAAACAAGCGGCCCTGATGTAACGCTTCTCGGTGCTGATTCAGCCACTTTACGTTTCGATTCGCCTCGCGTGACTGAGGTTACCGAGCTTGTTTTTTCTTTTGTTGCAAGCAATGGTGAGGATAGCGATCCGGTTGATGTGACAGCGACAATTAATAACGTCGCGGCGGCACCCACGGCTAATGCGGGCGAAGATTTTGTTGTAAATGAAGGCGCTCCTGATGTTGCATTGGCAGGAAGTGCTTCTGTCGAATTTGAGGATCAGCTGCCTGTTGATTCTTATTCTTGGACTCAGACCGCTGGCCCAAGCGTTGTGTTGTCTGAAGCAAGCACTGCTGTGCCTACTTTTACCGCGCCTGACGTTGACGCCAATACGAACTTAACCTTTAGCTTAATTGTAGACAATGGCATAGCAAGTGTTGCCGATACTGTTGTAGTTTCTGTTACTAACTTGGTGCCTATCGCCGATGCTGAATTTGGCGGCGATACCGGTGTGATTGACGTCGTAGAAGGTGAATCTTTTACTTTAGACGGTTCCGATTCACTTCAAAACGGCGATAGCCCCATTGTTTCTTATACATGGCGTAGTGTTGGCGGTACTTTCACTGTTGATAATAGTGATGTTACTAGTTCTGCTCGTAGCTTTAGTGCGTTACGTGTCGATGGCGATGCTGCATCTACGGAATATCAATTTGGTTTGGTTGTTGTTGACGCTAGCGACACGTCAAGTGAAGAAGATATTGTTACCGTACGTGTTATGAATGGTGGTGATGTTCCGATCGCGGCGACTACAGGCGATGGTGTAGCACAAGGGACACAAAATACGGCGATTACGATTGATGCAGAGCCATCAAGTGATCCAGCCGATCGCGCGTTGACTTACACTTGGGTTCAGTCCCTCGCTGAGGGTGAAGTGGCGGTTGAAGTTACAGCGGCCGAGGATGGTCGTCAGTTAGTTGTATCGGCCCCAGAAATTGATGAAGACATGGATCTAACATTCACTTTAACGGTGGATAATGGTGTTAATGTCTCAGCTGAACACACGGTAGTACTTACAGTTATTGCTCAAGAAACTTACGCTGGTAATGTTGTTGAGCTTAAAGGTAACCCGTTCTCTATATTGAATGATCAGTTAGACTTAAGTGCCTACGGTGAGCTCTACGATATGGTGCTGATTGGTACCAATGCCTACATTACCTATCACGATATGAAAGCTGTTGCCGAAGGTAAAGCGACGGGTGTTTTGGTTGTCGATGTGAGTGATGACGAAAACCTAACCGTTACTGCTAACTATGCTCTGGCGTTCTCTAATTCTACAAGTACATCGCAAACCTTAGGGTTGCAACTTAACTTAGCCGTTGATCCAACAGAAACATTTGCGTATGTAGTTGATTCGCAAATTGTCGATGCTGATGACCTGAACAAGTTAGTTCGTATTGATTTGAGTGTGGACCCTACTGGTGATGTACCTTACACCGACACGTATACGTTTGTAGAAGATAGTGATATTGAAGACGTAGCAGATGTTGTCGTGCGTAATGGCAGCGTTTATCTTGCTGCTGCAAATGAACGCGCGTTGTATAAATTAGATCCTACATCTGAACCTGCTGCTGCGGTTATTACTCGCGTTTGGTTTGATAACCCTCCGGGAACTGGACCTGATTCTCGTAGTCTAAGTAAGATTGTCGGTGGCAGATTTGAATCCCTTGAAATGATGGATGACGGTGATGGCTCCATTGCGGTTTTCTATAACGGTGCGAGTATGCAGGTAGTGCGTTTAGATGCGACCGATACCGTTCTGGCTGATTATAAAATTCGCTCTCATGGTAATGATATTTTATCCGACACCGTAATAGACTTCAGAAAGTTTAATGGTTTGGATAGTCAGGGTAGCAACTCTGAAAAAGTAGCTTCTTTCTCGATTGATGAAAGTACGGATTATGCTTATGTTGCTTTCTCTGAAGATAGTGATGCTAACCGTTCATTGCGACGCTACTCTGCGCTTGAGCGCGTTGATATACGAGACCCCGCAACAATCGTAGATCCTGATGCAATTGATACGGAAGGTGCTTACTTCCAAACTAAAGAGGATGCGTTTGAAGTCTTACGTGCTGGTGGTCGAACGTATGTGGGTGGTGGTATTCAGGGCTTGCAAGTATTAGATGATGTTGTCGGCGCGGACCCTACTTTAGATTCATTTGAATTGGCTACGTATTACCAGACGCCAGTGCGAGCAGAAGATATTGTTGTGTCGGATGATCGTACACGCGCTTACGTTATTGGTGACCGCTCCTTTATGGTTATTGACTTGGACTCTAGTGTGCAGGGTACACCCGCGCAGGCGACGGATTGGGTAGGTGACTATGTCGCTGGTGTTGTTGTGCAAGCCGATAAGGGTGATTCAGGGCTAGATACTGAAGGTAATATGCCTGGTCGTGCGACGGATGTAGAGATTGTTGAATTCCGTGATGAGTTTGGTGTGCTTGTGAGTGAGTACGCGGTTGTTGCCCAAAGCTCTGATCCGGATGGTGATGATTTTGGCGGAAATAGTAATAACCTATACATTTTCGATATCGATGGGGACACAATCGATCCTGTTAAAGTCGATGTTTCTGCGTTTGGCTTGGATGCCGATGAAGTTAACCAGGATATTCAGCTTCATCAAGCGTATGGCAATATTTACATTGGTGGGGCATTGAATAATGACCCAGACGGTGTGCTGCGCTTAGCTTCTGAGCAAGTTCGTGAGGCTAACCCGGTGTTAGGTGTATATTCAACCGGTAAAGCGATTGCGTCTTTTGCTTTTTATAGCGAAGATAATGCCTTTATTAGTAGTAGCAATAATTCACTTGAGTATTGGTCTTGGTCTGATGATATAGGGGAAGCGGCGCAATCAACAGCGGCGTCGACCAGTGAGGAAATTTGGAACACAACCTTCTATGACAATATGTTTTTGTCTGGCAATCGTACTCATGTTGTCGGCTCTGGCTCGCGAAATGGTTCAGATGGTTGTGCTCTGTTTTCTCTGTTTAGAGACGATGGGGATCCTTCTTTCGGTAGTACAGCGCCTAATTTCGTATTTGATATTGCAGACTATAATCGTGTAGATAATGAGTTTGCCAATGCGAGCTTCTATTCTGGTGCGAGTGATATCGATCGAGAAGTCTGTTTTGGTGGCTTTGGTTTCATATCTACTTATGATGAAGTCGAAGCGGATAATGAGCTGGGTTCTACAGAGCGTCAAACTGTCTACGGTATTCAGACTGTTCAATTCACTACACCCATAGATTCGCTGCTAGAAACCGATGATTCGCTAACGAAT
>JBLIMQ010000182.1:0-7403 GCA_047638775.1 Flavobacteriales bacterium
GAGAAACTGCCAGCTCCGCACCTTCAATAATTGCTCTCTCACGCTGAACATACCCCAAAAACAAATATATACAACTCCAGGACAAACCAATAACGGCATAGCGTCGCGATCGTTTCAATGCGCTAAAAATGACTAGCGCTAGTAGCGGAAAAGTAAAAAAAGGATCTACAACCGACACAATATCAAAACTAATTCGAGCATTACTAAACGGCCAAAACAATTGAGTACCGTAACTGGTGCAGCCATCCAAAATACCATGCGTCGCGATCCCCAACAAACTCCACCAAAAAACATTGAGGAAACTCAACACAAGAAACCGCTTTAACAGCAAGTAGAACAGCCCCGCAAAGATTAATGCCCCAAGAGGGATAAACAGTAACGAATGAGTGAAATGCCGATGAAACTCAAGCGCCAACAATGGATCATTCGCTGAGCGAATGAGTATATCTAAATCTGGAGCCATTCCAGCTAAGGCACCAACAATTGCGGCTTGAATTAAGTGCTTCGGCGATTTAAGCTGTGCTGCAGCTGCGCCTAATGCGCCCTGCGTTATGGGATCCATACTTTACTCATTTATTTATGTACTATTTTACTTATAGATAACAAGAAACTAAAATCCCCGCTAACAACAAACACAGCAATGCTCACCGTCAACGTCAACTTAGAGGTTCAAACGAAGTAGAATAATATCGTTTAAATTACAGACTGAATAGTATTTTATGAATCTTGACGGCGAGTATTAAGCGCAGAACGAACAACTTGCAAGAGCTGGTTATTTGGCGTTGGCTTAAGAAGGATATCGTAAGCATGTAGCGCGCGAGTTTTGTTGCGATCTTCATCACTAATATTAGCGGTTAAAAATATCACCGGCAAGCTTTCCGCACTATGCGTAACACGAATCTTAGAACATGCATGATAACCATCTACGTCAGGCATATGAATATCAAGCAACAACAAATCAATTTTATGCGTTTTACAACACACCTCAATAGCTTTTCCACCACCATTAACATCAACAACTCGATAACCATTTTGCCTCAACAGTTCACCTAGAATCATACGATTAACAGGGTCGTCATCAGCAATCGCTATCGTTACTTGCTGCGCTGGCTCCACCTCATCATAACTCACACCCTTTTGCTTAGCGGCCTCAAACTCATCAAATGGGAGCGTAACAGAAAAACAAGAACCTTGATCTAAGACTGAATTAACATAAATCGAACCACCATGAAGCTCTATCAAGTTTCTAGTTACAGACAAGCCTAAACCTGTACCACCGGAGCGATAAACAGCAGCCGAATCGAGCTGATTAAAAGGCATAAAAATAGATTCAATTTTAGACTGTTCAATACCGATACCACTATCAATCACGTCGATAATAAACTCATCCCCTCTAATTTGACTCGCAACCGTCACCTGGCCTTCGTGCGAATACTTAACACCGTTACTCACTAGATTAATTAAAATTTGTTGTAAGCGATTTTCATCAGCATAAATCCAATTCGCTAAAGGGTTAGCTGAATTAACCAGAGTAATATTTTTATCTTTGGCCAGCGGGTCTACCATCGAAAAAACATCATCGATTAGGCTATTTAAGTCAATCCATGATTTATAAAGTTCTAATTTTGAATCCAATAGTTTCGAATAATCGAGAATATCATTAACGAGTAAGCTCAAGCGTCTACAAGTTGAAACAATTAGTTCGGCTTTTCGCCGTCGATCGTTCTCATTCGACTCATCCATCAATGAGTTTGCCAAGCCAATCACACCATTTAACGGTGTTCTTAATTCATGAGAGGTATTCGCGAGAAAGGCATCTTTACTCTCATTAAGCTTTAACAGTTGAGAATTTAATTCACGTTCGGTCTCATAATTAACTTTGCGTATATTATATAGTAGAGAAAATAAAAATAACGACAATACAAATAGAATATAGAGGCTATAGGCCCACCACGACTTCCACGGCGGAGGCAAAACCGTTATGCCCAAAGTTTTTGAGAATTCACTCCACTCACCCAAATAATTACTTGCTTTAACGTGAAAGGTATAACTCCCGCTAGGAACATTCGTGTAAGTAGCCGAATTTAATTCGCCCATAAAATGCCACTGCTTATCAAAACCCTCAAGTTTATAGGCATAACGGTTATATTCAGACTTAGGATAGTTTAGCGCGGCAAAGCCCAAAGAGAACATAGAATGCGCATGAGTTAACTCAATGTTCTTTGATTTCAATATCGACTGTCGTAATGGGCCAAACTCCTCCCCTACAGAAACTTCAGTGTTCAGTATTTTAAAACTGATAAATTCCAAGGGAAACTCCTCCCCAGACACACCTAATGAACGATAATCGAAAACACTCAGGCCATCAGAACCACCGATATAGGCGGTTCCATTCGCATCAATATATCCAGCGCCGCGATAAATATTATCGCTAACTAAACCATGCTGCTCCTCATAAAGCTTTATGCTTTGCCTTTGGGAGTCAACTTTAAGTAGTCCAATCGTTGCCAATGCCCATATGTCACCACTTGGATCTTCTAAAATCCCCGTGACGTTCGCGGACCGATGTGCCCGCGACTGCCCGATGGCTCTAAAGAGCTTGGTACTGGGGTCTTGATAAAACAACCCTTGATCTTCTGTCCCGACCCACAAGCCTTGGTTCGAATCTCTGAATAGGCTACGGATATTTGTACTAGGAATAGAAAAACCTACGGGTGATTCAGAATCTGAAAAATGTTTATAGCTATCGTCACTCGAATCATAAAGTGATAAGCCTCCAATACTCGCTACCCAGTACTTATGATTTGTATCAGGCAATAATTTAAAAATTAAATTATTGCGCAAGCCATTAGGCCGATCTTCCGAGTAGTTTAAATAACGAAACGATTGACTATCACGATTATAAATATTGACGCCGCCCCTTTGTGTCGCGAGCCAAATCTCATCCTCTTCCGGGACTATAGACCAAACAGTGTCACTGTTTATTGAGTCGTTACTTCCTGTCGGCATAAACTGCTGGACGTTAGCATTTTCTAAATCAATTCGAAAAAAACCGTTCGCCCACGTGCCCAAAAGAAGATCACCATTAATATCTTCTACAATCTCGTTTACAGCCATGACCGGAATTTGCCAGCCATAATTATTTTCATGTGACAAACTGATATATTGGCGTTTTTCACTATCAAATAAATTTAATCCAGCCTCGGTTCCCACCCATACTCGGTGCTTAGAATCCTCAAAAACCTTAAGGATACTACTATCGTTTAAAGTCCCTTCTATGCCCGCCAGATGGCGATAACGCTGAATGCGCTCCTGCTTACGGTCAAAAAACTCCAAGCCCAGAGGAAAACCACTCAACCAAATATTTTGATTTGCGTCCTCTACTATACAGCCGGTTTTATCGTAACGTAGACTATTCGGATCATCACTTCGATGCAGAAATTGATCAATTCTTTGCGTTATAGGATCGTAACGAACCAAACCCTGACCATCTGAGGCAAACCAAATAAGGCCTACAGAGTCTATTAATATTTGCCACACAGTTTTAACGGGTTTTTCTAACGTATCCATTCTGTCGAAACGCTCAACAGAATTACGTTCTTTATTTAATAGACCAATACCAAAACCTGGCGAGGAAAACCAAATTTGCCCTAACGGATCGACTTGAAGCGATCGAATATCGTTGGATGTGTACCAATCATCACGAGTTTTATCCGCACTAAAGGGTGTAAATTGCTTATTATCGGTAGAAAACCTCACTAAACCGGAGGCTCGGGTTCCGATCCAAGCCAGATCAGCGGATTCAAATCGTATATCTTGAAAGTCATTGGAGCTATTATCAAAGTTTTCGCCCGCCTGAAAATTGAACCGCTGCAATTGTTTGCGCTCGGGGTTAATAATCGCTAGACGGCCTAATCCGCCCAAATACAGTTCATTACGTGGGCTGACCGCAATGCTCGTATATGGACTAGCCATGCCTTTCCCGGGTAAGCCAAAGTGATCAAAACGATCAAAATCTTCGTTGTATCGACACAGAGCTCTGATGGTCGACACCCAAAGTACCCCATCGTGATCAATAACCATCCCAGAGATTAGGCGTGTACAAACGTTATCGGACTCATCGTCATAAAACTTAGCTTGTCGACCGTCGTAGCGGAATATGCCATCGACACCCCCAAACCACATAAAGCCATGCCGATCTTGGAGGCCGCTTTCTATATGGAAGTTAGGTTTATCGCGAATGGACGGCTTATCGAAGATGTGCTCAAAAGACAAACCCAACTCAGCCCCACCAAGGCTTTGCCCAGATAAGGCAACAACCAGACCGGAATAAAGGTAGAGCGAAAGCAGGTATAGCTTTAGCAAGAAGCGTTTTGTCATAGCCTGAAGAATAGATCTAAACGGCAGTATATGCGAAAGTATTCCTAGTCATTTTTCGTACAAAAAAATATAAATACCCAACAAACTTGGTTGCACACGTAATGATGTCATTTTCACTCTATATCTGTGTCCAATTGGGGCATCTCCTCCTTCACACTCACTCCCATATCAACAAACAAATTTACTTGCCGTTGCAAGCTCCCCTTACCACTCGTCAATGTCCGCACACTATCATCATAGCTAGACTGGAGCGTATTCAATTGGACGCCTAATTTGTCCATTTTGCTAATGAATACCCGTAATTTTTCGTAGACTTTTGACGCTTGCTCAGCCAAAAGGTGCGTATTGCTGTTCTGTCGATCTATTGACCAAAGGTGCGCAGCAATTCTAAGGCTCGACAAAAGCGTTCCGGCCGTAACAACGGCGACGCCCTTTCGGTACGCCTCGTGAAAAAGCTTTGGCTCCGCTTCCACCGCCGCTAAATATGCGGCTTCATTACCAATAAACATGAAAACATAGTCCGGCGTATTCAGCCCTTTTAACTTCTCGTAGCACTTTTCACTTAAACTCTTAATATGTTTTCGAATAGCGTTAACGTGCTCGCGTAGATAGCTTTCCCGCTCTTCATCCGTGTTCGCAGAACAGGCGTTCACATACGCATTAAGAGACATTTTACTATCTACAACCATGTGCTTATTGGAGGGAAGTTTAATCACAAAGTCAGGTCGAAAATCTCTGCCATCATCAGACTTAAGACTCATTTCGCGAAAATATTCACGCCCCTCTTTCAAACCTGAACTTTCCAACAGAAGTTCCGCTTGGATTTCGCCCCATGACCCTTGTAGTTTTTTGTCACTTTTTAACGCTGATGTCAGATTACTGGCTTCGTCGCTCATTTTTAAACCAAGCTCGAGCACGGATTTAATCTGTTGCTCCAGTTTCACCCGCCCCTCGAGTGAATCATTGTGAACATCGTTTACACGGTTTTGAAACCCTTCGATTTGCTCTCGAAACGGTTGCAGCAACTGATTCATGGCTCCAGAGCTCGCGGCCGTAAAGTGCTTACCTTTGTCGTCGAAGATCTTATTGGCAAGGTTTTCAAATTCGGCCGTCAACAGCTGCTTTTGCATGTGAAACTGTTTAAGTAGACTCGCCTCGTGCTTTGCACGCTCAGCCAATTGAACGTCTAAGGCTGCTGTTCGCTGCTCACTATCATTTCGTAACGCACCCAGTCGGTCCATCTTGCGCTGTAAGATCTGCTGCTCATCTAACAACTCCTGCTGCCGACGACGGAGTAAAACGGCTTCGTGTTCGGCAATCGCCAAAGCTTGCGATGCCTCTCTCTCCGTCGAACTTAAATTTAACAACTCCAATGCCAATGTTTTCGCTCGTCCACGCTGCAAAAGGTAACCAGCGATAGCCATCACCAATAGAATTAATACCGGTGCCATGAGCATCAACGTGAATTGGGTTTCTTCAGACATAGCATGTTCTCAATATGGATTTATTTGGTATGCACAGACAATTGAAGGCATTATTGAACGCATTGTAGCAGGACATTGAGTCCCTATAGCTCAGGGCTTCTATCGTGAAAAACACCTCGCCCGCCAGGATCAAAATACTTGGCTGTTTTTCCGTCTTTTATGACAAGATAATTTGGCGCAGAGCAGGCTTTACGTTAGTCTATGCAGCTTATTGGCTAGCCATTACTGAGTGAACAAATTTTATGCGATTAGTATCTTGGAATGTGAACGGTATTCGTGCCGCTATGAAAAAAGACTTTACCGATTCTCTCGAGCGCATGAACCCCGACGTGCTCTGCCTACAAGAGACAAAAGCCCAGGATGATCAAGTCGCAGAAGCTCTGAAAGACATCGACGGCTACTATTTATACAGTAATTCTGCCGTTAAAAAAGGCTATTCAGGCACCGCCATATTGAGCCGTAAAGAGCCGATTAATGTTACTTACGACATAGGTATCGAAGATCACGATCAAGAAGGTCGTGTTTGCTGCGCCGAATTTGATGACTATTACGTCGTCACCGTGTACGTACCCAATAGCGGCAGTGAGCTTAAACGCCTACCCTACCGCCTAAGCTGGGACGAGGCATTTTTAAGCTATTTAAACGCATTAGAAAAGCTCAAACCTATATTTGTCTGCGGTGATCTAAATGTCGCACACAAAGATATCGACCTAGCGCGCCCCAAACCGAATTACAATAAATCGGCAGGCTATATGCAGGAAGAAATTGACGCATTAGACAATTATGCGGCGGCTGGGTTTATCGATACATTTCGTTACTTACATCCTGAAGAAAGCCGTTATTCTTGGTGGAGCTATCGAGCCGGCGCGCGTGAACGCAACGTTGGCTGGCGGATAGATTATTTTCTTTGCTCTAGCCCGCTAATTGAACGGGTTAAAAAAGCCGAAATACTGATTGATATTTTTGGCTCGGATCACTGCCCCGTTTTGATTGAAATTTAAATTTTTCGAGCTTAATCGCACTCAACTGCATACAACTGCATACAACTGCATACAACTATAATATCTCTCGACTTATGACTCAGTCCCTGGCCCTTTTAGTGAAAAAACATCTCATTTTTATTTTTGCGCTCTGCGCTATAAGCATTCAAGCTCATGCGGGGTCGCTTTACTTACCTGTACAGCTCTCACCAGAAATTGAAACTCGTATAGAGCGTCTATTTGTGCAGGCCAATATGCCGATCATAAAGCGCCCAATCGCGGTAAAACGCGTTCATAAAGCCATCGAAAAAATCAAATATAGCGATCCTGCTTTAGCGCGAAGCCTTAATCGATACCTCGAACGTTATGATAGGAAGATCGGAATAACACATTTTAGTGCGCAACTGTCTAGCAGCAGTAAGGACAATACTGGCGATATCACGCTAGCGAATCAACGTGGCTTCGGCTTGGAGTCAAACTATTTAGTCTCATTTGCGGCATTCTGGGCGGCCAATGACTGGCTCGCATTCAATGTAGGCGCCATTGCCGGAGAGCGCAG
>JBLIMQ010000183.1:0-7348 GCA_047638775.1 Flavobacteriales bacterium
TATTCGGGCAATTGTCTTGGTTGTCGGGAACACCGTCAGCATCGGAATCGATCTCTAGTGTGCAGCCGTTGCCGTCTACAACGACGCCAGCAGGAGTATTCGGGCAACTATCTTGGTTGTCGGGAACGCCGTCACCATCGGAGTCGATCACTAAGGTGCAGCCGTTGGTATCTACCGCGACACCAGCGGGAGTATTCGGGCAGCTATCAATTGCATCTGAGATGCCATCATTATCACTGTCGAGGCAAGTCGGGTCGTTACATCCTAAGCTTTCAAGTTCGACCCAGTTTAGATTAAACCCGGGGGCGTTTATGTCGACTCGCAAGGTGTATGTGTCAGTTGTAGATATATCGACCTCACCGTTTTCTTGGCTAATCCACTCTTGCCAGCCACCAGTGGCTACTACAGTATTTGTCGATAGTGTATTGCCGTTGACGATAGCAATATCGTAGCTTCCACCACCACCTTGTGAGGCTACTCGGGACGTAAGATTGTAGCGTCCAGCCGCTAAAACCAGGTCGTATTCAAGCCATTCGCCCGCGGCTGTCCAGCCAACATTTAAGCCGCCATCAATATCACTTGTAGTTTCAGTATCAACATCACCACTGCCTCCGCCAGAGTTGCTACCAGAGTTGCCAGGGCTAGTATCCAAAGCCCGAATGAAATTTTCCGCTTCAATACGGATATTACTAATTGGCGTGATTTCACAGCCGCTGTTATCGACGATTACACCCGAAGAGGTGTTTGGACAGAGGTCGTCATCATCGTTAACGCCGTCACCGTCGGAGTCCGCAACTTCAGATCCGCCACCTTCCCAGCGAATATTATCGAGGGCAAATTCAAAGGCGAAGTTTGGGAGTTGGCCATCTAGCTGAGCAATTCTAAAATGGCTTTTGATAAAGCGTAAATCAATAAGCGTTCCCGTAATATCCGAGACTGGAATACTGACTGTCCCCCAGCTTCCGTTACGTGCTAGGCCATATTGGTTTTGATTCGCTGGGAATTCGATCCAGCCTTCATTCCCATGTCCGTCCGCAATGCCTATTCTAAACGCGGCATCTCCAGGAATTTGAATGTCGAATACATAATTGCCTTCAGTAAAGTTACTTAAGTTGCGCGGTTCGCGTGCATCAATACTGCCGCCGAACCATTGGGCAGGAGTAAAGTAATTCCAGGCGATAACGTTCGCGCCTTCTATAGGGCTAATGTTCCCTTGCGCAACAGATCCCGCGTTCCAGATATTAATAAATGAATCGGTAGCAATATTGAGCTCATCTGTACGCGGTGTTGTGTCGGTATAAACGCCGAATGTTCCGGTTTCAGCTTCAGGTGGTGGCGCATCTTCACCAACCCAAACTTGACCTTGGCCGTCATATTCGTAAACGCGGACATAATCAACCAGCATTTGCCCGGGGAAAGGTGCTTGAACTTCCGCATCGCTTAACGCATCAGTAAAAAATCCACCCACGGCGAGATTTAGCAGAAGATAATAGGGTCGCTTGAACGCATCCATGCCTTCACCAATACCGGATTCATGCATGGTATGTTCAATGCCATTATCCTCGACGGTGAAACGTTGGTTGGTTTCGGTCCAGTAAAGGCGGTAAGTGACAAAGCGGTTAGAGAGAGGCGTCGCGGACTCGTATGCATTGTCTTTACCAAACGAGGTATGTGCCGCGCAGGTTGGGTTGCCTGGAACGCAGGCATCTTGATGCCAGAATATAGAGTTTGAACCTACGTAATTGTTTAGGTCGGCGCTGCCGTGACCCGCTTCAATGATGCCATCGCGGCGGTGACCCATTTCCATCATGTCGATCTCGCCAACCGAGGGCCAGCTGTTGCCGTCGGCGCCGAGTAGCCATACCGCTGGCCACAAGCCAATGCCCATGGTGGGTACCTGAACACGAGCTTCAATCATGCCGTACTGAACAGATAGGTGACCCTTCGAGTTGATTTTGGCTGAGCTGAAACGTTTACCGTTATGCGCAGTGCTTAGTTGGGGCTCGTCTCGGGCTTCGAATACTAAGTTGCCGCCGTTAACGGCTATGTTATCGCCGGAGTACCATTGTAATTCGCCGTTACCCCAGTTACAGAGATTAGGGCAGCCGTCACCTTCATTGATATTCCATTGGTTGTTATTGAGTGACGTTCCGTCGAAGTTGTCTTCCCAAAGTAGTTGACCTACTTGTGCGTGCGCGATGCTTGCGATGGCCGCTCCAATGATGGGCGTAAGTAGCCAACGACTGATCGTCTTGAGTCTAGTTCTCCTGTTGGCTTGGGATGGGTTGGCTTGGGTGGGTCTCATATATGTACCTCGAATCATTATTGTTTTTATTGTGGTTTCTCGGGAGCCGCCAATGACGAGCTGCACGAAGGTAATGTGTTGCAACTATTTATTCTTAAGGCTTTCCTTAAGCCAGAATGCAAGAACCAGAATGCAAGAACGCTGGTGCTGAAAACTAGGCGTAACGGCAATGCTCTGTCAGTTTGGTTTCTCGCTAGGCGGGAATCTAACGCAGGCTGAAAACTATAACGGGCCGCGGCGCTTAGGTCGTTTCGCTAATGGTTGTGAAAGCTGTCGTCGGCTATGACGGAAGCCTTACTTTGCTCTGGATGGAGAAAGGTCGTGTTATCTGCATGTAGTAGTGCAGGAATCTATTCGGTCGATTGATCTTATGCCCCGAAAACAAAGGATTTCGGCGAGGGTAGTTGTGTATTCTAACTGGGGTTTGTCGGTGAGTTGTCGTTAAACGATTGCAGCTTTGTTATAAAAAAGAAGCTGCTTACGCGGTTTTGTTCTTGATTTATAATGGGTTTAATTCAGGTCTTAAACCTTTAACTGCATTATTTGTTACCTTTGTTCCTTTAGTCTTACTTCCTGCTTTGGGGTCGTAGTGTAAACGAGGGAGGTGGCACCAAAAACATCTTCCTTGACCGCGTATTGGCTTAGCTTCTTTAGCGTACTGCGGCTATATTTAACCTCGCTAATACGTCAAAAAGAAACTTCAACACCGCGCTTCAAATTTCAGTAGAATGCGGCTTCATTTCTTTTAGCGACACAGATTATGCAGTTTAGCGAATTACCCTTATCAGAACAGGTTCAGCAAGGATTGCGTGATGTAGGCTTTGAAACATGTTCGCCAATTCAAGAGCAGTCAATTCCATTTGGTTTGGCTGGTCACGATGTTTTGGGTAAGGCGCAGACGGGCACTGGTAAAACCGCTGCATTTTTAATTGCTTTATTTGAAACGCTCTTAAAAGAGCCACCTACTGAGCAGCGGTATTCGGGTGAGACGCGCGCGCTTATTCTATCGCCAACACGTGAATTAGCCCTTCAAATCGAAGCCGATGCTATTTCCTTGGGTAAGCATACAGGGCTTAGGTTTTTGAGCCTTGTGGGGGGAATGAACTTTGAAAAGCAGAGAGAAGTCATTCAAAACGAATATGTCGATGTGATCATCGCCACCCCTGGGCGATTAATTGATTTTTGTGAGCGGCGCGAAGTGTATCTCGATCAAATTGAAGTGTTGGTCATTGATGAGGCCGACCGTATGTTGGACATGGGTTTTATCCCTCAAGTTAAGCGTATTGAGCGCTTGTGCGCTCGTAGAGAATATCGCCAGAGTATGATGTTTTCGGCCACCTTTTCTGAAGATGTATTACGCTTAGCGGATCGCTGGATGGAAAACGCTGAAAGTATTGAAATCGAGCCTGACTCTATCGCTACGGATACTGTAGAGCAAAAGCTTTATATGGTGTCGGGTGAAGAGAAATTTAATATATTAGTGAATATCCTGACGGAAGAAACGACCAAGAGTGTGATGGTTTTTGCTAACCGTCGAGACGAGTGTCGAGACCTTCACGAAGCGTTACGTCGCAAAGGTATTAAAGCGGGTCTTTTGTCGGGTGACATTCCTCAAGGTAAGCGTGTTAAAACCTTAGATGCATTTAAGAGCGGCAGTATCCAAGTACTTGTCGCAACGGATGTCGCTGGGCGAGGTATTCATATTGATGGTGTATCTCACGTAGTGAATTATATGTTACCTGAAGAGCCTGAAGATTACGTTCATCGCATTGGGCGAACGGGCCGCGCTGGCGCTGAAGGTAAATCGATTAGCTTTGCCTGTGAAGACGATGCCTTCCGTTGGCCGGCTATTGAGGCGCTATTAGGGCAAAACCTTGAATGTGAACATCCTCCAGAAGACTTATTGAAATAGTCATTCCCAAGCCTTAATCCTACGTAGCGTATTTTTTAATAGTGCTGCAAGGTCAGGCTCCTACACGATTTCAAATCATGAGCTAGACTAAAATAGAGATACATTCTGTTTAGGAAAGCGATTTATCATGATCCCAGTACTTGTTGTTGAAGATAGTAAAATGGTGGCGAAAGTCATCATGCATGTTTTATCAACCAGTACTGTGCTTGAGCCCGTATATGCCGCGAGTTTTGCAGAGGCGCGAGACTGTGTCGAGAACGCTAGCGAACCCTTTTTTGCGGCACTTGTCGATTTAACGCTTCCTGATGCATCCGATGGCGAAGTTGTTGACTATACCTTATCAGAAAACATTCCTACGATTGTGCTTACTAGTAGCTTTGATGAGGTACGTCGAGAAAAGCTGCTTAAAAAAGGCATTGTCGATTACGTTACTAAAGAGGGGCGTTATTCTTATGAATTTGCGATGGGGACGTTACATCGCTTAGTCAAAAATTCAGCTATTAAGGTTTTAGTGACGGATGATTCGTCGGTTCAGCGCAGTATTATTGTCGATTTGTTGCGCTTACATTTATATCATGTACTTGAGGCCGAGGATGGCGTAGAGGCCATTCAGGTCTTTCTTGCGAATCCAGATACTCGATTGTTGATCACCGATTACAATATGCCCCGTATGGATGGCTTTGAATTGATTCGTAATTTACGGGTCAAATATGAGAAAACGGATCTGGCGATCATCGGCTTGTCCTCTGATGACGAAAACGCGTTGTCCGCCAAATTCATTAAGCATGGTGCAAATGATTTTTTGAAAAAACCGTTCAATCACGAGGAGTTTTTCTGTCGTATTAGCCATAATGTCGAGTTGGTTGAATTAGTCGAAAAAATTCGTGACCAAGCTAATCGAGATGATTTAACGGGTGTATATCATCGCCAATATTATTTTAAGTACGCTAGTCAGCTTATCGTTCGAAGCCAAGAAAGCAACTCTCCATTAGCTGTGGCGATGCTTGAAATTGAAAATTTTTCCGATATAAATTTGCGGTTTGGTAATGAGGGTGGAGATAGAATACTGCGTCAAGTTGCACAAAACTTTGAAAAAATATTCGACCATTTTTTTGTTGCGCGAGCTGAAGGCGCGACATTTTTTGTGCTTTTCCCTGGTCTCGATAACGAAAAAGCTGTGGCATATGTAGATAAGGTTCGACAAATTATCAGTTCAAAGAAAGTTGATTCAGGTAATGGTCTCATTGGTGTGACATATACAGCGGGGGTGAGTAACCTTCATCAAGGGTCTATTGATGCTTTTACCTCCGCCGCCGTACAGTGTCTAAAGCGTGCAAAAGAGGCCGGTGGTGATTTAGTCTTTGGTGACGATGAGGGGCAGGTCTAGTTCAAGCATCTAGTGGCGACTAGATCTTTAAATTATGGGTCTCAGTATTACTCTAACTCCCACTCTAACCCCGCTCTAACTCTAACTATGAGCCTAAGCCTTAAGGTAACGCGCGAGTCCGCCGGCTAGGCTTTTTGCGTTCAATCCAGATTGAATCATTTTTTCTACAGCCTTCGCGCTACGTATACCGCTCTGGCAATAGATGTAGTAAACCTTGGTTTTATCCAGTAACTCTACGGTAGCTTCTAGCGAGTCGAGCGGCAGTAGTATGCCGCCAATATTAAACGCATGATGTTCAATACCCGACCGAACATCAATTACACGCGAGTCATTCATTTTGACGGCGCTTAACCATTGCTGTCGGTTTAGGTCTAGGGTTGTATCCTCCGTTACGCAGTTAGTTTCCACCAACAGATTGTTGCCATTGTTTGAAGCGGCCTCTGAAATGTTCGTACAACATTGGCAGTCTGTATTTTTTTGTAAGGTGATTTTTCGAAAGTCCAATTCTAGAGCATCGGCTAGCATCAAGGTGTTGGCCAGTGGTGTTTTTAATTCGCATAAAAACTTAATAGCCTCGTTGGCTTGGAGTACCCCGAGTAAGCCTGGAAGTACACCTAAAACACCCGCTGAATTGCAGTCGGCAGAATCTATAGGCGCTGATGGAAATAGGCAGCGATAACAGGCCTCGCCCGGTATAAATAACGCACACTGCCCAGAAAACTGATGAATGCTGGCATAGATCCAAGGTTTTTTGTGCTTTACACAGCTGTCATTTATCAAGTAGCGAGTTGCAAAGTTATCGGTACAATCGATCAATAAATCACATTGGCTTACGAGATCATCAGCTATGTCTGTGTTAAACACTGATTCAACCGCGTTAATATGGATATGAGGGTTGAGTGCTTCTAGATGTTTCTTTGCACTCAAAGATTTTGACTTTCCAATGTCGTTACAATTAAAAACGATTTGACGTTGTAGGTTGGTAACGTCGACAACGTCATGATCTACCAGGGTAATCGATCCAATACCCGCTGCGGCAAGGTATAACGATACAGGCGATCCTAAACCGCCACTGCCGATCATTAGTACTCGAGCGTTTTTTAATTTCTGTTGACCGGCTGCGCCAACTTTAGGTAGTTGAATATGGCGAGTATAGCGTAACCACTCTTGCGCAGAAAATTCCATGACATCTAACCTAGTGTTTTAATTTGCTTGTGATTGTTTACAGTAGAATCACTTGTAATAGGAGAGTTTACCAGCGATATGAATTTTGTGACACGCTCTTGCGGAGACTTAGCGAGAGTGATTGCGGTAATCATCGCAATTCCACTCGCTCCTGCGTTACACAAGTCGGCTATTTGACTTTCACCCACACCGCCGATCCCGACCAATGGATAATCCAAGCATGTATTCCAATAACAAAAACCTTCTAAGCCATGAGGCACCCAAGGCATATCTTTCGTAGTTGTTGGCCATACGGGCCCGCAAGCAATATAGGATGGCTTATAGCTGTGCGCGCGTGCAACTTCATAGTGGCAGTGTGTACTCGTACCCAAGCGTAAACCGGCGGATTGAATAGCCTGTATGTCAGCCTCATCGAGATCATCTTGCCCTAGGTGCACGCCATAGGCGCCGTACTTGATGGCCAATTTCCAATGATCGTTAATAAATAAACGGCATTGGAAATTTTTTGCAATTTCTATAGCGTATTCAATTTCGTTTTCAAGATCTTCACCTTTAAGAT
>JBLIMQ010000184.1:0-7320 GCA_047638775.1 Flavobacteriales bacterium
ACCTAGCACGGCATCCAATTTATTTAATATGCATAATTGTAACCGTGGCTAAAATTAGAGCGTTAAATTAGAGCGTTAAATTAGAGCAACAAGGCATAGCATATTACACCAGCCAAACTAGACACCACTAAACTAAGTATTGCGCCTTCTTTTACCATGTCCCCTATTTTTATTTCGCCTGTCCCATAAGCAATAGCATTCGGCGCCGTAGCAACCGGCAGCATAAATGCACAGCTTGCACAAATAGCGGCTGGGATCATTAGAACTTCAGGCTCTAACCCTGCAGAAATAGCCGCTATAGCTAGAATAGGCATTAACAAAGTCGCGGTTGCGGTATTACTGGTAATTTCTGTTAAATACGTCACCACAAGGCAGATAGTTAAAATCATTAAGATTGGCGGTAAAGAAGAAAGTGACGACAACCAATCACTCATTATTATACTAAGCCCTGACGCAGAGAACCCTTTCGCCAGCGCTATACCGCCAGCAAATAAAAGTAACATTCCCCAAGGTATAGACACGGCGGTGTCCCAATCTAGTAACCGGCCACTTTTCCCATTATCTTTTTTACCATTAGGGATTAGAAACATAACAACAACAGCAAAAAGAGCAATGGTACTATCGCCAACTGTAGGTAAGTCTAACCATTGGCTCCAGCCACCGAATGGCTCTTGCCTAGTGATCCACAACAGTACAGCCAAACCAAAAACGATTAACGTCCTTTTTTCTTCAATACGCCATAGCCCTATTTTAGGTAAAGTGATATTACTTTCAAGCTTTACATTTCGTGTTAGCCACAAACCAACTATAGGTATCGACACCACAACAATCGGTACGCCAATTTTCATCCAGGAAAAAAAACTGAAATCTCTACCTGTATACTCTTCGTAAATTCCCATAAATATAATATTAGGAGGCGTTCCAATAGGAGTACCTATGCCTCCTATACTAGCGGAATAAGCAACCCCTAATATTAGAGAGACTTTCAATTGAGCGTTATCAACATGTTTTAAAATAGCGAGCGCCATAGGCAACATAATGAGTGTTGTCGCGGTGTTGGATATCCACATACTTAAAAATGCTGACGTTATCATAAAGCCAAACACCAAGCGTTTTCCGCTGGAAACCCCGACTAATTTGAGCATATACATGGCTAACCGCTCGTGCGCTCCACATTTCTCTATTGCTTTTGAAAGCATAAATGCTCCCATCAATAAAACAATAACGTGACTACCTAATGAAGACGCTATAGTTTTATGATCTACAACACCAAACACAGGTAATAACGCAAAGGGCACGATTGATGTAGCCGGAATAGGTATCGCTTCAGTTATCCACCAAATAACTGTCAACAGCGTAATTGCAGCCGCCACAGCAGGTAAATACTCTAAACCTAAAAAAATTAAAATATGGTAAAAACAAAAACTTAGCAATGGCGCCAACCAAATGAAATGCTGTTTAGACAACATAAAAACTACCTATATTTATTAATTAATACTTACAAATAAATCACAATCTTACCGATGCCATCAGAAAACCGAATAGATTATTGATATTCGGAACCTTATTTTCACCACTAGATTTTTATTTTATTCTATTTTATTTTTGTATTGAAAAATCGCTTAACACGCAGACTATTCAATTCATTATTTTTTTTAAAATTTACGGAAATATCCATTCATAAAAAAATATTATCCTTTAATTTTTGGGTTTTCCTCTTGCGCATTCCATTTTGTACGAAAACTAACGCTAATGAAGAAAAACGTATTTAAACATGATCTCTACACATCCTACTAGTGCCTTATGTTCATCAGTATTATCAATTTAAACCGCAGAGATACACTCATGTTACCTTTTGTAAATCACCCCAGTGAGTATCCATCCTCAAATAGCTCATCACGAAGGGGAAATGAAAACAGCCAGATTTACGTCACTAATCATGAAGGTTTTCTTATTGTACAAAGCTAAATCACGTGCTGCAAAGATAGTGCTTTAAATCTCTGAGCAGCAGAGCCCTACTTACGGATTCACACTAATTAACTAGACCATATAAAAATACATTAATATTTTCACGAAGCCACTGGGCCTTATAGTCCGCACCTGTTGACACATTGGTACCGGCGCGTTTTGGTCATTGCTTGACTCGGTTAGAGTTCAACGAACAGACAGTATCGATGATGCTCATACCCGTCGCCATTTGCAATGTATCAATTGGTATATCATATAAATCAAACAATATATTTTATGAGCACAAATCATGACAATGAACGGGATGCGCTTATCCTCTACGAATTACACCCACTTCACCCAGTTTACCGGGCGCTACTTTTAGCTTATGGTGGCGGAGCACTTTTCGTATTCACCTCGTACGTGGTAACAGGCGATAATGCACTTGAGCATTAACCAGCGGTATGGGTTTGGTGTTCTTAGCCATTAATGCCTTAGCGCGCCTGTCACTTATGATGGTTCCCGAGGTAATTGAAATTACCGGCGGCCCTTCCTCCAATATTTCGCGTGCAGAAGCTATTGTATTGAGCTTAATTAGCGATACTAACGTTTGCAACTCGACCAGCTATGGTGAGTAAGCAGTCCTCAGCATCAACTCTCCAATAGATTAAAAGGGTTTTAGCAACGACAAAACAGCCTGTATCGATACCTTACGATACCTCAAAAGAGTTTCCATGCCTTAAAATAGTACCGATATACTGCAGGCATCTTACAGCGATAGATTAATAAGCTTACAGGCTGATACTGCTCTTCGAACCCGAATCAAGGTGTTAAAGCCATTCGACTTCGTGGAAATATCGAAAACGCTTAAAATGTAATGAGAAAACACAGGAGGCAATAGGAGGCAATAGGAGACATACTTCTATAAAGAATGACGTTAACGAAGACATCCGCTCAGCAAAAGGATTTAATTTGTGTGCAAGCCCGCACCAACGAAATTCAATAAAGACCTTAAAAACCAGCGCACCAATACATGAGAATTTAATAACCTCATTACATTATTCGGCTAAGCGCCTGATTCGTATGAGGGTATGAGGGTATGACTTAAATATCATGTAAATATCAGCTCTATAATAGAACTCTACTCGAGATTGTCTCCATACTCACCGCTCTCTATTAACACTTGTAAGCGTGAACAAACATGGGCTACCTACTACGAAAACGTAAACCGCGTGCCAGCGCCATATTCCTAACGCTACTCAGCTTAGTGAGCTGCGCCATGGCGTCGGCGCACTCTCCCGAAACACCTGCTGAAGCCAAAGTATCTATTAAAGCCAAAGTATCTATTAAAGCCAAAGTATCTAAAAACATGTTGCGCACAACGCCCTACTGGCTACAAACCGCCGACCTTGAAATTAAAGTCATCGCCTATCGAGACAAGGGGCTAGAAAACGTAGCGATTGGGGAGCTTACGTTACCAGCAGGCTTCAACTCTAAGCTCCACGGTCACGTTAGTGCCGAATGGATTTACGTGATTAACGGGAAGCTGAAGCAAACTGTTAATGGCGTTGAAGAAGAGCTATCTACCGGAGGTTTGTCCGCGGCGCCGCCAAACAGTACGTTGATTCATGAAGTCACTGGCACGGAACCGGCAAAGCTCATGATTCTTTGGTTCCCTGCAAACGAGGTTGATCGTTTGGTTAACGGCGGGTTTCGCTACAAAGCCATTGCTACGACACATCAATAAAAACAATTAATTGAGGAAAAGTGCATGAAAAAGTTTACTCATCTTTCCATTATCATTCTGATTTTAGGTGTCGTAGATATGGCATCCGCAGCGACATCAAAAATTGGTATTTTAGTTTTTGATGGTTTTCTCACAAGTGATGCCACCGCTCCGATTGAAGTCTTTGGCGCGGCGAGTAAAAAAGCGTGGTTTTCACGCTATGAGGTGGTGACTATTGCAGCTACTCGTAAGAAGACTGTTAAATCGGAAGAAGGTTTAACCATAATCGCGGACTTCAGCATTTATGATGAAATTGAGCTGGATGCGTTAATCGCTGTAAGCGCCTACGATATGCGAGCCGTGTTAAACAATAACGATTTGATTAGCTATGTCCGCAGGCAGAGCAAAACGTCAACATGGATGGCAAGTAACTGCTCTGGGGCGAGCATACTCGGTGCAGCGGGAATTCTTGACGGTAAAAGAGTGACCACTTGGGCAGGAGGAGAAAAAACACTACAGAATAAATATCCAAAAGCGAATGTACAATTTGATCAAAACGTTGTTGTCGACGAAGGACTAATTACAAGTAACGGTGGGCCGGTGAGCTATCAGGGGGCTTTTGAGTTGCTGACCCAACTAAGTTCGAAAGCGTATTCCGACAAAATTGCGGAGGATATCGGCTTCACTCGTTTGTCGAAAGCATTCAAGTAGGCAATAATTACTGGGGGCCCAAAACTGGTCCGCATAAATAACAACATTAAAACACCCTTCATCCTGCCTTAACCCACTGGAATCCGCGATGACATTACAATTAAGGCGTTTGGCATTGTCCAGGCAAGGCCTCTCATCGCAAGAATTTGGTCCAGGTCTACCTGGGACGCGTAAAGCAATCGAACATCTTGGGTATGTGCAAATTGATACCTTGTCCGTAGTCGAACGCGCGCACCACCACGTATTGTGGAACCGAGTGCCTAGCTATGACCCAAGCCACTTAAACACCTTGATTCGTAAACAGCAGATATTTGAGTATTGGTACCATGCGGCTTCGTACCTGCCTATGCGCGACTACCGCTACGCACTCCCGAATATGACGTCGATACGCAATGGAGAAAACCGTTTTCACAACAACGTGGACAAAGGCTTGATGAAAAACATCCTCGCGCGCGTGAACGCAGAGGGGCCGTTACGTTTACGTGATTTCGATAGGGGCAACAAGGGCAGCGGAAATTGGTGGAATCAAGGGCCAGGTAAACGCGCCTTTGAAAAGTTATTCATGCAGGGCGATTTAATGGTGTGCGAACGCAATGGTATGGAAAAGGTTTACGATCTCGCTGAACGTTGCCTGCCAGAGGCTATCGATCTAAGTATGCCCACGCTATATGAATATGCGGCCTATTTGTTCGACACCACGCTCAGGGCGCATGGCATCTTCACTTGGAAGCAGTTAATACACTTAAAAACAGGCAAACCTATGCGTGAGGCGATGAATAGAGTGCTCAACGAACGCCTCGAAGCCGGTACAGTAAAATCGCTAAAAAAGTCCGATGCGCCAAGCACGTATGTAGACATCAAAGCACTCGAACAGGCACCAAAGACAAACGCTATACTCAAGGTGCTCTCGCCATTCGATAACGTGTTAATTCACCGTGACCGCTTAAAGTCGTTATTCGACTTCGACTACAAGATTGAATGTTACATTACGGCGCCCAAGCGAATATACGGTTACTTTTGCCTACCGATTTCATACAACAATAAATTTGTCGCGCGAATAGACTGCAAAGCACATCGAGCTGAGCAGCGTTTCGAAATACTAAGCCTACACCTAGAAGATGGCCCACTCAACCGCGACAAATTTATTCCTGCACTCGGTAAAGCGCTGCAAAAATTCGCAGACTTCAATAAGTGCTCCCAGCTTGATTCAAAGAACGCTTTCAGCTTGTATTAAAACTGACAATAACGCTTTACAAAAATCAACCAAAGCGTTCAATAGACCGTCGATCAAACAGCTATAACACGGCTATAACACATTGATTAAACTAAGCTTTCCATATATATTTTGAGTTTGGTCGCAAAGAATAACCGAAACTACAAAGCGTCACCCTAAGAAAACTCTAGCAAGAGTATTTTGAGGTGACGCCACTTTAATGCATTTTTTGCGCCAGCCTATATCCGGCCGTTATAATAATACGCGCAGCGCTGACATTTTGTACGTTGCTTAAAAAGCAAAAACACAAGAATGCAGGTTCACTCTGCATTAGAAGGCATACTTACTTATGGGTAAATTAAAAAACGAGAAAGAACTTGTAAAACAGGCTATCGCCAAAGGAATGAAATACGGAGAAGAGAGAGGTGTTGTAGAATTTGAGCCCACGGATTCGGCAAGTGAAAAGATAGAATACATTTATCGATTACTCGTACATGATAAATTAATACAAGCCATTCCTCAGGATAAAATTTCTCAATTGACGATGAAGCACAAGCTTGCCATATGGGCGTCCAAGCTAAAGTAAGTACCGCAAAGGGTTGAGGCCAATATTATAGGGCATTGCCCCCTTAATTCGGGGGCATTTAGTATGCGATTATAATTTGAGTAAATCCGATTCCATATCTATACTTTTTAATACAAAGATTCTTACATTCAAACACGTTATTTGTATAGCTCATTTATATAACTCGGAAGTAGCCCCTAGAGTTTGGCTATTAAAACTGATCATAGAGAACTAAATTTAACCGATTTACGTCGACCTGTGGCACTTGCTACGATCAGGGTGTCCATATACTTGCATTCTACGCACCGGCAGACTGGTACGCGTCGATTAAACAACTCAGAGGGTGACGTTATCCTTTTTCATGACGTTACATTAAGCCTACAAAAAATGAATAAAGGTTAAATTCATACTCGTGTACACGCTAAGCAAAATATTGTGCCTGCCCCTATGCTTTCTCCTTTACGCGAGCGAGACGATCGCGGACGATCGGTGCGGTCAAGATAACCAAGATTTATCTTATATATACCACCTAGGAGGCAAAAGTGAGGGTCGCATACCCTTTGAAAAAGAGCTCAGCTCACTGCTTATTGAGCAAAGTGCCGGCAAATTCGGCAAATTAGATATTAGCTTCAATGAAAAGGCGATTAGCCCAGGAAGAGCCCGAGAAGAATTACGTAAAGGCCTACATTTACATTTTTTAACAGGCGGAATTATTGATCGAAAAACCGATGAAGATCTGGCATTTATTCTTGAAAACCCGATACTTCACAACTTCCTCGGATACCGACAATTACTTGTAAAAAAAGAACGCCTCGCCGAGTTTGAGTCTATTTCAAGCTGGACAGAACTACTCGAACTAACGGCCGGACAAGCAACGCAATGGCCCGACGTAAAAATACTTGAAGGCGCGGGCATTCGAGTGGTGCAAGGCGACAGTTATCACAGCTTATTTCCGATGTTACATCACAACCGATTTGATTACCTTCCGCTTGGAGCAGGGGAAATCTACGGCTCGCTTGAAAACGAAACGAAATTTAAGGAAAATTTTGCAATCGTTAAAAATATTGTGATCTACTACCCATGGCCCATTTATTATTTTGTAAGCCGTACCTGCCCATCATTATTTCATCGCATTAATTATTCAATGGATAAAATAGA
>JBLIMQ010000185.1:0-7297 GCA_047638775.1 Flavobacteriales bacterium
CGTCATTATTTTGCCTTTGTTATTGCTAGCGGTAGTTTTGGCAATTGTAGTCGAACAATCGCAGTGGTTTGCTCTACCTATCGCGGTGGTGGTTCTACTCTATAGTTTTGGTCGTGGCGAGTTCTTCGAAATCGTTAGTGAGTATACCCAGGCGTGTTATATCGAAGATTGGGAGTCGGCCAAAGCGCGTGCAACCCGACTTGAAATTGATCTGGATGATGTTGATGAGAATGACTGGTCGGCTCTACATCAACATGTATTTGATGAAGCAGGTTATCGCGGTTTTGAACGAATGTTTGCCGTGCTTTTTTGGTTCTTCCTGCTGGGTCCTGTTGGGGCCTTAATGTACCGCCTTGTATTTATTCAGTCACGGCGCGGTGACGGTCTCGCATTGAGATGGTTATGGTTGTTGGAATGGCCCGCTACACGAGTGCTGGGGTTTTCATTTGCGTTTACAGGGAATTTTGCCGGATGCTTTGGGCGATTGAAAGACTGTGTATTTTGTATTCGTCGCCGTAGTATTGAAGTCTTGAGTCTTGCTATTTTTGGTGCGCTTACCGTAGACGACGATCTTGAACAAACCTGTGAAGTAACGCGAAAAGAATTGTGCTTAATGAATAGGTTGTATCAGCGTACTTTGTGGTTATGGATTGCCGTAGCGGCATTTATAGCGATCCTTGTTTAAGTTTTAATGACTACATAAAAAAGCAAAAACCCTCTTATGATTACAGTTGCCTTATATAATTTAAAAGGCGGCGTGGGCAAAACTACCACGGCCGTGAACTTGGCGTATTTGGCGGCTGAAGCAAAGAAAAAAACTATACTTTGGGACTGGGATCCACAAGGTGCGGCAAGTTGGTATTGTGGTATAGATGAGCCCGACTCTCCTGCTATTCAAGTGTTTCAGCAAGGGGAGGTTGTAGGGTCATTACAACAAAGTACGCCTTTCCCAAACCTTACGGTAGTGCCAGCCGATCTAAGTTTACGTAATACCGATACAGAACTCGCGACGAATAGTAGCGCGCGTCAGCTGGTGCGTAAACTTATTGAGCCCTTGAGTAAACAGGCTGAGATAGTCATATTTGATTGCCCGCCTACAATTAACCCAAGCATAGAATATTTACTGTCAGGCGTAGATCTTGTCTTGGTTCCAACGATACCAAGCCCAATGTCTATTCGTGCTATGCGACAAGTTGTAGACTTTTTTGACGGTAAAACCTATCGCCCTAAAAATATCGTCGCATTTTTTAATATGGTCGATAAACGTCGTACCTTGCACAAGCAAACCTTGAGTAGTGCAAACTTTTTACCCTTACCGCTTATGAAAACGTATGTTCCTATGGATAGCGCGGCTGAAAAGATGTCTCACTATCGCAAACCACTAACAAGCTATGCCCGTGGTGGCAATGCTGCGCGAGCCTACCGCGCGATGTGGAAGGAAATTATCTCTCTTATTCGTAAATCTTCAATGAACAAGACCGACTCGGTCGAGCCCTAATTTATGACGCAGCAAACATTATCTTGGTTAGAGGCCCTAAAGGTTTATAAGCGAAAATCCGTAATTGTCATGTTTTTTTTGGGTTTTTCGGCCGGTTTGCCCTACCTATTAATTTTTTCAACGCTCACCGCGTGGTTGAGGGATGAGGGAGTCACCCGCACAGCGATTGGTTTTTTTGGGTGGATCGGTATTACCTATTCAATAAAGCTATTTTGGGCTCCGGTCCTTGATTCATTAAAAGTACCGGTGCTGGATGGCTTGCTTGGGCATCGTCGCTCATGGCTTCTAGTTGCCCAGTTAGGTGTTGCGCTTTCACTCCTAGGTATGTCGAGCTTAACGCCGACGACGCAAATGGGCTTATTAATTGTCTGCGCATTCGGCGTGGCTTTTTCTTCTGCTACTCAAGATATTGTTATTGATGCATTTAGAATCGAGAGTGACAAGGATGACGTGCAAGCGGCACTTGCGGCGAGTTATTTTTTAGCTTATCGGCTCGCGCTGCTCTTCTCTGGTGCCGCCGCGCTGTATTTTGCCGACATCTGGTCGTGGCGTATTTCTTACTTAATTATGGCTGCGGCAATGGGGGTTGGCTTGGTGACAACCTTGGTTATTTCTGAGCCAAAATATGCGGTCTTATCAAAGCTTGATGCTGATCCATTCTCATGGAGTGGTGCGTATGATGCCTTTATAAAGCCATTTTGGGATTTCTTCGAACGCAACGGTACCATGGCCTTGGGCTTGTTGTTTTTTGTAGCCTTTTATCGCATTAGTGATATCACAATGGGCATAATGGCTAACCCCTTCTATTTGGATTTGGGCTTTACTAAGACTGAAATCGCCAGTGTGAGTAAGGTCTTTGGTTTTTTCATGACGATATTCGGCTCTTTTATCGGTGGGCTGTTTGTTGTTAAGTACGGCATTCACCGACCTTTGATATTTGGCGCGGTTTCCGTGGCATTAACGAATTTTCTATTTGCCTACTTATCACATCTAGGGCCAGTTATTGAAGGTCTCGCGATGACGATTACCGCGGATAATTTTTGTGGTGGTTTTGCCGGAGCCGTCTTTTTAGCCTACTTGGCAAGTCTTACCAATCGCGCCTATTCAGCGTCCCAATATGCTCTATTTAGCTCTTTAATGACCTTGCCTGGCAAGGTTATAAGTGGGTTCTCTGGCGTCGTTGTCGACAGTCAAGGCTATTCAGTTTTCTTTATCTACGCCGCATTGATGGGTTTACCTGCTATCATATTGTCATATTGGATTTATCTACGCGAACGGAGTTAGCGGTTTTTTTGAGGTTAGTTGTGCTTTATCGAATAATTTTCACGCTTAGTTTTTTAGTAATATTTCAATCTTCTTTATGTTTTTCAGGTCAAATTTCTTTAGATAATGGCGATGTATTACAGGGTGAAATCTCGGGTATTACCGCCAACGATATCATCTGGTCGTCCGCCCTTTTTGGCTCCTTAACGATCCCCAAGAGCCGTGTAATCGAATTGGTTAGCGCTATTCCCGTTAAGTTGAATGCGCGCAAAGGCGCTTGTTACTGGGCGGGGATGAGTCGTCGCCAAGTAAGATTCGAATGCGACCAGTATGGTGAGTTTGAGCAAAGCCTAGTGAGTGTAAAAGACGTTGTTAAGTACGACGGCGGGCAGGGCACGTTTAAGGAGCGGCGCGGAAAGGTTACGGCTTCGGGTTCGCGTGAAGAGGGTAACGTTAATAAGCAAGACTGGGCCATGGATACAAATGTATTCTTTCGATATCGAGAGTACCGTCATGATATCTGGCTTAAGTATTGGGCTGAATCACGTGAGCAGGAAGAATTAAAAAATCGTGTCACGTTAAATTATCAGTTTGACTGGTTTTTTGCGCCGAAGACATTCTGGTCTACAAACCTAGAGCTATTGCAAGATGATCCACTTCGTATTAGTCAGCGTGCTTCAATTGGTACGGGTTTGGGGTATCAATTTTGGGAGAACACCAACAGCTCACTTTCTTTAGAGACCGGCCCCGAGTATGTGAGTGAAACCACCTTTGCTCAAAACGACACTTCGATTGAAACCACTGCAGCCTATGCTTCATGGCGATTAGCGGGCGACTTTAGAATCAAGCTTCCGCGTGATATTGTCTTATTTAGTAAGGTGGAGCTGTTACAGTCGCTTGAAAGCGGAGATGATTGGGAAATGGAGTCTAATACTGGACTTAGCCTTCCAATTGCTGGGGGTGTAACAGCCGACTTGAGCTATCGCAATGCTTTTGATAGTTCCCCGCCAGAGGGGCAAGACGAATCGGATACGCGTTTACGCCTAGGCGTTGGTTATCAATGGTAGCTTAATGGAGGCTTAATGATAGTTTAATTGTAGTTAATTGTAGTTTTTTGGCGGCTAGAAGGTCGCTCTATAACTTGAATTCTTAGCCTGTGCCCACATATCAAAAACTACCTTGTCTGACTTTATCTTCACCAGTTAGGCTTTTTCCTATACGGAGCAAATTGTGAGATTTCTTTTTCTAGCGTTTATCGTAGTGCCTATTGTTGAAATGCTCGTCCTGATTCGGGTCGGATCATTATTTGGTGCTTGGGCAACGGTCGCCTTGGTGCTATTAACGGCAATGATTGGTATCAGTGTGCTAAAAGTACAAGGTCTTGGGACGTTACGCCGAGCTCAAGAGAAAATGCAGGTGGGTCAAATTCCGGCATTTGAGATGCTAGAAGGCTTATGTTTGGCGGTAGCGGGAGCATTCTTGCTTACACCGGGCTTTGTAACCGATACCTTAGGCTTCATCTTATTGGTACCGGCCTTTCGATCGCTTATAGCGGGGTATTTTCAGCGTCGGTCGATTGGCGGGGCTTCTATCAATATGAGTACCCATGCTAATTTCAGCGCGAAGGGTCAATCTACCTCACAATACAAATCTCCTGTAATTGAGGGGGAATTTGAGCGTGAAGACTAATAGCTCTCCGTAACTTTCACTTCTCCCGTTGCTTTTGTCATCATCGTCAGCAATAGTCTCGTTTAGTTAAATGTTATCTTGATTGAACATTCATTCAAAAACTTATTCCCTGTCGTTGTCCGTTGATCGTGTTTTCTGTCGTCTTATCCGTTATTTTTTGATTGGTCATGATTGAATCTATATTATCCTGGGTTTATCGATTAACCTCTCAACTCCGCTGTAATTAACACTTCAATTGAAGCAATTTAAGCAATTCTGAGTAGAATCGTTCTGAGCCCTACAGGGTCTTTGCAGGGCCTTTTGTTACTTAATGTTAAGTGAATGTCAGATAAATATTTAACATTCACTAGTTGGGGCTCTACACTATTTGGATACCGGTGTCTTTGTGCGTGCTTATGTACGCGTAGTTTGATTGGTAGCGTTAAAGTAAGTTAATGAAATATTAGCTTGTTGTCGCTTAGGGAGTTTTTTATAAAACACGGATATTAAAAATTTGTCTATAGGGCCCCATTAAGTTGTGAATATATTATTAATCGAAGACAGCAAGACTCTGCGAAAGCTTATTGGTAGCTACATCGAGAGTGCTGGGCATACACTATTAAAAGCCGAAAGCGGTGAAATAGCGATGCAAGTCCTTGAAGATAACACTGTTGATTTAATCGTTACCGATGTCGATATGCCTGGCCTGGGTGGTTTTGAAACCGTACAGCTTATGCGAGAAATACTTGGCGAGCACTGGATGCCGATTATCATCCTTACGAGCCGTAATGATGATGCCGATTTTAAAGAAGGTTTTGAGGCGGGCGCCGACGATTATCTTATTAAACCTGTTCGTGAGGTGGTACTCCATTCGAAAATTCACGTTATGGAGCGCTTCATTACTATGCGTAATGAATTGGAAGAAACCATTAATGCGCCTAAGCCGCCAACGCAATTCGATCCGCTTACACGCTGTTATACTGATTTGGCTTTTAAAGAAATGGCTACCTTGCAGTGGCGTGTCCTCGCACGAAGAGAAGAGCCGGCTTGTTTTATCATGGTTAGTATTGATTTTAATCAGGAATATCGTGATCGCTATGGCCCCGAAAAAGCCGAGCGCTGTACCGTGGCTGTTGCGCGCGCAATTCGTCACTCGGTTCATCGACCTAACGATTTTGTAGGGCGCCTAGACGATAATATATTTGTTGTCATGTTGCCTTATACCATCGAATTGGGTGCCAACGTTGTAGCACAACGCATCTCGAGCGATGTTGATGCACTAAATATAGAGCATAAAGTCTCACCAAAATCCGGTGGCGTAAGTGTGACTGTCTCTGGAATGTTGAGCTTATTTGTCGCCGAGCATAATCTCGAAGATAACGTCGAGAGATTACGTAAAGTACATCGTGCCCGTACGCGCAAGCAAAAATCACTAGCCAAGTGTATTCAACCCTTTGACTAATAGTTTTGTGGTTTAAAAGGCTCATTCGGTGAGGCCTAACGGGCTTTACCGGTTTTGAGTGGCCTTTGGAGCCTAATTAGCCACTAAAGTACTATTTAAATCACAAAAATTCCCTCCCGCCTGTTGAAATTTCGAATTCCATACCCATCTTTCTGATCAACGTCATTTTGGTCGTCTAGCACTTAGCTTGCCGACAAAAGCAAATTGCCCATTTGGGTCGCTATTTTAATCAATATGTTATACGGAGAGTCTGTCCATGAATATTCGTCCTTTACACGATCGTGTTGTGGTACGCCGCAAGGAAGAAGAAGAGAAAACTGCTGGAGGAATACTTTTACCTGGTTCGGTTCGTGAGAAGCCAAATCAAGGTGAAGTTCTTGCCGTAGGTACTGGCAAGGTTTTAGAGAACGGTGACGTACGTGCTATTGCCGTAAGCGTTGGCGATAACATCGTATTTGGTAGTTACTCTGATCGTGACACCATCGATGTTGACGGCGAGACCCTAATTATTCTTAGTGAAGGCGATATCAAAGCCATCATCGACTAAGTCCAAGATTCCTTGCGCCTAGCCTAATGATGCTAGGCCTCAGAGTTAACCTGAATACACGATAAGGAAAGTAACATGTCAGCAAAAGAAGTAAAGTTTGGTAATGACGCACGCGCAAAAATGCTAGCGGGCGTAAACGTTTTGGCCGACGCTGTAAAAACAACCTTGGGGCCAAAGGGCCGCAATGTGGTTTTAGATAAATCTTTTGGCGCACCAACCATCACTAAAGATGGTGTATCTGTTGCCAAAGAAATCGAACTAGAAGATAACTTCGAAAACATGGGCGCTCAGATGGTTAAAGAAGTTGCTTCTAAGGCGTCAGATGATGCTGGTGACGGAACAACTACGGCAACTGTACTGGCGCAAGCGATTGTTAACGAAGGTCTTAAATCTATTGCTGCTGGCATGAATCCTATGGATTTAAAGCGCGGTATTGATAAAGCCGTGTTTGCAGCGGTAGAAAAAATTAAAGAAATGGCTCAAGCGTGTGAAGATTCAAAAGCGATTGCACAAGTAGGCACTATTTCAGCTAACTCTGATGTGCAAGTTGGTGAAATTATTGCCGAAGCAATGGAAAAAGTGGGTAAGGAAGGCGTAATCACTGTTGAAGAAGGTAATGGCTTCGAAAGTGAGCTAGACGTTGTTGAAGGTATGCAGTTCGATCGTGGTTACCTATCGCCATTCTTTATTACGAATCAAGAAGGTCAAAGTGTTGAGCATGACTCACCATTTATTCTTTTAGTTGATAAAAAAATATCAAACATTCGTGAATTATTACCTGTTCTTGATTCCGTTGCAAAACAAGGTAAGCCTTTAATTATTATTGCTGAAGACATTGAAAGCGATGCACTTGGCGTAT
>JBLIMQ010000186.1:0-7196 GCA_047638775.1 Flavobacteriales bacterium
TACTTGACGCGCTGGCCTGGAAGGCCCAAAATTTGACTGGAGATGTTAAGGCTCATAGTACCTGCTAGATATAAAGTCGTTAGAAGCCTTATATTTCAACAGCTTACTCGGGTCTTAGCATCTTTTTCACCTCACCAAAGCGGAGAAGAGCCGCCAACATTAAAGAATAACCTTAAATATCAATAGGTTATTACTCATATAACAAGTCGGTATACCTCTTGACTTAAAGGTACCTTGACAGAGTTAATCGTTTAACCTATCGTTTATATAGCACTCTAATTGTGTGGGGATTAAGCACTGCAAACTAAAAAGAGTTTTGTGTCTCCGAATAAAACAATAAAAAAATCAATAGTTGTCGAATCGTAATGATCTGTATTGATAAGCACTTAGCAAAGTGCTGTCTTACTTTTTATGGATGAAAAGTTTTCTTTTGTCTCTACCGCATTGAAAATACAACGCGTTATAAAACCATAGGTAGTCAACATGAATACTATAAAAATAATTACACGTAGATGGCGTTATACCTGCACTAAGCCAGTAAAAATATTTTGTTTTTTCACCTGCCTTCAGTGCTTGGCGATTTTTTCTCAGGCACAAAATATTGGTCCTGGACTGCCCAAGCAGAGTTTCCCTCAGTCACAGGTATACACGATTATTAACAATATTAATAATCGTTCAGTCATGCCCGACGGTATGAGTAATGGATATTTTGTAAGTATGGTAGCTGGTCAGGGTTACCAGTTTTACGACATGAGCGATCCCTTTAACCCTGTTGCTGTAGGCGAGATTGCTCGCAGTGATCATATACTTTCGTCCCTCACTCATGGTGCAAGTCATAGCTGGATTGACGGTAAAAAATACGTATTAACCGGGGCTTCTGGTGACGTGGGTAACGGTTTTGAATTGTGGGATTGGACCGATATTAATACCCCCACCCTCAAAGCTTACCGTGTCATTCCAGGGACTAAAAATGGCGTCAGTGGCAGTGACGATGTGAATCACTATTGGCAAGGCCGTATGATGTATTATGCAGGCGAAGCCGGCGGTCTACATGTGTATGACGTGAGTGACCCGGACAATGTTCCCATGACTCCGGTCACATCCATTAGTAATAGCCAGATTGGTATTGATGCCATCGGCCCCATTTTAGCCATTGGTAATTTATTAATTGTTTCTGGAAATTTACGGGAAGGTTTTGCCACGTATGATATTAGCGACCCCATAAATCCACAGCAAATAAGTTTATTAAAATTGCCCGGCATTACGGGTTACGACATGTCTCCTGGGGCTAACCTTGTGTATATATCGGTTGGGAATGTTGACGGTAATGAAGGCTTAGGCACGCTATCAATTTCGCCCAGTGGTGAATTGGCCTTTATGGATTTACTTCGACTGAACAACACAGGCGGAGGTCGTGCAGAAATGCATATGATTCAAGATAACCAGTGGGCTCACGTTACTCAGTCTTTTAACGGAGCCTATAGTAAAGTTGATATTACCGACCCGGCCAATATGCGTTTGGAGCATACGGTCCCCATCGTGAATGACGTTGTGCCCGACTTTCTTATGGTGGCCGGTAATTTGGTTTGGTTAGGGGATGTTTTTGCACAAAACCCAGGCATTCAAATAATGCCTCATGCTACAGAGGTGGAAGCGATACCGCCTGCCGTGGACATGGTAGTTCCGGCTAACGGTGCTGTTAATCAAGCGCTAACGTCACGTATCGGTATTGTTTTTTCAGATGCGCTCGGCAATACATCTTTTGACGCATCCATGGTTAGTGTGCGTCCTGTGGGCGGTGTTGCACTACCTGGGCGTTATTCCTATCAACGTCGTATATTAAATTTTTGGCCCGATGAGCCCCTACAAGCAAGTACCTCCTATCAAGTGATCGTATCCCCCGGAATGTTAATGGACATGGTGGGAAACGTTATGAGCGAAGGATTTCAGTCTGTTTTTTCTACGGGTGATGCCATAGTTGTCGGCACTGTTATTACCGCTATGGCGGTATCGGAAAACCCACTCGAAGTGGGAAACACAGCTGAATTTAGCAGCTCGGCAACAGGCGCAGGTTCATTGTTATATCAGTGGGACTTTGGCGACGGGCATATCAGTGATTTCTCTGAAGAGCCTAATATTTCCTACGCCTATGCTCAACCTGGCCGCTATCATGTTGAACTCACCGTCACTAATGGAACGAATACCAACACCGATACTTTTTTGCATATCGTACATCAACCAATAACACAACAAGCCCCCACGGCATCTAGCACCATTGTGTACCACGAAAGCACAAACCTCGTTTGGAATGTAAACCCCGATAACAACACCATTAGCGCCATCAACCCGGTAGGAGCAACTCCGTCTAACACTGTATTAGCGACGTGGAATTCATTTGACGTTCAAATGAATTCAGGTGCTTCTGCCAGTGTGACAAATAACAACATTACCGCCGCGATTGAAATTTATGAATCCACTCAAGACGATAGTTTGAATCAAGGGCCGCTACTGTCTCCTTTTAATAGCGGTAGCCGCAGTGGTAATCGTATCAACAATTATTACGGTGACAGTTACCCTTATGTGGGCATCAGTACCGTGGCCCGAGGGCAAGACGAAGCAGAAAACAATGCACCAACACCCTTAGGTGTGTTTGATTTTCAAATGCATCCGCCTTCGAGTAACCGATTGATTGTGGCCGCGTTTGTTGCCCCCGAAGCGGGGGAGTACAGCCTGGCACAATTGGGGATTCGGCGCGTGCTTAATGATACCGGTTCCGTGACGCTACGCGTATATGACAATAAAGAAACAGTGCGGGCGTCCATTACGGCCACCTCGCGCACCTGGAATGTAAGTAATATTACCTCGTCCTTAGGCCATTTAAATCAAGGAGAAAAAATTTACTTCGCCGTAGATAATGATGACGGCTTCGACTTTGACGATACAGAAGTTCTTTGGCAGCTTACATTAAATACAACCTTACCTGATGGCCCAGAAAAAGTATTTGAAGTTGCGGTGGGGGAAAACCCTCGAAATATTGCCGTAGCACCGAATGGGGATTTATGGATAACATGTGGACAGTCAGATGAACTATGGATAGTTGATGGTAGTACAGGGTCTCACATTAATACCATTAATTTGGGCTACGGTGTCAAACCCCATGGCTTACTATTTTCAACCGACGGCCAAGCCGCTTACATCACCGGCGCAGGCAGTGGAACGTTAATTAAGCTCAATCCAAATAATGGTGATATCGTTGATAGTATTTTCTTGGGCGACTCGCCCCGTTCGTTGGTAATGAGCCATGACTCAGAAAATATTTTTGTGTCACGCTTTATTTCGCCAAGCCATCAAGGTGAAGTATGGCGCGTTGATGCAAATTTAAATACCGTTGAAACCATTGCACTAGAACGCGACACCACCACGCCTTCTTCGGCGAGTGGCGCGCCGGGTTTGCCAAATTATTTAATGCAATTGGCCATTAGCCCCGACGGTGAACGCCTATGGGTACCATCAAAAAAAGATAATATCGCCAACCCTAACCTCACCTTTGAACATACCGTACGATCCGCACTTTCGAAAATAAACCTAGGAAGCGGCCAGGAAGTGTTAACCGAGCGATTAGATATTGATGACCGAGAATTACCTTCTGCGGTAGTCTTTTCACACTTAGGGGATATTGCTTTTGTCAGTTTTCAAGGAAATAACCAGCTAGTGGTTTTAGATGCGGCCCGAGGGTCTCAGATAGTGAACATACCCTTTGTTAACGGGCGCGCGCCTCAAGGTATGGTGCTTAGCCCAGACGGCAATGCGCTTTTTATACACAATTACTTGTCGCGTTCAGTAATGGCGATTGATATTACGAGCTTAGTTGATGGCTCGTTACAAACTGGGGTATTGCCTGGAATATTTGCTGACGTGCCGGTGGTGGCCAATGAAACTCTAGAGCCACAAGTACTGGAAGGAAAGAGAATCTTCTACAATGCCGCAGATCGCCGTATGACCCAAGAAGGGTATATATCGTGTGCGACCTGTCATTTGGATGGTGGGCAAGATGGCCAGGTGTGGGACTTTACCCAGCGCGGAGAAGGGCTTCGCAATACTATTACTCTTTTAGGACGCACAGGCATGGAGCACGGACGTGTTCACTGGAGTGCGAATTTTGATGAAATCCAAGATTTTGAAAACGACATACGTAACGGTTTTGGCGGTACAGGCTTTATGCAAGACCAAGACTTTAACTTTGGTACTCGCAGCGAAACATTGGGTGACCCAAAAGCCGGTCTTAGTCCAGAGTTAGACGCATTGGCACGTTATGTTACTTCTTTAAACAGCGTTGAAAAAAGCCCTTATCGATTAGCCAGTGGCGAGTTAACGGCAGAAGGTGAAAACGGTAAAGTTCTGTTTTATAACATTGGTTGCGGCACTTGCCATGTAGGTTCGGCGTTTACCGATAGTGCCACGGGTAACCTGCATGACGTGGGCACTATCAAAAACACATCAGGAAGCCGCCTTGGAGAATTCCTTGAGGGTATAGATACGCCGAGCCTTAAGGGTGTATGGGCAACCGCACCGTACCTCCATGATGGCGCCGCAGCGACCTTAAACGATGTGCTTACGAACCAGAATGTGCTTGGTGAACACGGTAATACGGCGAGCCTTTCCGTCACGCAGCTAAATGACCTTGAAGCCTACCTCCTGCAAATAGATGAATCTGAAGATGGGCAGGAACCAAACCCGACTCCAACTCCGACTCCGACTCCGACTCCGACTCCGACTCCAACCCCTGAGCCGGTAACGTCGTTAACTATCCAAGCAGAGGATTACGTGGCATTCCACGATACGTCCACGGGTAATGCGGGCGGCCAATACCGTCAAGACGATGTAGACATTCAAGTTAGCACCGATATTGGTGGCGGCTTTAATGTGGGCTGGTCAGATACGGGTGAGTTTTTAGAGTACGCCGTTAATTTAACTCCTGGAACGTATGTTGTTACAACACGCGTTGCCTCCCAAGAAGGCGGCGCCGGATATACGCTATCGGTAAATGGTTTCTCACTTGCAGCGGATTCTGTGAGCAACACTGGCGGTTGGCAAACGTGGGAATCTCATACACTGGGTACTGTTGTTATCAATAGTAGCCAAACAACCGTAAGAGTAGACATGAGCGGCGGGCCGTTAAACCTAAATTGGATTCGTTTTGATGGTGTGACCTCAACACCTGCACCAGAGCCAACGCCAGAGCCAACGCCAGAGCCAGAGCCAGAGCCAGAGCCAGAGCCAGAGCCCATTGTAGTATTGGTTCAAGCTGAAGATTACAGTCAATATTCAGATACAACTGCAGGCAATAGCGGCGGGCAATACCGTACAGATGACGTGGACTTAGAAATTTCCACTGATACACAAGGCGGCTTTAACGTGGGCTGGACGGTATCCGAAGAGTGGCTAGAATACCAAGTTAATTTACCTGCGGGAACGTACACAATTATGACGCGAGTTGCGTCCGATCCCGGAGGCAGTAGCTATACCGTGCTTATAGATGGTGAGCCTGTAGCATCAGATACTGTTGGCGCAACGGGTGGGTGGCAATCGTGGGAAAGCCATCAACTTGGCTCGGTAAGTGTTACTAGTGGAACTCATACAGTACGTGTCAATATTACCGGTGGAAACTTTAATTTGAACTGGATTCAGTTTGATGGGGGGAATTAAAGGCCGTCGCTTAACGGCCTTTAATTCATGACTTTAGGGGGCTGCTGTGCCCCCTATTTTTCAGAAATAAATTATGATACATAAATTTATACACACGACCCCCGTTGCTATACTTTGTATTACTTCCTACAAAAGTATTCGAGGACACCCGCTCGTAAAATTCCGTCTGGGGAAAATAGTGCCCGGCGCCTCAAACCACCAAAATACACGAATTCGCTAAGCCCTTTAACTGACCACTAAAAACAGATATTTTATAAAACCTCAAAATATGAGGGAAAATACGACTATTTTTAAACTGCACGATCAAAACTGTATATTCACACTCAGTTAGGTGCATATTTTCTGGAGATAGAAAATCGAGGGCACCCGCTTGAATTATTTAGAAGAAAAACATTGATATCAGTAGGTTACGAGGTCTATGACGAGCGGGCGTTGTCGTTAACGGTTCGTAAGACTTAACTAAAAAGGATATTGACAAGACATCAATCATCTACGATCCAACATCCTTCCAAGTCCACTTAATCCACTTAATCTCTACGATCTACCTTAAAAATAATAATACGACAAAAATTATTTGGTATTTTCCGTTCTTTCAAATAACGTACATTTTCAATGTAATAGATTGTAGTCTTCAGCGTCGGCACGCAACAACCACAGCAGCACGCCATTCGTCCAACCAAATCCGTCCTGCAAAGGATATTCACCGCCACCGCCGTGAGTATTTACATCAACTACATTATACTTCTCCATAATTTTTCCAGTTTTTTTATACGTATCTACATTAACCTTAACCCACTTCGATTTGATATCACTAGCTAAACTTTCAAATCCGTACTGATGCAAGCCTACAATTGTTACCCACTGTAATGGCGCCCAACCATTCGGGTAATCCCACTGCTCACCTGTATCGACCAAAGTTGTTACGACGCCCCCGCGTTCTAAAAATTTCTCCCGTACTGTTTCACTTACATACCTCGCCTTCTGTGGCTCGACCATTGCGAAAAGTAAGGGGTATAACGATGCCAAAGAATACGATTCCGTTATATGGCCTTTTTTAAAATTATAATCGTGGAAAAAGTTTGTTTCGGAACTCCAAAAATGAATCATCATAGATTTTTTTCTGGATTCAGAACGACGGTAGTAGAAATCAGATGAATCCATCTCGCCCTTTAATTTATAAGCCCGAGACAACACAAGTTCATGAAAATATAATAAGGAATTCAAATCGACAGGCAGTATATCCGTTGTTGAAATTGTAGCTAGACTCATCCCGTCGTCAAACCATCGTGAACTAAAATCCCAACCAGATTCGGCGCCAGCACGTAAGTCTCTATAACTAGTGCCCATCCATAAATGGCTGTTATTTGAAAAAAACCTATCACTATTGTACTTCTTGGTATCGAGACATTCTAGGCTGTCCGGCACAACTCAAAAAACAACCATATTGACCCATTATTCGCCATTTCACTTTGTTCGAGCCGTGAGATTCC
>JBLIMQ010000187.1:0-7069 GCA_047638775.1 Flavobacteriales bacterium
CCTATTGGCTAAATTTTAGTTTGGTGGGATTTGGAATACTTCTCCTCACCCACTGGGTAAATATAAGTCAGTTTCAGAATTTGATCATTCATCCCAAGACTTCGGATTTTCCTCGGCACGAGACTACCTTTGTTAATAATTTCCATTACTAAAACTTTGACAGGAAGCTGACTAACTCTTTTGCAACTTCCCCCAAAGACTTTGATACTGCTTCCAGCTCTGCCTTCTTCTTGGTTTCAGAAAAATTTGTATCCGCTGGATCTTTTACTGTCATAAATTCATTTGTTGATACTGAAGTGAAAGGAACAATCCCTTTACGTATATCAAGTAGGGCGGCCTCAACACTACAATAAGCCTTTGTTACATCTGGTGATACAAAGCGGTATTTCTGATAAGAATCACAACTTGAGCGATAAACTAAAAGCAAGTCCGCTTGATAACGAGCTGCCGCTTCTCTGAGGTAAGGGACAGTGCGCTTTTCTGGAACTAAAGTGGTATTCGAGGACACCCGCTCGCTAAATGAAATTAAAACCAAACTAAATCAGTAGGTTGAGGGGTTCATGACGAGTGGGTGTCCTCGGTAACATTTTGACTGGCTTGTTAGCTGCCGTGGCTTGGTTGGTTATAGAGGTACTTCTTATAGAGGCCATAACCGCCCTGCCAAAAAGATAGTGCCGCCATTATGGAGAATAAAGCAATTAGGAATGAAAACATAATCGGTCTATTTTCCATTGTTATTACTTCTCCCCTAGTCGGTAAGAACAAGGTCCCCCCATGAACAGCAAAAACTATAAATACTGTTATAACAGTAGCTCCTAGAAGCTTCCACCAGAGCATATAGCTAGGTTCATCATTTTTTATTAGGAACATTATTTCTGTCCATTTTATGCGATTGTTACAACAGCTGCACGATTACTTACTACGAAGCACGATGCGAAGCCGTTGGCTAATTTTATAGGGCAAGAATACCGAACTTGAAGAACCCTTGCACTCACTTATTGGCAACCTACATTGAACGGAATTGGCTGCCGATACTGCTTATTATTTAGTGGCACCGGAACGAACGGAAAGGATAGAAATCCAGCACATTTCATGATGCTATTTCTCTGCTAGTGGCAGAGGTTTTAAAACCGTTACAAATTAAATTGAAACAGCCTGTAACGCCGCCATAATTTGCCGCTTGAAGCGCAGCGTAAAGCGGTCAAATTGATGGCTTTGTTAGGCAAATTACGTTTGATTAAAGCGATAGTACAATATCCCAGTATTTTTGTAGTAGTAGAAATCAAACCATTCATCAACGTTCCGGTTGATACTCCAACAACGAGCCTGTTCGTCACTTCCATTTAGAAACTCGACAACTAGCCTTGGTGTCTTGCATACATCCAATTCACTTTCGACTAAATCACTCTTTAGTTTCAAAAGATCCACACTCTTGACTTTGAACACCGCTAGCGAAAAATAATCGCCATGCATATCTGGATATGACGAGTCTTTATAAAGGACGTTCTTAACCTTGATGGCTATTCCTGAATTATTTTCGAATTCGTCAACGTAGAACGAGTTCATGGGCCAAATAGCCGTAATAACCAAAAAGGCTGATCCCAGTGCTAAAGCTGAAGAAATATATTGCCCATATTTAACTTTCCTCAAAATTAGAAAAAGCAATCCAACGCATAAAGCCAATGGCAATAGCACCAAAACAATTCCCAATCCTATAAATGGTACGATTTCCATTTCGCTTACCTAACGCTTAAAGCATGCGTGCGTTTTTTTCATCGCTTGCCTTTGATTGTTATGCATTTATTACCGTTCCCCAACTACGCTGATACGCTGGTTATTTAAATTATTTGATACAACAACTTTATCTAATTTCCATTTCCCAACCGTACGGGTTGCATAAACATACACCTTACCAGAGCCTATAGGGCCCTCGATAGAATACTCTAAAGATGCAGAGCCTTCAGGGCCACTAGTATTTACACTTCCCATTACAAGCCAACTAGGCTGCATAGGCTCACCAGTTATTTTTATGACTTCGATATTTTTGGAAATTTCAGATAAAGATAGTTCGTACGCTTCGCCTTTCATTAGTTTCATGACGAGAAGGACAATAGAAATTGCGAAGCCTATAAATAAGATAAATCCTAGTATCCCCAATAAAATCCATTTTATATTTTTGGTCATGTGGCCTTCCATTTAGTTGATTTTATTCCGCCTGATGCATAACAGTTGTATATCGTATCCCAGACTACCTATTCCGGTGCGCGACTATTTTTTATCGTAAAAAAACTACCCTCAATCCCTTAACTCGTCAAGCCTTGCGCCATTTCCCCAGAAAAACCACCTAGGGTAAATGCTCCCTCCTGTCGCCTATCACCAAAACACGCGAAAATTCTAAACGCTTGAATTTTCTAAAAAAAACGGGCATTTCGGAAAACCTCAAAAATAGGAGGTTTAAGGATGACTATTTTTTGGGCGACAGATCAAAATGGAATAATCACGCCCAGTTAGGAATTAATCGCATGCGGGAACACACACTTATTGATTGCTAGGTTTGGCGCGCAAAATCAATGACTCTGACCCTATTGATCGTTGATACATGCGGGAACGCGCTTATTGATTGCTAGGTTTGGCGCGCAAAATCACCGACTCTGACCCCATTGGTCGTTGATCGTGATCGTGGGACTGATAACTTGACCAACATAAATTTCATCTGGCCCCACTTATCTCTTTAGGCTTTTGATGCTTTCTCAAACTTTACTTGGTTTTCCGTCATTCTCGAGATATCAGCTTGAACCTTTGGCCTTAGCTTCTTTAACTTTTTAAGCAATTCTTCTTGAAAGATTACTTTGTGTTCTTTAGCTCTACTCGTCATCATCCAAACTCCTAATTTCTTTTAATGTTTCTTGTACTTCAATATCATTACGAGGTCCAAAGTCTGGCCCCTCGTGCTCTTCTAGAATCTTATTATCCTCTTCCGAAAAATCGATTTTCTGACCAGTATCTTCAAGGTGCTTCTTGATTTTTTTGAGTTTGTCAAAAATTTGGTGATCGACCATTATTTAATTCTCCTGGCAAGATGGGTAACATCGTCACGCCAATTGCGGACAGCTTCATACCCTTTACTTTGATACATTCGTACATGGGCAGGGGATACAGGATCGCACACCCATATTTCATGAGTTTCATTTAGCATGGCGTAGTAGTCAGCTGCGGCAAACACCATTTTAAGTATCCCACCAGCTAAACTCTTAGAAGTTGGCGAACGCTCGACCGCGTGGAGCTTTAAGATAAACCTATTACGATCTAACATCCCGTAACAAAGCCCCTGTAATTGCCCGGACTTGTGAACGGCAATATCAAAGCGTCTTGCCGCCGGCCTAGATCGGTACTCTCGGTACAACTTCCCCCAGCTCCAAGAGGCCTTACGATTAGGCTTACTCCATTTTTCTTTCCATAAATCAGCCTCAGCTGCATTCGCGGCTGAAATTTCACTGAAGGTACAACCATAAGCCATGTATTCTTCTTTGAGAAACATATATAAAGCTTCGCGAAGCTCTACATGATATTGCGACATTTGCCTAAAGGTTAATTGGTCATACGCTGGGTTATCCATAACTATACGCTCCTAAATTGATTAACATCGTCAAATTCATATTTTACGAGTGAGTATTTTAACTAATTACTTTTATTGTTTACAGGCCTCGCTCTCTGGGTCAGTTTCGATTGCCGGTAGTACATGCAGCTCGATTTCGGACAAGATACTCGATACATTATAACCTCTACTGTTGGCGGCCTATCATCCTCATAATCTACTGACTGTGATTATAGTGATTTAACAGCACCTTCTAACAGATTTTATCGTCTGAACTCAAGGCCTCAATCCCATGGCCTTCAAAAACAAAGTTACGCATCGCATGTCGTTTTCTCGCATTATTTTCATTATTAATATACTCCAATACAAACAGCCCTAACATCCATGTAAACGTTGGAGTATTCACTTAAATTGAATAATTACACCCAGTTAGGAATTTATGGCATGCGGGAACACGTACTTATTGATTGCTAGGTTTGGCGCGCAAAATCAAGGACTCTGACCCATTGACCTTGATTAAAATTAAGAGATTTTTGTATAGGTCGACATAGATCAAATATTGATTTATGTGCCGCCTCCCCGAGCATCAATGCTAACTCCCTGACTTCGCCGTACTTGGCACGTCGGTGGGGGAGGCGGTATAGGTATGTTAAATAGAGTTTGTACTTTTGTCTGTGCGACATGTCTGCAAAGCTTGTGAGAATAGTCGCTTGCGGGGACGCGCTTATTGATTGCTAGGTTTGGCGCGCAAAATCAACGACTCTGACCCCATTGGTCTTAATATATAGGAGCGGGCGTCCCTCTTAATTTCTTTTTGTGGTGCACACCACAAAAGGCGCAATGAAAAAAATGTCCGCTGGAAACATTTGTTAGGAATTTGGGTGGATATTCTTCGTATTATATGCACATAGGAACAACAATAAGCCTTCGCCAAGTGTAAGCATATATTTAATAAATTTACCTAAAGTTAAGTCTGGCTCACCTAACATTGTTAATAACAACAATGATAAAATACCAAAACATGCACCGCCAACCGCCACGCCCCCAACAATACACAATATTATTTTTAGCGGACCACCACCAAATAATAATAAAATTACTATACAAAATTTAACAATCAGGCTTATTAATACCCCATAATATTCTATATTGGACGTTAAAATACCATTTGTATTAACCACGTAAAAATATCGCAGAGAAAATATTATTCCAATTAATGAAATAACCCATATTAAATATTTATAGCGTGTTGATGAAAATTCGAATTCCATGTGATTTGCCTAACATTTGTATATCGTACCCCAGACTGCCTATTCCGGTGCGCAACTATTTTTTATCGTAAAAAAAGAAAACTACCTTCAATCCCTTACCGCGTCAAGCCTTGCAGCATATACCCAGAAAACCACCTAGGGGGATATGCTCCCTGCCGTCGCCTATCACCAAAACACACGAAAATTCTAATCCCTTGAATTTTCTACAAAAAAACGGGTATTTCGGAAGACCTCAAAAATAGGAGGATTAAGGATGATTATTTTTTTGGCGACAGATCAAAATTGAATAATCACGCCCAGTTAGGAGTTAATCGCATGCGGGTACAGGCACTTATTGATTGCTAGGTTTGGCGCGCAAAATCAATGACTCTGACCCTATTGATCAATCATGTGATCACGTATTTTTCCTAAAAAAGTCACTCCGCTCCAGTTAAATCTTGATCGAAAAGCAAGCCATCTAAATCAAGTTCTTCACACGTTACCTTAAAAGCATCGCTACAAAACATACCACCAAGTCCATTATGAAACGATTTGAACATAGCCTTTTCCTTGATATCATCTGAGTCGAAAACCAGCGCCTCTAGCTCCATAGCGATATCATCATCCCATTCATACCGAGTTTTCTCTAGATCGACCTTACCTTCGATGATCAAGTTAAAGATATAGTATTTGTAATCACCTATATATATAGGCAAGAACTCTCCGTACTCAGCTAGTATGAGTTTTAGCGATGCGTGGGCCCGCTCAGACAGTACAAGCGTGGCATTTTTCCAAATAGAAATATTAGGAACTTTGATAGCTTCAGGAAAATCGGGTAACGCTTCAAACGTAGATGAAACCAATCCCCAATGCTTTTCTAACTCGACATTTAATAAACCAAAATTAACACAGTCGGCTAATTCCACCTCAGACGAATTCAATTGATCTCTTAAAGACACGGCATCTAGTGCGAGCTGTTGATATATAGCTTCATTGTTTTTTATCAAATAGGTAATCATGCTTTTCCGTTCCACTCGCTGTCTTTTGGTTGCTCAATTTTAACGGGGTAGGTACCATTTTTCATTTTATTTTTTAACGCCCGAAGCTTCGCTTCAAATACCTTACCCGCGGGGAGCCTTCCTAGTTGCCGTACCAGCCAAACTTCATAGTTCGTTCCATGGACGGATTTATGTGTCGGCGATTCAGGCGTAGCCCAATGGCCCTTTGAGTTCTTTGGGTCTGATAACCACAAACCGTTGCGGGGATCATTGATTCGAATCCCCGCCATGTGAAGCTGTAAACGTATGTCCAGTAACTGTGGCTGGCGCCAGCGCCCCTTACCGGGAACGATATGATGTGCCACATGGGTCAAGCTCGGCTTGGGTTCTCCAGCTGCTACAAGGTATTTGGCCAGATTTTTCGCGGGGTGATGTTTCTCGACACGCATAACTTCGAGTCGCTCAGAAGAGGTTAAGATATTACACTCTTCCCTATATTTTATTAGTCCTGCTTCCATCGACGCCAATGTATTAATCTTATGCCGCTCTTGGTTTAGATGATCCCTAGCTTGGCTCCACTCTTTAAAGCGTCTTTCTTTGTCAGCACCTGTCTCGCCGTTAGCTGTAAGCGTAGGAGCTTTAGAATGATGAGCATCACACTTTTTTTCAAAATTATAAATCGCCAGCTCTAAGACGGTAGCCGCTTTAGGTGGGGCTTCCAGAGCGCAGGGCTGTTCATGTTTCATTTTACTTTCCGTGTACTAAACAATGATGTTTTTTTCATATTAACACAACGTTAATGGGTATTTATATTCCTGCTCCCCCCTGACGATAGAACGAATAAGATATAGCAGAAAATGTAAAAGAAAACGCCCGCTAAACAAAATTTAAGTCTTAATTCTTTAGGAAATAATAAGGGGCGCCTACGAATATTCGAAAACTATCACTCGTGAAATCGGAATAAAAGTCAATTATATCAGTAGGTTATAGAGTTTATGAAGAGTGCGTGTTCTCGGGTTTTTTCCAGATCCGATTAAAATTAAGGGGTTTTTGTATAGGTCGACATAGATCAAATATTGATTTATGTGCCGCCTCCCCGAGCATCAATGCTAACTCCCTGACTTCGCCGTACCTGGCACGTCGGTGGGGGAGGCGGTATAGGTATGTTAAGTAGAGTTTGCACTTTTGTCTGTGCGACATGTCTGCAAAGCTTGTGAGAATAGTCG
>JBLIMQ010000188.1:0-6992 GCA_047638775.1 Flavobacteriales bacterium
ACCCTCGGCTGCCAATAAAATAATCTGAGAGCGATCAATCAACCGCACAGGTGTTTTTTTGCTCTTAACGTATTTATTTAGTTCCTTGAACTCTTTCTCACTCAGGGAAATATCTTTCGCTACTCTCGTATTTTTACCCGCATTTATATCACGTTAAATACGTGAACGCTGGTATTATAATGACCCTCCAGATAATATGCACGCAACTTAGGACACTACACTAGATGATCCAGCGCCTGTCGTGGCGGTTTCTGAACTCGCGGACTCTAGCGTAAATTTTGTCGTGAGACCTTGGGTTAAAACGCCGGATTACTGGCCGGTATATTTTGATGTTACGGAAGCCGTTAAGCTTGAATTTGATAAAGCATCTATATCGATCCCTTATCCTCAAATGGACGTTCATGTACAAAAATCTGAAGGGTAACTCGACCAATGGTGTCGATTAGTGGGGCCAGAGTCATTGATTTTGCGCCCGACGATGAATAAGAAAATCCCTGGTCAGAGATGATCGGGGGTTTTTTGTTTGTGCTGGTAATGCCTTCATTCCGCTAACTTTTCCAAGGTGTTTGGCGCAATACTTAAAGGTATGTATTCGTCAGTGACTGAGAAATAGGGATCACGGTTGGTTTTCTGTTGTTTTTTTCGTGTTATTTAACGTATTGAATTCGGGCGTAAACCACAGCTCCTTTTTATTGAGTGGCGTTTTATCTGGCAGCAGTGGGTTCGCTAGCTTAATGACTTTCCGATGTTGTAGTTCTTTAATGATCGGCTCAAAATACTTCATAAATAAACGCTGAAATGATCCATCGCGATAACTTTCCTCAAAGCCCTTCTCTATGTGTTGCGCCAGCACGAGATTATTTTTTTTGACAAAAAAATAGCTTGAGGCGGGATAATAAAGCGCCAGACTCTTTTCCACAATCAAGCCTTTATCTTTATGAACCTCAGCCTCGCCCCAGATCTCCTCCGCACTGCGCGGTAAGAACGAGAAGCGCTTACCGGTTAACATCTCAAATAAGCCGGAATAGGTAACCGATGTCTGCACGTTAAAGCCGTTGGCTTGAAGAATGGCAGTGTCAGGCCAATCATGACCTTGTCCAGCTCGTAATAACTGTAGGTCAGCCAAGGTATTAACATGGTTAAAAATATGCTGTTCACCCTCTCGTATCAGCAATAATCGAATACCAATCATGCCTTTATCTAAAGAATATCGAATGGGCAATAGTACGTGTTCCCGCTCAATCGATGTCATCGACCATACAACATCAACAAGTTCCCCCATCCTTAGTGCCACAAGTGCTCTTGATTGCGGCATTCTTATATCAACAGGTACTAGCTGATATTCGACACCCGATTTGGTCATCACCAGATTTAATAGATCAAGTACATAGCGGTTGCGTGGGTCATCTCCTGCCTCACCTTTCACGTGCCTAACGATCAAAGGTTCTGCTATAGAGTATGGCGCCCATGCCATCATCGCGAGATACAAAAAAATTGGTTTAATCAGCAAGTATGTTCTCACGTCTCTATAGTCAATGGTCATATTAGTAACGTTTTTAGCAGAGCTATGCAAGGGGAGCATAGTAGTGCCGACTTTGGGCTCGAGTCGTTTAATCACTGTGGCTAATTCAGCTTTTGGTGGATTTCCGATTTAAGATTCATTTTCTACTTCGAGTTGGTAACTCATATTTCTGATGTATAACGGCGACCTAACAGGACAGAAAAGTGCTCATGTGTTTCGGAAGCAGATACAGAATCTAATGATATATTTAAGTATCACTGTGCGTTTTTTAGGTCTTTGTGACAAGGTCTGCTCTGTGTTAAATGTATTTAATAGGTAAAACCTAGGATCTGCTATTGAGTGTTTTTACTATTACGTTGTCCATTAAGTATAGCAAGGATTAAAAGAAGACGGTGGGGCGCGTGGAGCACGCACTCATAAATATCCGTATGTGTAAGGGCGGAATAGCATGAACACCCACTCGTTAAAATATTCGGTGACCAATGGGGCGGAGTCATTGGTTTTACGCACCACTGATGTGTAGGAAAAGCGCTAGTTAGATATGATCGAGGCTCTTTTGTTTATGCTGATAATGCCTTCATTCCGCTAACTCTTCTTAAGTGCTTGGCTCAATTTAATAGTGGCTTACTATTTTTTTGACGAGCGGCTGATGTTATGTGTTCGTTGTGTTATTCGCTTTTAGGGTGTGTGTTGAATAAGCACCATTAGCAATCATATGCGTGTGAGCTCAGAGATCGTGGGGCGGCTTGTTAACGCCACTATGCAAGGGAAGCCGTCAGTACACTTATACAAAGAGTTTTCATGTCATTTGAGGCAACATCTGGGTTGCCTGCTATATTTTAACGTATCGTGAGTGTTTTTGATTCTACAGGCCGGTCGGACGTTTTTTGACTCTAGATACACGAGTCGGACTATAGAGGTAACTGTGTATTGCTTGACATTGTTCGAGTCCACATTTTGACATTTTGACATTTAGTCAGTTTAGGCTGTGGTCGTGTATACCAATGGCTGAAGTGCGCGTTTTATGCTCTATAGTTTTTGTTTACACTATGCCGTTCGCTGTTGCTCACGACGTCGCCGCCGGTAAGGATCACTACAAGCTTTGGCTTGGCGGCAGCAGTGAAGGGCGCAGGGCCTATGAACATGATCTGGTCAGGTTGGTCTTAGATAAGAGCGTCGCGCGCTATGGCGACTATTCATTGGAGACGAACTTAGATTTTTTTACCACTAGCCGTTCCTTTGCGGCCCTTGATCAGGCCGAAAAAATTCAAATATCGGTTTCGTCTAACTTCCCCGAGCATCCTGAACGTTTTGACATTACGCGATTTACTCAACCTGTGTACGAAGGACTCTTGGGGTATCGAAAGTGTATTATTCGCAGGCAGGACCTAACTAAATTTTTGAAAATTGACAGCGAGGCCCAGCTACAAACAATGTCTGCAGGACAAGGACGATTGTGGCCAGATACAAAAATTTATAGAGATAACCATTTTGGGGTGGTCTCTAGCGAATCGTATGATGGCTTATTTTTAATGCTTAAGGCTGGCCGTTTTGATTATATCCCGCTCGGCAGCCTAGAGGTAGAAGAGTCTCTTGAGCAGAAAAGTGATCTCTATCCAGACTTAGTGATAGCACCCAATCTTGTTCTTTACTATCCGTTGCCAATGTATATCTTGGCGAGTAATGCCCCGCCAAGGTTACTCGAGAGGCTTAAATATGGGATATCTCGGGCCTATACCGACGGCACTGCTAGGGCATTGTTCGGTCGCCGTTTTTCAAAAGTACTGGACGATATAGCATCGGAGCACATGCGTTTTTTTATACTTAAAAACTACGACCTACCGCTACCCATACAAAATGCCCAACCCAAACTGTTTCACCAGCCGAGCAAGGGTTTAAGCGAATAATTAATATAAATACGTTCTTAAGTGTTTTTTTCGACTTTATGCATAGCTCGATAGGTAATGGGCTGAATTCCCACGGGGGACAGTGGGAACTAGTACTGGGTTATGCCTCGTTCCCACGCTCCGCGTGGTAATGCATAGGCAGTAGCGAAGGTAATGGGCCTGAATTCCCACGGGGGAGAATGTGTGGCGCAAAAGAGTGCTCCCGCGCAGGTATTTATACGGAGTTGGTGAATGTTCCAGGCTTCCGTAACTAATTTCTTTACAGATATGGTTGCAATATTACGGGTCTTTTAATTAAGGCCTGTAATGGCACAGTAGTTGTCGACCATTTTCTAATGGCCCGGCAAGCTAAAACTTATATCCTTATATCCTTATATCCTTATATCTCTTCCTTGCTCTATGGGCGACAAAAACATCCATAATTCTTGATGATTTTTCGGCGTTGATTACAATCGATTTTAGTCAATTATTTCATTACATTGGGTTAGTTGCGCATCAACTGCTAGTCATGAGGCCACACTAAATGTGTAAATCCACTGTCATGTTGGCGCCTACAACTTCATTTTTATTGCCGGGACACGTAGTGTATAAACGTAGGGTTTGCCTGTGTCGAAATGGGATTTTTGCAAATAGATCTATTTTTAGGCGGGTGCCCTTTTAATAAAACACGGTAGTGGCACTTGTAAACGGTCAAAATACACAAATTATTTATGTCGAACGTTAACTTCAGTGATAGGTTTTCTTTTTGTTTTTAGTGATATTTAGTAAGGATTAAACGTTTTTTTGGAGATTTTTGTAGCATATTTATGGGGGTTTTATTGAGCTTATCTCCTGCTAATATCTTTATAGGTTCCCTTCACTGTCGTCATTGTTTGCGACTCGAATTTTGTTGTTCCCATCTTGTGGTAACGCCTGAACAGGAACGAATAGCGGTAAAAACTCGTTTAGTCTGGGTCTACTCTGAACAGTCTGATGACAGTAATATGTATAAGACGTCAGAAACATAACTAAAAATAAAATACCGCAACACTCATTAGGAAACTATAAAAATAATGAAATCAATAGCCCCCATTAAGACCTTACTATCAACAGCTGTTCTCGCATTGGCTTTGTCCGCTTGTAGTGGTGGAGATAACAAAAAAGACCCCGTTGATGAAGGAAATTCCGCGCCAACAATTACCAGTACAGCGCCTACAAGTGCAACGGTTGATGACGCATTTACATATAGCCTGGTTGGCAACGATAGTGACGGAGATGCGTTAACATTGTCTGCCCCAACATTGCCAGCATGGTTAGCTTTTGATGCTGCAACAGGTGTATTAAGTGGTACACCAGCGGAAAGCGATATCGGTGATCATTCGGTTATTCTTACGGTTACGGATGGTGAAGACTCGCTGAACGAAAGCTTCACTATTAGTGTTGCCGGTGTGGCTGCTGTAAATACGGCGCCTACGGTTACAAGTACAGCCGTTCTCGATGCAACCGTTGATGGACTTTATTCTTATACCTTAGTCGCAACAGATGCTGACGGTGACGATTTAACCTTATCTGTAGATATTCCATCAGCACTAACGTGGCTTACCTTTGATGAGACAAGCGGCGTATTGTCCGGTACGCCATTTAGCGGCGACCTAGGCGCTACAGAAATTACTCTTGTCGCAAGTGACGGTGTTGATGATGTTACGCAAACATTTACCATTACTGTGGGCGATGCTGTTTTCCCTCTAATTGTTAATGCCTATGAAAATGACCCAGGCAGTTATATCTTTGCTGATTTTGACGGTGGTGTTGCGCAGGTTATTGCTAATCCTCAAATTGAAGGGATTAACACCAGTGCGCAAGTCGTTCAAATGCAAAAATTTGCAGGAGCAACTTGGGGCGCATCTAATCATACCTTTGAAAATGAATTTCCACTCGAAGCGGGTATGAATACTTTCACAATGAAAGTATGGTCTGAGCGTGTAGTTGCGGTACTATTTAAGTTTGAAGGTAATATAGCAGAAGAGCGCGAAGTTAATCATGGTGGTACGGGTTGGGAGGAGCTTACATTCGAATTCAATGACCTCGCAGCTGACCTCGCTCCATTAACAGCCGCAAGTATTTTCTTTGATAATGGAACCATGGGTGCAGCCGACACTGATCCTGATAATTGGACCTTTTACTTTGACGACATTTCGAAATCAAGTGCGCCTCCTGTTGTAGTTGATCCGCCGGTTATAGTTGATCTACCTGTCGTTGCGTTAACTGTTTTTGCTGATTCTTTTGCTGATAGTTGGAATGCGTGGAGCGATGGTGCGGCTACAGCAACCGTCGTTACAGATGCGGACGCGGCCTATGGCGAAGTTGTGGAATTCACCACTTCAGGTGAAGTGGTTGCGGGCCTGACTACACGTGCTGATATCGGTGGCGGTGGCACTCCATACGATGCAAGTGCTATTGCTGCAACGGGTACTTTAGAGTTTGATCTGAAGATGACAGCCGCGCCAGCGACTACGATTTGGAAAATAAAAATCGAAGGTGTTGATGCCATAGAAATTGATCTGCCATCAACGCCAGTACTTGATACTTGGGTACATTACTCGATTGCTTTGAATTTGTTTGGTGATCAAAGTGCTGTTAACAATATAATGTTATTCCCAAATTGGGCCGATAATGCTGGTGCGGTTTATCGTGTTGATAATGTTGAATTTTCAGGTCCAGCTCAATAAGAACTGAATTATCGATACTAATGTTGGTGTCAATATTAATGGGTAGAAAGAGTTAACAGTTAATTGCAGTGATGATATAGGCCAGCTATAAAATGATGATGCCGATGTTGTTGCTGTTTAATTGATAATGATGTTTGTCCGTTGATACTGAAAAATATTTGGCTGTATTGTTTTCAGTTACGTTTTTCAAATTTGTACCAATGATATAGAAAATCTAAAGGTTTACAGTTATATGCTGTAAGCCTTTTTTTATGCTGTAAATATTTTTTTGTAATTGTAATGACACTTAATATTTGTATTGTATAACCGGTAAGGTTTTGTAAATATAAATTTATTAAAATCGATAATTGATTATCCTGTTTGTAGGCGTTAAATGGAAAGTTGTAAAGTTAAAATAAAAATACTGTTTTTGTCTGCGATTACAGTGGTGCTAGTGGACTGTGGCATAAACACACCCTATAGATGCATAAATAATCAGAATCTCTTAGCTTAACCCCGATACATACGGCGTGAAACGCTGGTTTCGTGATGTGTTCTGGACTTCACTCTGAGTGAACCCTAACTATGCATAAATTATCTTAATTTAGACACGTAAAATACTTTTCCATATCATTCTTTAACGCGTCATTTGAATTCATGCTTTAAAAAATTCACCATTAGGTCGAATTAATCGACCTGCGTGTATGAAAATCGTATTGCGTACTCGACTTATAGAATCAAACCCCCAGAAAGCCGCACGCTTGGCATTCGTCTTACGAGTCCTTTCTTTAGTTTTCATTTGTAATTCACGATTGAGGTTGTGCGCCATAACGGTACATAGCATGTACATATGATTTCCCGCTTGCTTCTTTACGG
>JBLIMQ010000189.1:0-6991 GCA_047638775.1 Flavobacteriales bacterium
GAAGGTTGTACCATGTTTAACACCCCATTCAATACAGAATACAAATGCAGCAGAAGCCATAATTGCATGGAGTAGATATAAAACAGGCGCTACAAACATAAATGCGAATTCGATTGGCTCAGTAATGCCGGTCAAAAATGAGGTTAATGCCGCAGAAACCATGATGCCGCCGACTTTAACGCGGTTTTCTGGGCGTGCTGAATGCCATATAGCGATAGCGGCTGCAGGAAGGCCCCACATTTTGAATAGGTAGCCACCAGCAAGGTTGCCGGCTGTTGGATCGCCTTTAGCGTAACGTTCAAGTTCACCATGAATGACTCCTAAGGAATCAGGATCAACATAGGTACCAACTTCATAAAAGAAGGGGACGTTCCAAATGTGATGCAGGCCAAAGGGTACAAGCATGCGCTCTACAAAACCGTATATACCGAAGGCTACTGTAGGATTCCCTACGGCGGCCCAATCTGAGAATTTTTCGATTCCTAAGCCAATGGGTGGCCATATGATACTCAAAGCACCGCCAATAAATATTGCAGCAAAGGCTGAAACAATGGGCACAAATCGCTTGCCAGAAAAGAACCCTAGATAATCAGGTAGGCGAATACGGTAGTATTTATTAAAAAGTATCGCCGCGACCGAGCCACAAATAATACCCCCGAATACCCCCGTTTCAATCGAATCTATCCCCATCACTTTTACGGTTTCATAACCTTGTAGTTGGGCGAAAATACCCAAGCTCGCTAAGGTTACGACGTAACATACTACGGCCGCTAGGGCTGAAACACCGTCGTTCTTGGTAAGTCCTAAAGCAACGCCAATAGCGAAAAGAAGAGCCATATTGCCGAAGATGGCGCCACCGGCACCTTCCATAGCGTTCGATACTATTTGTGGTAGCCAAGTGAAGTCGGCTGCGCCGATTCCTAACAATATTCCTGCTGCAGGCAATACTGCTACAGGTAACATTAGAGCTTTACCTAATTGCTGTGCGACAGAAAAGATGTTGCTCGCGAGGCTAGGTTTCGTGTTTGGGCTTTGCCCAATCGCGCTAGCTGTTGTCATTGTATTACTCCTAACATCTTGCGATGTCATCGTTATTTACGAAAAAAAATTAATAGGATTGAACGAGGGCACGAACAGCGTCGGCACTATCTTGTTCTACGGCTTTGGCCGCAAGTTCTTGGCAATCTTTTAAGCTACGACCACGAATGCAGGCTTTGATAGCCGGAATACTGGGAACGCTTACGCTTAATTCATCAACACCCATGCCCACTAATATCGGGGCAGCTGCCGGATCACTAGCTATACCGCCACATACGCCTACCCATGCACCGTGTTTGTGTGCGCCTTTTACGGTATTAGCAATAAGTGCCAAAACACCAGGGTTTAGGCCGTCCGCTTGTGCGGCGAGTGTTGGGTGACCACGGTCGATCGCGAGCGTGTACTGAGTTAAGTCGTTAGTACCGATTGAGAAAAAGTCGACTTCTTTTGCAAATTGCTCAGCCATCACAGCCGTTGCAGGTACTTCAACCATAATTCCAATTGGAATAGCCTTAACACCGAGTTTTTCACGCTCTTCTTCTAAGATGATTTTTGATTGACGAAGATCATCGATTGTCGTGATCATTGGGAACATGACGTGAACGTTGCCAAACTCAGCTGCGCGTAAAATGGCGCGAAGCTGTATACGGAACAGTTTGGTTTTTTTCAACATTACGCGTATGCCACGTAAGCCTAAGAATGGGTTCTCTTCCTTGGCAATTGGCAGGTACGACAGCGGCTTATCCCCGCCAACGTCTAGCGTACGTATAACCAAAGGTTGGCCTGGTTTTAATGCTTTGGCGATATCGGAGTAGACTTTTAACTGCTCTTCTTCGTCGGGAGCAGTTGCGCGATCCATGAAAACAAATTCTGAACGCAGCAGGCCAACACCTTCGCCGTGTAATTCTGTTGCTTGCTCAGCGTCTCCGACATTGGCGATATTGGCAACAACTTCAACGGTATGCGCATCCGTTGTCGTCGCTGGAAGGTGGGCATTATCCATCTCTTCTTGCTGTGTCTTCGCAATCGCTATTTGTTCGGCTTTCAGCTTAGCAATATCGTCATCTGTTGGGTTGAGCGTTAGCTCCGCTTTGTCGGCATCAAGAATAACAGCGGTGCCGTTCTCAATATTCAATGCTCGCGCCTCAATACCGGCAATAGCAGGGATATTCATCGAGCGAGCCAAAATGGCTACGTGAGAAGATGAGCCGCCATACTGAGTACAGAATCCCAATACTTTATCGCGATCCAAATTAGCGGTATCGGATGGGGTAAGGTCTTCAGCAATCAAAATGGTATTGTCTGGAACTTCAGTTTCGTCAATTGCGAGGCCCATAACGAGCTGTAATACACGACGCCCTACATCGCGAAGATCATTGGCACGACCTGCTAGGACTTCGTTTTTGAGCTTGCTGAGCATCTCAGCTTGGACGTTGTAGGCTGTTTGCCAGGCAAATGCGGCACTCTTACCTGATTGAATGGCCGCTTCGCAACTTTCAATCAGCTCTGGATCATCGAGGAGCTCTTGGTGGGCCGCAAAGATTGCAGCCTTTTCTTTATCGTCGACTTTATCTTGCAGTTCTTGTAGCTGCGAGTGCGCTGTAGTTAATGCTGCTTTAAGTGCTGCTTGCTCACTAGCTGCATCGCCACCAGTTTCAGGTGCTTTAATTTCGTCGCGCTTAAGCTGGAAGACTTTACCAATAGCAAGCCCTGGCGAAGCGCTAACGCCTTTAAGGAGGTTTGGATCAGTGTTTACGTCTACGTCTACGTCATCTTCACCTTCATCATCGATTGCTTCAGCTGTATTTGCACTGCTGCTAGCATTACTACTAATGGGCGGGCAATCTTCGCCGAGGCCGCTTTCAACTAACGGCACTAAGCTTGCGATAGCTTGTTCTGCATCGGCTCCACTTGCAACAACTGTGATGATGTCACCGCAGTTAACTTCTAAGCCCATGATGCTTACCAAGCTTTTGGCATTGGCTTTTTCACCGGCTTTATCGATTTGAATGGTGCTGGTGAATTTTTTAGCTTCGGCTACCAGCATCGCGGTTGGGCGCGCATGTAGGCCGGTTGGATTGGGTACAGGGATAGATTTTGAAGTGATGGCGGTAAAATTGTTGCTCTCTTCTTGTCCACTAGCTGCAATAGGCGTAAGTTCTAATATAATGTCTTCATTAATGTTGGCGAAGCCCGAACCATAACGAAACTCTTTAACTTGATCACTATTAAGCACAATAATTTGCGTTAACAGACTTTTGGCTTTTGTGGCAATAAAATCGAGATCGAATTGTATTAACTCATCACCTGTTTTTACTTGATCGCCAATAGCAACTTTCGGCGAAAAACCGGCACCTTTTAAGCCAACAGTATCGATGCCAATATGCATCATGATTTCTAGGCCATTTTCGGCTTGAATAGTGATCGCGTGACAGGCGCGGTGTAGTTGAACTACTTTGCCATCACAGGGGGCACGCAAAATGTCATTTATTGGATCAATACTTATACCGTCTCCCACTAACTTCTGCGCGAACACAGGGTCAGGGACTTCGGTAATCGGCATCAATGGACCGCTCAAAGGGGCTCTTAAGGCCAGATTGGCACTACTCATTCATTCCACCATTTGTTGTCTAAAATCAGTTCTCGATAAACCCAAATTGTTACAGGTTTATAATAAGGTTGTCGGTTTTACTCTTCGGCTAAGAGTTATTTACTTTTCGTCCTTAATAAATATTGTCGTTACTCCGCATTTATCGGGGATATAAGCTGAAGTACTTTGCTAGCGAGGTAGTCGTGTTTCACTTACTGACTGGCAGCTTAATTTGCCTCAATTTTGTCGCATTTAGCCCTTATAGTTAAACGGACTGGGCGGCAAGTTACATATTAAACACGAATCTTCATAGTTAGATATTTGATCTATCTAAACACTTAGCTTCAACTTTCTCCGAAATTATGGTTTTTTATCTCTCATCAAAGGATGAGCGAATATACTCTTCAATGCACTAATATGGCGCATGAAGGCGGAGTATTACGCTGAAACAGCGGTGAGCAAGGATAAACGCCATTAGCGTTAAAATCTACCCTACTTAGAACATAAGCGTTGAAAGCTGTAATGCTTAGGTCCCAAATTCCTCAGAATGTGGAAGTTGGGACTCTGGCGCCAAAATCACATTCGGTTCATGGTTTCAATACCAAGAAGGTCGAGCCCCGTTTTCATCGTTCCAGCGACGAGCTTACTCAATTGGAGGCGGCTATTACGCTGTGCTTCGGCTACTTCAGTTTTTAAGATTGGGCAAGCTTCATAAAAACTCATGAAATTACTGGAAAGCTCATAAAGATAGGCGCACAAAACATGGGGAAACCCTTCGGCTGAAACTTGTTCGATGACTTCAGAGAACTGCAGAGCCTTGAGTGCTAAGGTTCGTTCAGCATCATGATTGAGCTCAATGGGGTAATTAGTAGCAGACATCTCTTCATTGGCTTTTTTGAAAATACTCGCAATACGCGTATAAGCATATTGCAAATAGGGCCCGGTATTACCTTCGAATGACAGCATGGAGTCCCAGTCAAATACATAGTCATTTGTACGTGTCTTGCTTAAATCTGCGTACTTAACTGCGCCAATTCCGACTTTACGTGAGACCTCATGGATCTCGTCAGCACTTAATTCGGGATTTTTCTCTTTTACAATCTGAGTGGCCTTGCCGATAGATTCGTCGAGGAGCTCGGCCAATTTAATGGTGCCACCGGTACGTGTCTTAAAGGGTTTGCCGTCTTTACCGAGCATTTTCCCGAAGGCTTTATGTTCTAGGCGCACATCGTCTGCGAGAAATTTTGCATTCTTTGCGACTATAAACACTTGTTTTAGATGTAATGACTGGCGATCATCGACAACAATAATGACGCGCTTGGCATTTAGGGTGTTTGCCCGATAACGAATAGCGGCAAGGTCGGTTGTGGCATAGAGGTAGCCGCCATCTTTCTTTTGAATAATAACGGGGCTTGGATTGCCTTCTTTATCAGCCAGTTCTTGCAGAAAAACGACTTGTGCTCCAGCATCTTCTTTAGCTAAGCCTAAGGCTTTTAGTTCGCTCACAAGGGGCTTTAAGTCATCGTTGTACGCGCTTTCACCATAAACATCAGCATCTTTAAGGCTAATATTGAGTTTGCTATATACTTCACTGCCGTGCGTTAGCGATACGCTACGAAATTGTTCCCACAGCTTAAGAACACTGCTATCGCCACCTTGGAGTTTAACAACGTAATCACGGGCACGATTGGCAAAGTTTTCGTCATCGTCAAAGTGTTTTTTAGACTGCTGGTAGAATTTCTCCAAATCTTTTAGTGCAAGTTCTGCAGACTCCCCCTCGCTCATTTGGTCTTCAAGCTCAGCGATGAGCATGCCAAATTGCGTTCCCCAGTCGCCTACATGGTTTTGACGAATAACACTATCTCCCTGAAATTCAAGAACACGTGCGATCGCATCGCCAATAATGGTCGAGCGCAAATGCCCAACATGCATTTCTTTGGCAAGGTTGGGTGATGAGTAATCGATTACGACGGTTTCGGCAGTAGCTCGCTTTTCAATATTTAAGCGACTATCGTTGGAGCTAGATAAAGCTTGTTGTGCGAGCCATGTAGGGTCTAAATAGATATTAATAAAGCCCGGTCCGGCTATTTCAGTTTTTACAGCAATACCATCTAATTGGAGCTTGTCGCAAATACCTTGAGCCAAATCTCGAGGTTTGGTCTTCATAACTTTTGCTGCAGCCATTGCGCCGTTGGCTTGATAGTCGCCAAATTGAGCGTTTTTACTTGGCGTGACATGAGCGGCACATTCAGGGGGAATTCCTGCTGCGACCATGGCTTCACTTACGCGGCTGTTTAAAAGGGTACGAATATTCATAGGTATGTCGGCTCAATCAATCTTAAGTGCGAAAGCGAAGGATTGTAGCGGTAGGGCTAGAGGATGCAAGTAGGATTAACAGTAGAGTGAGGGAAAATATGTCGAAGATAAAAATAACTAGCCCTAATGATGGGGTTTTACAGCTAAATATTCATCGTCCAGACAAAAAGAACGCGCTGGACAAGGGTATGTATAAAGCCCTTGCTGAGGCCATAAGAGAAGCGGATACAGATAAGTCGATTCGTTGTGTCATATTGACGGGAAGCGAAGGTGTATTTACCAGTGGTAATGACCTTTCTGACTTTCTTAATGTTTCATTTGAATCAGCCGAGCAGAACCCTGTTCTCGAGTTTATGACCGCTTTGCGAGACCTTAGTAAGCCGATCATTGCGGCGGTGGAAGGCCCAGCCGTTGGTATTGGCACAACCTTGCTTCTTCATTGCGATTTCGTCTACGCAGGGCCGGGCGCGATGTTTAGCCTTCCTTTTGCCAAATTGGGCTTGTGTCCCGAGTTTGCATCTTCGCTTTTGTTGCCGAGACTGGCGGGTATGTTACGGGCTACAGAATGGTTATTGCTTGCGGAGCCCTTCGATGTGAATGAAGCGTACGCAGGTGGTTTGGTGACGTCGATTGTCGAGTACCCGCTAGAGCAGGCCGTATTGATTGCAAATGTGCTTGTTAAACGTGCTCCTGAGGCTTTACGCAACAGTAAGCGACTCCTGAGGGAATCGCAAAATTCAAGTGTTGATGACGTGATGGCGCGCGAATTGAGCTGTTTTTCTAAGGCCCTTAGCGGGCCTGAATTTGCTGAAGCCGGACGAGCATTTTTTGAGAAACGCGAGCCGAACTTTGAACTTAAATAGCGTGCTCGAATAAAGCTTTAGGGCTCAAAAGCCCTTAAGTTTAAATCGATACGGTTGTTTTGTTGTGCAATGCTATTCCAGCTTTCAACCGAAGCCGAAAAGGCGTCGGGGTAATTTTGCGTAGGCGAATCGAACGCTAACTGGTGGAGCTCGATTCGAATATGGCCGCGCTTAAGAGGCGGGA
>JBLIMQ010000190.1:0-6944 GCA_047638775.1 Flavobacteriales bacterium
ATTACGGCATCGATTTTCATACCGGTGCGATTCATCGTACCAACTTACCGCAAATTCGCGCCAACCTAGATGATGAAGAAACCTCCGAACTGGCCCATGCCTTTGGGGTTCCCGTGTTATTGAATGCCAACTTACGCGATGGCTCGCTACGCCAATGCGCTGCAGAAATGGGTACTCGTATTCTATTGTACGAAGCCGGTGAAGCCCTGCGCTTTGATGAACTCTGCATTCGTGCAGGCGTGCGTGGCACCTTCGATGTCATGCGTCATCTGGGTATGATTCCTAAAAGTCGCAGTAAACGTAATGTCATCGAACCTGTTATAGCGCGCCATAGCTCTTGGGTACGCGCCACCGACAGCGGTTTCGTTAATCACCACAAAAAACTAGGCGACTGGGTTGTTAAAGATGACCTATTGGCGACCATTAGCGACCCCTTCGGTACGATATTGGATACCGTAAAAGCGAATAAAGAAGGCATCATCATCGGTAAACAAAACATTCCTTTGGCGCAAGAAGGCGAAGCCATGTATCACATTGCTTACTTCCATGAAGAAGCTGAAGATATCGCTGAAACCATTGAAATGATGCAAGACGATTTACTCCCCGACGGCGGCTAAGCGCTATTTAGATTGCGCTAACACACTGTTTCAGGCGCGTTAGCACTTTGACGAAACCCTTCAACTTGCCTATATTGCCGCCCTCACCGCACATTATCAGCGATACTCTGCGGTGAAATCGTTCTCGGGGCGGGGTGTAATTCCCCACCGGCGGTAAAGAAACTCAATTTCCAAGCCCGCGAGCGCCCACATTTTATATGTGTGGGGTCAGCAGATCTGGTGAGACTCCAGAGCCGACGGTCATAGTCCGGATAAGAGAGAGCGTGCAAGACACTAGTGATGCCATCATAGGCTTCGCTAATGCCTGCCCGTTCGCCCTGATTCACCTTAGTATTTTTAGGATTAGTGATGAATCAGAGCTTAACGAACACAATCAATCGCGCCGAACAGCGCATCGCCTTTATCCACGCGTCTTGGCACGCTGAGATCGTACTGAAATGTCTTGAAGGCTTTACTGCCGAGATGGTTAGTCGCGGATACAAGGCCGACAATATCGCCGTTGTCGCCATGCCTGGCGCCTATGAAATTCCGCTACAAGCCAAACTATTAGCCAAGACGGGACGCTATGCAGCAATTGCTTGCAGCGGCTTAGTAGTCGATGGCGGTATTTATCGACACGATTTCGTCGCCCAAGCGGTATGCACTGGCTTAATGCAAGTACAGTTAGAAACCGAAGTACCAGTATTAACGGCCATTTTAACGCCACATAACTTCCACGAACACGACGAACACAAACAATATTACAGTCGTCATTTTGTACTAAAAGGACAAGAGTTAGCCAACGCGGCTGATGGGGCGATTACGGCGAAAGCCAATATTGCTCAAGGATAACTGCAGATAACGTAAGAATTCACAGGGATGTGGGGCTTTGCTTTTTGCTGGTCATAGATTATGCCGTAAGTTCTCGGTTACGACGGATTGATATGAATACCCGTCATCTGTTCTATACGATGGCACTCACGACAAATTTCTTTGTACAAGCGCTCGGCGTCGTCCTCTCCACCATTAAGCTGCACTGCACAAGTTTCCATATCATTCCATTGAACTGCGGTCAGGCGTTTTGGTTCTCGTAGTGCCCTTACCCAATGCTTGATCAATTTGTTTAAACCTTGACTCATTACTTTCTCTTCATCGCGCAACGATTGCGTCGTAATCACGGACAATGCCGAGAATGCGTATTTACAGTCAGTGACTGCGCCAAATTCGAATGAAGTGTAGCAGCTGAATTCAAACCTGCTTTACGAGAAAACGTCGTAATATGACAATTTTGAGCATTGTTTACGTTTGCTGGCCGTACCTGAGTGTCAAACGCTATACTGATGGCCAATTTTATCCAGCAAACAGACGTTATGAGTAAAAAGCGCCGCGACATCCCTCAATACCAACTGCCCATCATCGAGACTCACTTTCACCTCGACTACCTCAAAGACGGTAGTCCAGACGAAATATTGAATGCCGCTCGGGCAATTGGGGTAGAACACTTTATGACGATTAGTGTTACGCCCAGCAATATGCCAACCGCTATGGCGCTAGCTCATGCTAATAACGATGTCAGTGCCACCTTAGGCGTGCATCCGCACGATGCGGCAGAATTTAACGACGATACCGAAGTATTTATGCGCGCCAATTTACGCGACGACAAGGTGGTTGCTGTCGGTGAAATTGGCCTCGATTATTACTACGACCATTGTGACCGCGATGTGCAAAAAGCCGTATTTAAACGCCAACTTGCGCTTGCGGTAGAGTTCGAAATGCCCGTGGTGATTCACACCCGCGAAGCTGACGACGATACCATGGCGATTTTGCGAGAATACGCACCACAAATGAAACGCAAAGGTGTTGTGCATAGCTTCACCTCTGGCATGGAGCTGGCAAAAGTCGCGGTAGAGTTAGGTTTTTGCTTAGGTATTAACGGTATTGTGACCTTTAACAAAGCCGACAACGTACGAGAGGTGGTTGCTGCTACACCGCTGGAGCAATTACTACTGGAAACGGATTCACCCTACTTAACCCCTATGCCCTATCGTGGTGTTGAAAACGCACCTAAGTATTTGCCATTTATTGCTGAGAAAATTGCAGAGGTAAAAGGCATTGATGTAGAAGCGGTATTAAAACAAACTTACGCAAACTCATTGCGCGAATTTTTTTAAAAGCGCGTTTTAAATAATAAATGCGAAGCACCGAGGGGCGACTCGCCCCCACCCTAAGAGCGACACTTTTTCGCGACTGCCATTAATCACATTAATCCCTCTTAAACATCTGCTCGCCATTCGGCACCGCAAACATATCTCATAGCCCCGCCCTATTTCAACAAGCAATATCCGCAGATTTATTAATAGCTTTGTAGTTTGTATACAGTATATCTAGCGAATTAGCAGATTCTTTGCGCGTTTACGTTCCAACACCAAAATTGTCATGCTCGAATTGCCGCCGACGACTCATAGAAATACAAGACTAATCAATACGTTACGAATTTTTCCAGAGTGATAGTGTGCCAAATGTAAATAGTAAACCGGGGTGTAAACGCGCATGCGCGTTTACACCCTATAGGTTTAACTTTCTTGAGGCACTTTTCGTAGCATAGACAGTGGGTTAGACTCGAAATATAAAAAGGAAGCGAAGCGTCAAAACGCGCATGCGCATGAATAAAACTGTTAGAAGTATCGAGATATGAGTGAAATTAAATTTTTGTGCTTCAATCAAGTGAATCCAGAAGACTTCTTGGCGATTGTCAATGAGGAATCTCTGAGAATACATTTAATCGATCATCCATATTTTGATGCCCCCAGCCTTCAAGCGTGGATGGAAGATAAAATTAGAGTGGATGGGATACAAGGCTGTCGTATTCGGGCAGTTAATATAGATGGTGAATTAGCCGGTTGGTGTGGAATTCAGCCAGATGATAATGGTTTTGAATTAGCTATTGTTATCTCACAAAAATTCTGGGGTTTTGGCATACCCATTTTCAAAATTCTCATGTGTTGGGCTAACGAGCTGGGGCATAAAGAAATACTATTTCATCTACTTGATAGTAGACCTGAGTACAAGGCACTAATTAAAATGTCTACAAAAGTTCATAAAACAGAACAACTAGGTCGGTGTTTTACGACCTACCATGTTGCAGTAGGAAAATAGTGCGCGTGAAAACTTCTAACAAAAACAGTCAACGCGACGCCAAAAAACGGCGCGCTTGCTGTTGGCGTTAGGGTCGCACCAGGTTCACAGAACGAAATTGCACTGCGAGCAAAGATATTATTAAAGGACGTGAAATGAGAATTGATGTTGCATGCAAAAAAGGTAGTAGCAATAAAGCAAAAGGAGATCTGCTAGAAGGACTAGCCAAGAAACTGTTGTTATCACAAAACTACGATGTTATTGGAGAAATAAGAATAGTCGGTGCTGAACTGGATTTACTATGTAAACACAGGGTGAATGGGAAAGAAATATATGTTGAATGTAAGGCCCAAAAAGACCCAGTATCGGCACCTGTTTTAAGGCAGCTTTGGGGCACCGTAGATTGTGAAGAATATTCTGAAGGGTGGTTAATATCGACATCGGAATTTACCAAAGACGCTAAGGGTTTTGTTGAGAGCTGGAAGTCAAAGCCTAAAGAGAAATCTGAGAGGTTAAGCTTCTACTACCCGAAAGTAATCGTTGAGGCTCTGAAGAGCTCATCGATTATTAGTGAGCCACCAGTTTTAGCGGCAAGGGAGTTAGTTGATACCCCGGAAGAATTGGGAGATTGGACTCTTCTACTGTCTGAATATGGTATGTACTGGTGCGTATATACCTTAAAGGGCGGCGCACCATACGGGGTTCTAATTTACGGTGCTTCAAATGGCAAGCATATTCGTGACGAAGATACCATTCAAAATCTAGCCAACCTAGATACAACAATTGCAGACTACGATCTTAGAGTGGGAATAAGAGAAGAAAAAGCGACCGCTAATACTTTATCAAATAAATTACCTCCTGTTGTACAAGTTCAGATTGGTGAGTCTTGGGATGATTACCGACCAGCTCGGCCCAAGGATTTTGTAGGCCGTGATGATACGCAAAAAGAAATATTAAGTTTTTTGGAGTCAGCCAAAGAAAATTCAGGTACGAGAATATTTGCAATAACTGGAAATTCGGGTCTTGGAAAAAGCTCCTTAATTGCAAAACTCAGAGATAGATCTAGAAATGTCCGTTATAAAAATAGGTATTTTGTTTATGCTGTTGATATACGAGGGGCTCGGGAGCCCTCGTATATTCCGGCTTCATTAATAGCTTCATTAAGAGAAGCACAAAAATCCGGGTTTGGAGACGAAATTGAGCTTAGTCTAACTGATCCAAGCTCGCCTTTAAATTCTAGCAGTATTCAAAACTACTTAAGCTCTCTGGAACGCAAGGAGCAAGTTGTTTGTCTGGTATTTGATCAGTTTGAAGAGCTTTACTCTAAACCCGAGCTGTTTGGAATATTTAATGCCGCTAAAGATTTAATGCTAGACGTTGCAGGCAGCCAAAGTAATCTGGTTTTAGGTTTTGCATGGAAAACTGATAGTACCACCCAACAAGATCATCCTGCCTATCATCTATGGCATGAATTAGCTGACCACAGAAGGGAATATCGATTAGATGTTTTTGAGAGGGGAGAAATTTCCAAATCAATCACAAAATTCGAAAAAGAAATAGACCAAAAGATATCCGCAGAAATTAGGCATCAAGTCACTGAGGTTAGCCAAGGTTTTCCATGGTTGTTAAAAAAACTATGCATTAATCTATATGAAAGTATAACGAAGGGTGAGAGAGCAGATTCAGTTCTCCTCGATTTGGATGTCGAGCGACTATTTCAAGCGGATATAAACATTCTAACTCACCAGGAGCTGGCATGTTTGAAACTTATTGCCCAGAAAGCACCTGCTGACTGGAGTGAAATTATTGAAACGTCAGGAACGACTGTTTTGAATAACCTTGTCCACAAACGATTGATTATAAAGAGTGGTGATCGACTTAATATATACTGGGATATTTTCAAAGATTACCTTCTAACGGGACGGGTCCCCGTTGTTCCTTATAACTACATACCGACATCAGACCCATCTTCTGTACTAAATATATGCACTAAATTGAAAGTGAATGAATATTCCGACTCTGTACAAATTGGAAACAGTGTAGGACTTAATGAAAAGACAATTTGGAATATTGGTGCAGACCTCGTGATGCTTGGTTTGGCAGAGCGGGAAGGGACCTCCTTTAAGATAAGTCATAAGCTTGGATTAAACGATGAAGGCACCATACTAAAACTTCTACGTGAAACACTAGCTAAACACTCGTTAAAGGTCGCACTATTTAAAAGTTATTCTGGTAAAACTATAACCCCCAGCGTTGTTCGTGAAACCTTTAGAGAGTGTATACCAAAAGCAAAGTTTGGCGAGAAAACTTGGAATACGTATTCGAATAGATTAACAAACTACCTCATTTACTGCGGGTTTCTATTGCGTGCTGGAAACGATCTGGTTGTGCAAGACACCGGGGCTGCTATTTTAGATAGAGTTGGCCTAGCGCGGCGTGGTAAGCAGCGCGGAAAGGTATTCTCCGTTTCTGTGTCTCCTTTCGCTGCCTTTGCTGCTCTTGGCTCTATCCCTAGCTCAGGAGCTAAAATCGAAACAATAGGCAGGAATGAGCTTTCAGTTCTAAAAAGGTTCGAATTGGTAACGGTTACGGACGGCTGTGTTTTTGTAAATACTGATTCAATTTCAAAATCTGGTGGAGCTAAAGAGGCGATATGGGCTGCAGCGAAGAACGAAAATTCGTTGTTGAGGTGCATCGAAATTTTGCAAGCTGAACCAAAAATAAGTGTTAAAAATATCGCAGCTCAAATATCGGATGAATATAACCTAAATTGGTCAGAGGGCTCAAAAACAAGGAATGGTGGAATACTACGGCAGTGGTCGTTGTGGATTAAGGACGGCATTGAATCGTCAAGTGTTCCTACACCGCCAGGACGCCCTAACAAGTCAAAGCACTCGGACGTTGATCTTCCCCCGATTTAACGGACACCAACATCTAACAGATAAGGTGTCCAATGCCCAAATACACAAAGCCCAGAAAAACATGGCAATACTCAAATGAATTCAAAGTTAAAGCCGTTCAGTTAAGTTTGATTGAAGGTGTTCAGGTTAAAGAAGTTGCCGTCACTCTCGACATACATCCATTTATGCTGTCACGATGGCGAAAAGAATATCGTGAAGGCAAGATCGTGGCAGACAAACGTAAAAAAGTAACTGAAGTATCTTCTAAGCAAGCCAAAGAACTCTCGAAAGTTAAGCGATTAGAAGCTGAAAA
>JBLIMQ010000191.1:0-6937 GCA_047638775.1 Flavobacteriales bacterium
AACTCAGAACCATAATAACTACGTAATTCCTCTTTGTACTGGCCCAACTGGCCATCGCTCAGGTTTTCCTCGCTAAGGGCGTTGGCGAAAGCTTCTGGGAAGCTATTCATAGCCTGTATAACAGACGGTGTATTCGCCATGGTTACGAGTTGACTTTCTACGGTGGAAAAATAGCGTTTAATGGCGGAAGCTTTAATTTCCCGCACGGCCTCTAGCTGGTTAAAGGCCTGATTTCGTATCTCGTTACTGGCCATATTAAGGGAAAGTAACGCTACGGTTATCATCGGTACTAGGCCGCTTATCAATAATATAATGATCTGTTTTTTGCGGAGAGATTGATTTAAAAATCATATTTGCATATTGTCGAAGCTCATAAATAGTTTGTATTCGTATTTAACTATAGGTGAGTCGAGCATTTGGTTTATATCAATAAGTTATAGGGAATACACTTCTACCAATGCGTTTTGGTGACGAAACTGAATAGAGTGAGTGTTGGAGGCGCAGTGTCGTGGGATTTAGCTGATTATGACGGTGAACGTCATGTTCTATAGGGGCATATTTAACTACGTGCACTATTGTTTTAAAGGGGCTGATGTTTTAAAGGGGCTGAATATCAAATTTTTGTCGTGATGACTATTTTTGACATATAGAAACACAGTTAATGCAGAGCAACTATTGATAGTCTCGGAAAAATTCAACCTACTGGCTGTGATCTAAGTGGTGGCTTAAGTGGGCTTTTTTTTGGTTAGGATTAGCCAGCCGCATGAGCGCAGGCTGTACAATGGGTTCGGTTAACGTACTATCGGGTCTCAAAGAAGGTTATAGGTCCTGGGTTTCGTTACGACCGCATGAGTGTTCGCAAGCCGAGCAGTCGTCACAGCCCTTCAGATAGGGCTCTTGTCTTAGGCGTCATCTATAGTCCATAGTCCATTGTCCATTGTCCATTGTCCATTGTCCATTTTCGTTTTGTTTAATTTTTAATTCCTCGTTGCACTGAAACCCCTTTGGGTTTGCGTTTAAAAGAATAGATTGACGAAAATAAACATGGTTTTTATCTTTTGAAAAATTCGAACTCATTACCACAAATGAGGAGATATCAACGCTTTTCATTTCACTTGATCCTAGATTGAAGAAATTTCCACCTAGGCAATAATAAATTTTCTTTCTTCGGATAAAGTAATTTTTACTCGTACTTTTATTAACCAATCTGTATCCCACACCGAAGATAACCCACAAGGAACTTAGTACTCCCCATGCGATAAGTACGATTCCAGTAAGATAGATGTAATGCATATAATGTCCAATTAACCTGTGGTTTATGATTTGTGACAGTTTTGTGTGCCAGTGATGGCCGTATTACGTAACTGCGCCATGTTATCGCAGGATTCATAGTCGAGTACAGCTCAAAACACCTACCCACATAAAGTAAAAATCTTGAGTGAAGTCTAACAATCGCAGTGATTTTGTTTTAGAAGTATGGTTGCACGTTTGATAACGCTTTAATCGGACATTATATAAGTATACGTTTTCAGTTATGCGTGGGTATGTATGTGATGAGTTTCGGACTAATTAGTACGTAAAATTTAGTGCTAACTGGAAAAATTTCGTGCTTTCACGGTTAAGTGGTTCTCCAAAAATGGATAAAGTACGTTTGGGGTTAGAGTGCTTGTCATTGTTGATATGTTTGCTTACGCAGAGCGTTAATATGAGTACGCTATGAATAATAAAGACGGGTTTGATCTGTAGCTGTCCCAATTTAAAATGAAGATCAGTCCGATGACTGAGTATGTAGTGGTCAACCTTTTCTGGCCAGCCATTTAGCGGTTTTCCAGTAAAATGCTTCTTTCATGCTCGGCGGCAATGTGAGTGTTATAATGGCATGGGGTAATTAATCTAAGATTTGCGTTATTGTGTCAAATGGAGAGTATTCATGATTTACCGTTTTGGTGATTTTGAAATAAGTACGGATGAGTTTTGTTTGCGAAAGAATCAGATCATTGTTGCTATTGAGCCAAAGGTATTCGATGTGATCGTTTACCTTGTTGGTCACCGAGAGCGAGTCGTAACACGGCAAGAGATTTTCGATCGTATATGGTTTGGATTGGGAGTTTCGACGCTACTTTAAGTAATCATATAAAAATTGCACGCTCTGCACTAGGCGATAATGGGCAGCCGCAAGGCGTTATTAAGACGATTCATGGGCGAGGTTATCAGTTTGTTGCTGCGCTTCATGATATTCCTCAACAGGCCGATTCTTCGAATAAGTCGAAAGTAACCAAAAAGTTACCCAGTGTAGATTCGAGTTCGCTCCTAAATCGAATGGCTGTTGTACTTTTATCGACGCTATCTGTTGCGGTTGTATATTTGCTATTGAATAGTTTTACGGTAGAGAAATCTACATCGCATGACCTTAAGCCTACGAGTGTGAACATCGAAAACCGATCAATCGCCATTCTTCCTTTTGAAAACCTTAGCGTGATGGAAAATGACAATTATTTTGCCGATGGTATTCATAGTGACTTGTTGACGCAGTTGTCTAAACTGTACGATATTAAAACGATTGCTCGATCTTCGGTGTTGCACTATCGTGATACCAAAAAAAACCTGCGCACAGTGGGGCAAGAGTTATCGGTTGCGACAATTCTCGAAGGTGGCGTTCAGCGTTCGGCGTTCAGGGAGTGAAATTAGAATAAATGTGCAGCTTAGTAAGGCTGAAAATAATGTACAGCTTTAGCCGGAATCGTATACGCATGAACTCAGCGCTGAAAATATATTCTTAATACAGAGTGAAATCGCATTGGCGATTGCCACGCAGCTAGATGCAGTCTTGGCACCAAGTACTAAGCTGCCTACGCAAAATTTATTGGCACTAGAAGTGTACTTTCGAGCGAGATTTAATGGGAGTAAAGGTACACGTCAGGGCTTTTATGATGCTGTTCATGAGTTTGAAAAATCCATAGAGCACGATAAAAACTTTGCAATTTCTTATGCAGAGTTGGCTCGACATCATTTAGCACAAATTTTTTGGTCGGGTTTACCTGCGCAATCACAAATGAGCTTAGTACAACCACTTATTGAGCGGTCACTCGAAATAGATCCTGCGTCTAGTGAAGATTATACAGCCTTAGCCGTGCTAAAAAAACATCAACGAGACTTTAACGGTGCGGCAAAAGTCTTTGAGCGAGCAATAGAGTTAAGCCCAAATTCAATATCAAGTTTAACCGAGTATGGTGTATTTTTACTTTGGAATTTACGTCAGCCTTATAAGGCGGTTGATATATTCACTAAGGTAATCACTTTAAGTCCAAATGATGACCTCGCCGACACGAACCTTGTAAATGCCCTAATTGATGCAGGCCGATTTGATGAAGCTTTATCGCGTGTGAAGGCCATAATTCGGCGCAGTCCCAATTTTGCGACTGCCTATAGCGCAAAATCGGACCTTCATTATTGGCAAGGAAGCCACTTGGTTGAATCGCAGCTCGCGTTAAGTAAAAATCTTGAACTTGATCCTGATGTGCCATTTAACTCCATGATAATGTCCACTATTTATTTGATGGTGGGAGACAGTGATTTGGCTCGCGATTGGCTTCAATACAGTATTGATCTTGCGCCAAATTCCGATAACGCTAAATTCGCCGAAGCCTTAATAGGCTTGCAGCGTGGCGAGCATGGCTCCGCAATTGATGTTTTTCTTGGCGGTGTTTCCGATCAATTTGCTTTCCCCATATTTGTTTTTGATAGTGTTACAGAGGCTCTAAAGGTCAACCGTCTTGACGATGTAGAGCAATATTACCGCCGCCATTATCCCAAGCTATTTGAGGACGATGCTCATATTGATGCAACGAACTTCATTCCGGCTGCTGCAATTGGGCGAATACTGAGTGCGCTTGGTGATTCTGCACGCGCACAGAGCCTTCTGCAAAAGTGTTTACAAGTGCTGCTCGTAGTACCTTATGGCGGTTTGAATACCCGAGAAAGTGATTGGAAAACACGCGTTTACCTAGCGCTAGATCATTACGATTTGGCGATACAGTCATTTATTGAGCATGTTGATTCTGGTCAAGGCTCCGTCACGATTCTTACTGGCGACGTTTATCGCCCACTCTATGATAGGCCAAAGTTTCAAGAGGCCTTAAATCGGATGAGCTCACGATTAGCGGATACCCGTAATCGCCTTAAGGCTCTAGAAGCGTCGGGTGAGCTGATAACACCCGATAAGATGGCAAGGCCTGTACCTTTGTAATGCTGTGCATGTTAGTTCACAGAGACTGAGTTAATCTGTAGGGTAAAATTTTGTAATTCGATGGACGTTAGAGAACCATTAGCAAATTAATAGCCACACGTTATTTAAAAACTTCGGATTAATCAGATACTTAACGCACTTGCTTGTTAACGCATTGCAAAAAAGTATCTGATATAAATAGGGAGGGCATTGCATGCCAACGCCATTAGAAATACTTATCGACCCATTGTCCTCAACGCTTATAGCTATCTATATTGCACTCATTAGCTTAGACGCGATATTCCCAGCGCAAAAACTGGCAAAAGTAAAAGGCTGGAAGCCACGCGCTATCATTACTTTTTTCGGCTACGTCTATATCTCTACCTACTTACCTATGGTGTGGGATGCCTATCTATTACCTTATCAATTACTTGATATTAGTGCCTTGAACCCGTATTTAGCAGCCTTTATAGGCTTGTTGGTTTTCGAGTTTTTTCTCTACATCTGGCATAGGGAGATGCACAATAATAGAGTGTTATGGCGAGTACTTCACCAATTTCATCATAGTGCCGAACGGCTTGATAGTTATGGTGCCTTTTACTTTAGCTCATTAGATATCATTGGCTTTACCTTTTTGGGAAGTCTGAGCTTGGTGTTGCTAGTGGGCTTATCGCCAGAGGCCGTTACTCTCTATTTATACGGCTCTATGTTTATTGTGATATTTCAACACACTAACATCAAAACACCCGTATGGCTGGGGTACATCATTCAGTGCCCAGAAAGCCATTCTGTACATCACAGCAAAAATTTTCAAGCTTCAAATTATTCAGACCTGCCAATATTCGACATACTATTTGGCACCTTCCAAAACCCGATTAACTTCTCGAAAGAAACCGGTTTTTACCATGGTGCTTCAAGGCGGGTTGTCGACATGTTGCTATGTCGCGATGTGTCGGAGCCAAAAACTATCGAAGCGCAAGCTCAGGCTAACAACCGTTAAATTTTTCATCCCCTGTCTTTGGCTCGTTTCGGCGGGACGTTTTTTTGTACTTGAATTATACGAATTTAGACTCTAGTACTCGTATCATTAATGGAGTGGTTTTTATGAGAATATTTATGTTTCTGATTGCGTTACTGTCTAGTTTTTCTTACGCCATGGAGTTTGAAAATTATGAAGGCTATATGGTGGAGCAGTACGCTCTCGCAAGCGAAGATACGCGAAATAAACAGTATCAATTAACCGTTCATTTACCCGCGAGCTACAGGATAAATATCGACAAATAATACCCCGTATTATATTTGCTCGACCCTTACTGGGATTTTAATGCGCTAACCGGGATGTTGGGCTCATTAAAATACGATAAATACGTACCTGAAATGATTGTTGTAGGCATTGGGTATGATTGTGAAGATTTAGATCTTGAAAAACTACGTCAAATCGACTACACACCAGTTGTTAGTAGGGCTGATACTAATAGTGGTGATGCAAAAGCATTTTTACAGTTTATTGAAACACAGGTAATCCCGTATTCAGAAAATAACTTTAGAGTCGATTCATCGTTCAGCGTACTCGTAGGCGGCTCTTATGGTGGCCTATTTGGCCTTTACGCCATGTTCGAAAAACCAGAGCTATTTCAAGGTATTATATCGAGTAGCCCTGCAATCTTATACGGACGACGTTGGATTATACAGCGCGAGATAGATTTCTATTGGGGTAATAGAAAAGAACTTTGGTTAGATGAACCTTCAAGGTCTTTGCCTGTAAGGTTATTTATGACCGTGGGTGATCAAGAAACAGAATTTAATTGGAAATACGAAGCTAAAGCTTTTGATCAACTAATATCACGTCGAGGGTATAAAGGCTTTGAGTATGAATTTCATGTGATGGAGGGTTTTCATCACGGTGGTGTTAAATATCCAACATTTAGTCGGGGCATGGCATTTATGTTTAAACCGTATATGGTCTCGCGACAACCTGATTAGTTTGTCGCATAAATTCACTGAAGCGCGCTAATCGTATTCGCCAATCGTCGACGTTGTTAATTAAAAGTATTCCTTTAATTGTCTCCTAATGGAGTGACAAAAATTTGTTCAGGGCGGGTTGCGCTACATTATGGTGGTGGTAGCGGCCCGGAGTATCTAGATAATGTTGCTCTAACATCGCTTAGTAGTTTGAGCGGCATTATCTTAGCGCCAACAGGCGGTATAAGCGGTACGCGCCAAGCGGAGCAGTTAAAGAATTTGGTTGAATTAGCTATTGTGATGTGGCCAATAGGCCCTGAGCGGGTTCTTGTAACGGGCTACAGTCTGGGCGGTGATGGTACGTTAAAAATGCTCACGACGTACCCTGATATGTTTAGTGCGGCAATTCCCATGGCTACTTTTCTCACTCCTTATGTGGGGCAGATTTCTCCAGCCGTACCAATCTATTTTATTCGCCCAGAGCTCGACCCATTCCCCCCGTTGGGTGTGCTAGAGGGGCAGGTCGATATTTTAAAAGAGCAAGACGTTAATATTCGGTTAGCGATTACGCCCGGAGCAACCTACGGGGACGTGCTGCGCTCGATACCCATTATGCGAGAGGCCGTAAATTGGGTGGAGTTTTCTGTGTGGGCCTAATGACAGTATTGAGTGTCAATTTATAGTTCCGAGTGTTTTTCTGTGTCACAATTTGCAGTAACTTCCTCCATAAGCGTCATGCATAAGCGTCAT